>JAQBWH010000010.1 GCA_027624625.1 Verrucomicrobiota bacterium | reverse complement strand
GCTTGAGATTTTCCGGTGGGATGAGAACGCAGTTCGAGCCGCAGACAGGTCGCCGGAGGCGACCAATCCCACCCCTTCCGCCAATCCGCCGTAGGCGGCTTGAGATTTTCCGGTGGGATGAGAACGCAGTTCGAGCCGCAGACAGGTCGCCGGAGGCGACCAATCCGAATCAGAGGCCCGCGGACAAAAACCCGTTGTTGTAGGGCCAGCCGGCGACGGTGAGAGTTTCGTGGTCGTCGGGGCTGAGCATTTCCATCAGGTCGAGCGTGGTCAGTTCGGCCACGGCGATCGGTTCGACCGCGGGGCGGGGGAAGATGGCGACGATGACTAAGGCGGCGACGGCGGCGGGGGCGAGCAAGCGGAGGACGGGTGCAAGCCAACTGCGGCGCTCATCCCTGGCTTCGATCTGCCGGATGACTTTGGCGGCGAAGAAGGGCGGGGCGGAAGAAAGCGGAGCGCGGCCCAAGAGATGCCAGAGTTTTTGGTCGTCCATAAAAACTTTAACCCCGGCTTGGTTGGAGGGTTGCGGGAATTCCCTTTGGTCCGGTGCTCAGATCAGGGCCCGCGTGCATGGCCGCCGCGACAACACGGGGAACGCCTAGACTTCGCGGGGCTCGAGATAGCCTTCCAGCTGGCGCAGGCGGGTCGGGTGGCGCATTTTGCGGAGGGCTTTGGCTTCGATCTGACGGATACGTTCGCGGGTCACTTTGAACTGGCGGCCGACTTCCTCCAAAGTGCGGGGATAGCCGTCAACCAAACCAAAGCGTTGCTCGAGGACGCTGCGTTCCCGGTCGGTGAGACTTTCGAGCACGTCTTTGATTTTGTCCTTGAGCAGGATGATCGCGGCACTGTCGGCCGGGTTTTCGGCGGATTTGTCCTCGATGAAATCCCCGAAGCTGGTGTCGTCGCTGTCACCGACCGGCATCTGGAGAGAAATGGGGGTCTGCGCCATTTTGAGGACGGCGCGGACGCGCTCGACGGGGAGCTGGATCTCGTCGGCGATCTCGTCGGAAGAGGGTTCGCGTCCGTATTCCTGGACCAGCTGTTTCTGCACGCGGATAAGTTTGTTGATCGTCTCGATCATGTGCACGGGGATACGGATGGTGCGGGCTTGGTCGGCGATCGAGCGGGTGATGGCCTGGCGGATCCACCACGTGGCGTAGGTGGAGAATTTGTAACCGCGGCGGTATTCGAATTTTTCGACCGCTTTCATCAGGCCCATGTTCCCTTCTTGGATGAGGTCGAGAAACGAAAGGCCGCGGTTGGTGTATTTCTTGGCAATGGAGATGACCAACCGGAGGTTGGCCTCGACCATTTCGGTTTTGGCTTGGTGGGCGGCGCGGTGCCACTTGCGGAGGTCGCCGTAGGACTGCTTGAAGACGTCCGGCACCATCCAGGCGCGGAGGGAAAGTTCCTGGATCCGTTTGGTCAGTTCTTGGGCCTTTTTCTTGGCCTCCCCGCTGCGCTTGGCCCGCGCGCTGTGGCGGGAGTGCTCTTCGCTGAGGTGAAGCAGGGTGCGGTGGGTGTCTTCGGCAGCTTGGACGAAGTCGTCGGTGATCTTCTGTTTGTAGAAAAACTTGGGGTAGTGGGCCCTGAGGTTGGAGATGGCTTTTTCGAAACTTTTCAGAACCGCGGCGGCGGGCTTTTTACTCCTGATAATGATGACAAATTGGTGGTCGATTTTTTGCGCGGCCGTTTTGATCGTGGCGCAGAGCCGCGGAAGGGCTTTCATGTAGCGCTCACGGCTTTCGATTTTTTTGTCCATGATGACGCGATCAAAGCGCTCGCGTTGGTCGAGAAGTTTCTGGGCCAGATCGAGATGGCCCCTCGCCACGAAACCCATGCGGTAGACGATGTCCTGCACCCGCACATCGGCGTCTTCGATGCGTTTGGAAATCTCGACCTCCTGCTCACGGGTGAGCAGAGGGACTTGGCCCATCTGTTTGAGATACATGCGGACGGGATCGTCGAGAATATCGAGGCGGCCGTCGGATTTGTCTTCTTTTTCGGCCTTTTCTTCTTTTTCTTCCTCCTTGCGCGGCGCCTTGTCGGTATCGATGTCGCTTTGCTCGATTAGTTCGATTTCAACTTCGCGGAGCCGGGTGATGATTTTGTCGATGACGTCCGGATCATTGACCGCGGCGGGAAGGTTTTCTTCGAGGTCATCAAAAGTGAGGTAACCCTGATCTTTGCTTAGCTTGACCAACTCGCGGGTTTTGTCCGCGATGAATTTGTCGACGTTCATGGCAGGCGCCGCCTCGACGGTCGCAGCGCGGGCGCGGTTTTTACCAGCGGTCGGTGCGGCGGCCGTTTTTTCTCCGCCGCCTTTGATTTTCGAAGCTTCGACGAAGGGAGCTTTGGCTGTCTTGGTCGGGACGGCTTTGGCTTTACCCGGCGCTTTGGCCACCGGTTTTTTCTCCGCCGTTTTGGTTGTCTTCGGGGCAGGCTTAGCCGGCGGGGTCTTTTTCTTCGTGACGGGCTTCGCCTTTTTCGGCGCGGGCTTGCGTAACGGCTTTTTGGGCTTTGCGAATTTGACTTTAGCTGGCTTCTTCTTCGATTTGGTGGCCATAGAACGGTTCGTCGCTCGGGGCGCCGCGCCGGAAGATGACCGGCGTTGGACCCCTTGCAGGGATGATGTCAGAGCGACCGGCCAACCTGACTCATTTGTGCCATGATGTCAACCACTTCGGCCTGCAAGGCGGCGACTTCTCCAGGGGGGAGGCCGGATTGGCGAAGCCGCGCGGTGAGGGCGGTGCGGCGGGCTTCAAGTTGCTGCCGGTGCAGCGTACGGAGCGTGTCGCGGGCGATGGCAGCGGGGTCCGTGGCCGGGCGCCCCATGAGCAGAGCGGCGAGCACGGACTGATCCTGAGCGGACTGGGCCGCCAAGAAGGCTTGGGTGGCTGCTGCGTCGCCCGGGTCAAAGTTGGCCGCCAAGCATTGCCGGAGAAGACCGGCGCCGGGGTGGGTGGCCAAAATGTCGATGTTCTGGGCGGCCAGCCACCGGCGTGTTTCGAGGCTGCCGAGAGCGGCATGGAGGAGAAGGCGCATGGTATGGTCCGGTTCCTCGGTCGCGCGGGGGTCATCGTTTTCGGCTTCCGGCTCATCCTCCCGGGATAGCGAGGCTTTGGCCGGCACGGCGGCAAGAAAGGCTTGGGGCGAAACGGCAAGGCGCGGCCCGAGTCGTGAGGCGAGGGATTCGCGGGCTACGGCGTCGGGAAGGTGGGCGGCAAAGCCGGCCAGTTTTCTAATCAGCGCGGCTTTGGCCGGCGGGTTTTCCAGTTCTCCGCCCGAGGCCGCCTCATCGAGGGAGAAATCGAAATAATCGGGGGCCCGGTCGATCAAGGCGCGGAAGGCGTCGGCCCCGTTCTGGCGGATGAGTGAGTCAGGGTCTTCGCCGGCGGGCAAGGGGGCGACGCGGACGCCGAAGCCGGCGGCGAGTAAAATGGGTAGGGAGCGCTCGACCGCGGTGCGTCCGGCGCGGTCGGAGTCGAAGCAGAGAACGGCGTTCTCGGTGTAACGTTTGAGCAGGCGGGCTTGGGCCGGGGTGAAGGCGGTGCCTTGCGGGGCGACGACATTTTGGAGACCGCTCTCGAAGACGCGGATGAGGTCGAGTTGTCCCTCGCAAACGATGGCCAGGCCCGCCTCGGCCAGCGGACGGCGTGCTTTGTCGAGGCCGAAAAGGGCGGAGCCTTTGCGGAAGAGCGGGGTCTCGGGCGAGTTGACGTATTTGGCCGGGTCTTCGGAAGGGGGCAAGACGCGTCCACTAAAGGCAATGACTTCGCCGTAGTCGTTGCGGATGGGGAACATGAGGCGCTGGCGGAACCGGTCAGCCAACGGTTTGTCCTCGCCGCCGTGGAAGAGCCCGCTGGCCCGCAACTCGTGGTCTTTGAAGCCGGCGGCGCGCGCGTGTTTGAGCAGGGCGCCGCGGCTCTCGGGCGCATACCCGATGTGCCAATTTTTGGCGATATCGGAGCTGATCTCGCGGGATTTCAGGTACTCGCGGGCGGTGGCGCCGGCGGGAGAGCGGAGAAGGTTGGCGTGGAACCAGTCTGCGGCGGTTTTGTGCAGCGCGAGGAGTCGTTGGCGCAATTCGCGGCGCTGGTCGTCACCGGGTGCGGCTTCATCTTCGAGAAGGGTTACGCCGGCTTTTTGGGCCAGGCGGCGGACCGCGGTGGCGAAGTCAATGCGTTCATATTCCATGACGAACTTGAAGACGCTGCCTCCGGCGCCGCAGCCGAAGCAGTAGTAGGCCTGCTTCTGCGGGCTGACATGGAAAGACGGGGATTTCTCGCGGTGAAACGGACAGAGCGCGCGCCAACTCGAGCCGGCGCGCTTCAGCGGGAAGTAGCCGCCGATGATTTCAACGATGTCGCTGGCGGCGGCGACGCGCTCGATGCTTTCCTCGGCGATGCGGGGCATGGGCCGGAGTTTAGCGGACGGGGCAACCCGGGGCGCGCGAATTCGCCCGATTGGGCTTGAGGGTGGCTCCGGCGCGGTGATGATCGGGGTCATGAGGTTCTTCCTGCTCTTGGTCTTCCTTGCTGCGGTGCCGTTCGCGGGGGCGCAAGTTGCCACGCCGGACAAGTCACCAGCCGAATCCCTCCCCGAGGTGCGGAAACTCGACGGGGAGGTGCCCGAAGGCGCGGTGGTGGTCATTCCGCTCAAGGGGGAGGTCTCCAAAGCGCAATTTTTCTTCCTCCGGCGGGTGATCAAAAAGGGCGAGGCGGCCAATGCTTCGGCTTACATTCTTGATATGGATACTCCGGGGGGGGAGTTGGGTGCGGCGACGGATATTTTGCAGGCTTTGATGAAGGTGAAGGCTCCTACTTACACCTACGTCGATCCCAATGCCGGTTCGGCCGGTGCCCTCATCGCGCTCGGGACGAAGCATATCTGGATGGCTCCGGTCAGCGCGATCGGCGCGGCGGCCCCGGTCATGGGCGGGGGACAGGAAATCCCCGAGACCCTCAACGCGAAAATTGTGTCATACTATTCCGGTTATTTCCGCAGCGCAGCGGAGAACAGTGGCCACAATCCGGAACTCGCGGAAGCTTTTATCAACAAGGAAAAGGGGGTGAAGGTCGGCGGCAAGGTGATCACGGAAGACGGCGAACTGCTCACCTTGAGCGCACAGGAGGCGGTGGAAAAAATCAAGGGCAAGCCGCTCCTCGCGGAGGGGATTGCGGCATCGGTGGCCGAGTTGGTCCGCGATGCCGGCTTGAAAGGCCCGGTGGTCGAAGCCGAGCCGAGCGGTTTCGAGCGGGCGGCACTGATCATCACCATGTTGGCGCCCTTGTTCCTGCTCGGCGGAATTGTCGGCACTTACATCGAATTCAAATCGCCCGGCTTCGGGGTGCCGGGCGTTCTGGCCGGAGTTTGTTTTCTCCTTTTCTTCGCGGGGCACTATGTCGCCGGGCTGACCGGGATGGAGGTCGCGGCATTTTTTGTGCTCGGAGTCATCCTTGTTTTGCTCGAGTTGATCTTTATTCCGGGGATTGTGGTGCTGGCCTTGGTCGGGACTTTGTTGATGTTCGGATCCTTGCTCTGGGCCATGGTCGACTATTATCCGACGGCACCGGAATGGCCGTCCTTCGATTTGTTTCTCCTTCCCCTGGCTAACCTCGGGGTGGCCATCGGGCTGGCTGGAGTGGCGATCTTTTTCCTCGCGCAATTTTTTCCGAAAATACCGGTGTTGCGGCGGTTGGTCCTGACGGCGAGCGCGCCGGGCGGGGGGTCACTGACCATGGATGAACCCGGTGCAGCTCGTCTGGCGGTGGGTGCGGGGGACAAGGGCAAGGCGGTCTCTATGTTGCGGCCGGTGGGGCGGGCGGAGTTCGCCGGCGAAATGGTCAGCGCGCGCAGCGAGGGCGACTTTATCGCGCCCGGAACCCCGGTGGTTGCCCTGAGGGTTGAAGGCAGCGAGGTGGTGGTGGAAACAGCCAAGGCTTAACAGCAGGCATCGGGTTGGCGAGACGTGGTGGCCGGCACGACAGTTACTAACACAGTTCCCCACAGCGTGATGGGTGATTTGGTGGTCGGTAACTTCAACAATGCCGGATCCAATGCAAACATCCCCGGTAGTGGTTTCATCTACAACATGGTGAGCTCGAATTATTCGATGGTCAACTTACCCGGCGGCCGCATCACCACGCTTTACGGGGTATGGCAAAACGGGATCGGCAGTTCCTCATATACCATGATCGGGGGCACGGCGGAGCCGCTCGGTTTGACCAAAGCGCTGATCGTCAACTACGACTCTGTCTCGACCATTTTCTCCAGCCTCACGGAATATGTCATCACCAATGGGGCGGATGTTTCCCACTTCGAAGGGATCACCGGCGTCGACGGCGGGTTCAATGTCGGGGGCATGTCGGGTGAGGCGACCAATGGGCTGAGCACCGGCGAGTGGTTCGGCTTCATCGCCACCAACGGCGCCGGATTCGCCACGAACGTCGAATGGACTTCGCTGTTTTATCCCGGCAGTGCCTCGACGTCGGTCGACACGGTCTACGGAAACTACGTTATGGGTGTCTTCATCGATTCCGGGGCGGGAGGTGAGCAACCCTATGTGGCGACTATTCCCGAGCCTTCTTCCTTGGCCTTGCTCTTGCTTGGAGCCGGCGGACTCAGCCTCTGGCTGCGCAGGAGGTCCTGATCGTTCCCCTGACTTTATCCGCCAGCCACCATGCGGATAATTTCGAGGCGGTCTCTATCTTGCAGCTGGGTCTTGAGCCACTCCGAGCGGAGGAGTGCGGTACCGTTGTGTTCGACCAGAGTCGCGGCAAGAGGAAGGCCGAGTTCCGCGACCAGTGCCTCCACGTTCGTGGCGTCCACCCCGCGTTCTTTGCCGTTGAGGTGAAGATTCACGTGGCGAGGATGGCTTGGTCCCAATCTTTCCAAACCGGCTCGAGCCCGAGATCGCGCAGCTGTGCCGCGACTTCCTGCGGGGTGCGCTGGTCCGAGATGGAGAATTGCTCGGTGGCCAGCGCGCCGTCCGGAGTGTCGCAGGCCATGGCCCGTCCGCGCACGGTGAGATGGAGGTTGTCGTGTCCGAGCCCGGTATAACCGCCGGGTTCGGTGTGGCTGCCGGCGCTCATCATGGTGATTCCGAGCGGTGCGACTGCGTCGCGCAGCGCGGCAGGTTCACGCGTGCTCAAGACGATGCCGGTGCGCGGAAAGTGGAGGCGGAAAGCGCAGAGCAGTTGGACAAAATCGCGGTCGTTGATCGGGTGCGCGGGTTGGAAGTCGCCAGCGGCGGGACGCAGGCGGGGGAAGCTGACCGTGAAGTGGGCTTTCCAGCAGGTGCGGAGGAGATGATCAAGATGGGCGGCGAGGGCGATGGCCTCTTCGCGCCAATCCCACAATCCGAAAAGCACCCCGATGCCGATGCGTCGGAAACCGGCGGCGTGCCCGCGTTCCGGGCAAGCCAGCCGCCAATCGTAATCCTTTTTCGGTCCGGCAACGTGTATCCGGGCGTAGGTCGGGCGGTGGTAAGTTTCCTGATAAACGACAAGTCCTTCCGCCCCGGCTCGGACGAGCGGAAGGTAATCGGGAGCTTCCAGCGGGGCGACTTCGATCGAGAGCGAGGGGATTTCCGGGGCCAGGGTGCGGAGGACTTTTTCGAGGTAGCCGTTGGAGACAAATTTGGGGTGTTCGCCTGCGACGAGAAGAATATTGCGGAAGCCCTGGGCGGCGAGGTGGCGGGCCTCGGCCCGGACCTGCCCGGCTTCGAGCGTGAGCCGGAGGATGGCGTTTTCGCGGGAAAAGCCGCAGTAAGAGCAGCTGTTGATGCACTCGTTGGAGAGATAGAGCGGAGCAAAAAGGCGGACCGTCCGGCCAAAGTGACGGCGCGTCATGGCCCGCGAGCGGCGCGCCATTTCTTCGAGCCGGTCATCGTCGGCCGGGGCCAAATCGCGGGCGAAGGCCGACACCGCCGGGGTGAGGGGCAGGCCAAGCGGGGCGAGAATTTCCGCGGGATCAGGCTGGCGGAGTAAAGGTGCGTGCATCGGGACCGGATAGTTCATCGTGTTTTCCTTTTTTGCAATTGCAAGACCGGCCTCCGGTCGGGGAATATCAAGCCATGTTTCGCGGCAAAGCAGATATGAGACTCCTTGCCGGCACGGCGCACCCGCAACTGGCCAAGGACATTGCCGAATACATCGGTGTGCCGCTGGGCGACGCCACGGTGAGCTCTTTTCCGGACGGAGAGACGTTCGTGAAAATCAACGAGAACGTGCGCGGGCGCGATGTTTTCATCATCCAGCCGACGTGCCCGCCGACCAACCAGAATTTGATGGAATTGCTCATCCTGGTCGATGCGGCGAGACGGGCCAGCGCGGCGCGCATCACCGCGGTGATTCCATTTTTCGGCTACGCGCGCCAAGACCGCAAAGACCAGCCGCGCGTCCCGATCACGGCGAAGCTGGTGGCAAATCTCCTGGTGGCCGCCGGCGTGAACCGGTTGCTCACCATGGACCTGCATGCCCAGCAGTTGCAGGGATTTTTCGACATTCCGGTCGACCATCTTTATGCCTTGCCCATTCTGATCAAGCACCTGCAGGAAAAAAAGATCCCCGACCTTGTGGTTGTTTCACCCGATGTGGGTGGGGTGAAAATGGCTTCGGCCTACGCGCAGGTACTTGGTGCGGGCCTGGCCATCGTGGTCAAGCGCCGGATCAGCGCGACCGAAACCGAGGCCCAGCATGTCATCGGCGAAGTGGAGGGCAAAAATGTTCTCTTGGTCGACGACCTCACCGAAACGGCCGGTACCTTGGTCGGCGCGGCGCGCATCCTGCGTTCCGCGGGAGCGAAGGATATTTATGCCATGGTTTCCCACGCCGTTCTGGTCGACGTCGCGGCCGAGCGTCTGCGGGAGTCGGATATCAAGGAATTGGTGGCGACTGACAGTGTGCCGGTGCCGAAATTTGAAGGCTGCCCGCTGACCATTTGTTCGGTGGCCAGCCTGCTGGGCGAGGGGATCAAACGGATCCACGAGGATGAGTCCGTGACTTCTTTGTTTGAAATCAACGGGCAAACAGTCTAGAGTCCCGCCCCTTATGTCGAACCAAGTCAGTCTGAAGGCCACAACCCGCACAGCCCTCGGGCGCAACGCGGTTAAACAATTGAAGGCCACCAAGGCCGTGCCCGCCATTCTTTACGGCCACGGGATTGAGCCCCAACCCTTGCAAGTGGAGCGCCGTGCCATTGACAACTTGTTGTCGCACGCGGTGGGCGAAAACATTCTGGTCAACCTCGAAATCGAGGATGGTGGCAAACCCGGCGGTCGTCTCGCCTTGATCAACGAGGTGCAGCACCATCCAGTCAGCCGCCTTGTTCTGCACATCGACTTACAAGCCGTCTCGATGAACGAAACTCTCGTCGCCGAGGTGGTGATTGAAGCGGTCGGCGAATCGGCCGGGGTCAAAACCGGTGGCGGTCTGCTCGAGCAGAACGTGCGCATGGTCGAAGTCGAATGTCTGCCTAAGGACCTGCCGGAATCGATCCGCGTCGACGTGAGCGGCCTCGGTCTGGGCGCCGCTTTGCATATCAGTGATCTTCCGGCCATCCCCGGCGTGAAGTATCTGGCCGATAGTGGGGTCACCGTTTTCCTCGTTTCCGAACCGAAGGTGGCCGACGATACCACGACGACCGAAAGCGGTCCTTCGGAGCCCGAAGTGATCAAGGAGAAGAAGCCGCAGGAAGGCGAGGCCAAGGAAGGGTCCAAGTAGGACGGCGCCCCGGATGGAACCCGGCGCCCCGACATGGCTGGTCGTCGGTTTGGGCAATCCCGGAGCCCGCTACGCCCGCACGCGGCACAATATCGGTTGGCTCGCGCTCGATGCGTTGGCCACTGAACCCTTTCACGGGGAGAAGCGTTTTGACGGGGATGTCTCCCGCACGGAGGGTGCTTGGTTGCTCAAACCGACCACGTTCATGAACTTGAGTGGCCTGGCCGTGCGGGCCATGGCCGACTTTTACAAAATTCCCCATGAGCGCGTTTTGGTCGTGCTTGACGATGTTGCGCTGGCTTTCGGGCGGTTGCGCATCCGGCCATCGGGCAGTGCGGGAAGCCACCACGGACTGGAGTCTGTCCTGATGCATTTCGCCACCGACGACGTGCCGCGTCTGCGCTTGGGGATCGGCAACCCGCCGCCGCCCATGGTTTTGACCGATTACGTGCTCGCGCCTTTCACCCCCGAAGAAGGGGTGGCTTTGGGCGCGGTGACGGACCGGGCGGCCTCATCAATTCGCGTCATTCTAAAAAACGGGCTTGCCGCGGCGATGAATGAGTTCAATAAAGAAGGATTATGACCAAACGACGTTACGAAGTGCTGCTGGTGCTCAACACCAAAGGGAAAGAGGAATCGGTCAATGACCTGATTGAAACCGTGGAGAAACAAATCAAGGCCGAAGGGATCGAGCTCGAGCAGACCCAGCGTCTGGAGAAGCGTCATTTTGCCTACGTCAGCCGGAAACAAACTTCCGGCTATTACGTTAATTTCATCGTCCAAGCCGAGCCGGCCCAGATCGAAGCCCTGCACTCAAAGTGGAAGCTCGACTCGGTCATTCATCTGCAACATTACCAGAAGCTGAAACCCGTCGCGCAGGCGGCCTGATCCCCGACCACCATGGCTTCTTACAATCGAGTCGTCCTCCTTGGCAATTGCACCCGTGATCCCGAGGTCAAATACACGCCGAAGGGCACTGCGGTGACCGAACTAGGTCTCGCGGTCAACCGTTACTACTCGACGGATGGCGGCGAGAAGCGGGAAGAAACGACTTTTGTCGACGTCACCCTGTGGGGCCGGCCCGCGGAAATTGCCGGGGAGTATATCAAGAAAGGCCGTCCCGTGATGATTGAGGGGCGCTTGCAACTCGACACGTGGGACGACAAACAGACCGGGCAAAAGCGTTCGAAGTTGAAAGTTATCGGGGAAAATCTCCAACTCCTCGGCGGCCGCGATGCTGGTGAGGGCGGGGGAGGGGGCGGGTCGGGCGGCAGCAGCCGTTCCGGCGGCGCGGCCAAACCGGCCAAGGCGGCACCCGCGTCCAAAGAGCCGTCCGACGACGACATCCCGTTTTAAGCGGCGTCCTTCCGGACGCGAGCATGCTTAAGCCCCGCGGTCTTCCGTGGGGCTTTCTTCGTCCTCGCCGAGTTCGGTCTCGATTTCCCGGCGCCAAGCTTGGGAAATGAGTGGCCGGGCCATTCCGTAGAGCAGGTAGGCGATGAAGATCATGGCCGGCATCCACTCGTAGTTCATCACGGTGAAGATGAGCACGATGATGATGGCGATAAATTTCGGAATGGAGCGCCGGGTGCGCCAGTTGACCGCCTTGAAACTCGGGTAGCGCACCTTGCTGAACATCATGAAGGAAAGGAAAAGCATGAGCGGGGGCAGGGCAAACTTCCACGGTCCGATGGTTTTCTCACCGGCATCGAGCAAGAGCATTAACAAGGTGAGCGAGGCAATGAGACCCGCGGCGGCCGGAATGGGAAAGCCCTCGAAGTCCTTGTTCGCCGCATCCTCTCCGCGCTGCGCGGCCAGGCAATTGAACCGGGCGAGACGCAGGGCGCCGCAAGCGAGATAAACAAAAGCAATGAGCATGCCGTAGCGGTCGAAATCGCGGAGCACGATGTGAAAGGTGAGCAGGGCGGGGGCGACGCCGAAGGACACAATATCAGCCAGCGAATCGAATTCGCGCCCGAAAGAGCTTTCGTTTCCCCCCAGCCGTGCGAGCCGCCCGTCGAGCAAATCAAAAACGCAGGCCCCGAGGATGAACCAGATCGCGGTATGGATCTGCCCCGCAGGATTGAGGCCGGCATTCATCTGGATGACCGCGTCGAGGATGCTGAGCACGGCGGCGAATCCGCAGAACAGGTTGCCCGCGGTCATCAAATTGGGCAGGAGGTAAATTCTCGCCGCGTGGTTGTCTGGTCCGGGTTTCATCGGAGGTCGGAGGGTGGCCGGAGGTCGGCGTCAGTCTCACCGGCGGGGGCCAAGCGGGCGATGATCGTGCTTCCTCCTTTGACTTGGTCGCCGACCCGCACGGTGACCTCCGCCCCAAGCGGGAGGCAGATCTCGGTGCGCGACCCGAACCGGATCATGCCGAAGCGTTCGCCGCGCGCCAGTTGCTGGTCGGGCCGGGCCCAAGGGACGATACGGCGCGCGATGGCCCCGGTGATCTGGCGCACCACCAGAATGACGCCGTCAGGGCACTCGAAGCCCCAGGTCCGAGCCGTGTTGTGGGTCGAAGCGGCCGGGCTGCGGGCATCATGGTAGGTTCCTTCGAACTCGGCGGTGTAGACCACGCGACAGTCCGCCGGGGTCCGGTTGACGTGCACGTCGAAAACCGAAAGAAAAATGCCGATGCGGCGAACGGTCCGGTTGACCAATTCCGTTTCCTCAATTTCCGCAATATCGGTGACGCGTCCGTCCGCCGGTGAAACGATGAGACCCGCGCCGCGAGGAACCGTGCGGGGTGGATCACGAAAAAACCAGAGGGTGAAAGCCAGGAGGGCGGCGGGGAGGATGACCAACCATGGGGCCAAAAACAAAGCTGCGGCAGTCGCCGCGGCCAGAACGAGCAAGATCCATCTGCCCTGCCAGAGAGTAAGCCAAGTCATAGCAAAGCAAAGCTTACACATCTGCTCACAGGGCGCGAAACCATTTGATTGGATTGCCCGCCCCTGCCGGGTAGATTGTCGTCCATGGAACACCGCGAAATTACCCTGGCCCGCGACTGTCAAGTGGTCCTCATCCCGAGCGGCGAGGAAGCAACCCTGACGGCCGGCAGTCCGGTTATTGTCACCCAATCGCTCGGTGGCACCTACACCGTGGCGACCCAGACGGGTCTGGCCCGCATTGCCGAGGCCGATGCCGATGCCTTGGGGATCGTGCCGGAAAAAAAGGAAGCTGACGCGAAACCGGAGGGCGTTGTCGTGGCGGGCGGCGAGGTGAAAGACGAAGATGTCTGGACGCAATTGAAAAATGTTTATGACCCGGAAATCCCGGTCAACATCGTCGACCTTGGTTTGGTTTATGATTTGATCCTGGGCAAAAGCGACTCGGGTGGCACCACGGTGAACGTGAAAATGACCCTCACCGCGCCCGGTTGCGGCATGGGGCCGACCATCGCGGCCGACGCGCGCAGCCGCATCCTCACGGTGCCGGGGGTGGAGTCGGCCGAAGTGGATCTGGTTTGGTCACCGCCTTGGAACCAGGGCATGATCACCGAGGCGGGACGGATGAAACTGGGGCTGGTCTGAGCGTGGGATTCGCGGCCTTTTCGGTTCGGGGCCGAGCTTTTGGTTGGCAGGCGGGGTTGGAGCGGCTATAAAGGTTGGTCATATGAGTCAGCACAGAAGTCTCCGCGGCCAAGGCGCAATCAAGGCGAAGCGCAATGTTCTCAAGCGTTTCGAGCGCGTCGAAGTGCTGAAAAAGCGCGGACAGTTCAAGGAAGGCCAAAGCGTCCTTGGCCTGAAGAAGACAAAACCGGACGATTGATCGTCGCGCGGGTTGCCCTGCGGCAACCGGAGCCGGTCCATGCGTTTAAACCGTTACCTTGCCCTCTGCGGGCTCGGGTCCCGCCGTGCTTGCGAGGAAATCATTCTGGCCGGCGGGGTGCGGATCAACGGGCGCGCGGTGCGCGAGTTGGCCACGTCAGTCGCGCCGGGTGACACGGTGGTTGCTCGGGGGCGGGTGGTGCGGACCGCTGAAACGCGCTATCTGGCCGTGCACAAGCCGGCGGGCTGTTTGACTTCGCGCGCTTCGCAAGGCGGGAAGCCGACGCTTTATGAATTGCTGCCGCGCGAGTTGTCCACCTTGCCGTACGCCGGGCGGCTTGATGCGGAAAGCGAAGGGCTTTTGCTCCTGACCAACGACGGTGCCCTGACCCAAGCCTTGACCCATCCCTCGCGGCACGTGGAAAAAGAATACGATGTCGTGCTCGACCGCTCCTTCGACCCGAGCCTCATCCCGAAGCTGATCAAGGGAATTTACCTGGAAGAAGGGCGGGCCAGAGCGGCGCATGTCCACGTCGAAGGCGCCAACAAAGTGCGGGTGGTTCTGACCCAAGGAATCAACCGCCAGATCCGCCGCATGTTTGCCGCGCTGGGTTACAAGGTGAAGCGGCTGACCAGGACGCGCCTCGGGCCCCTCCGGCTGGGACGCCAACCGCGCGGATCATGGCGGGATTTGTCGGCCAAGGAAGTCGACGCCTTGCGCCGGGCCGCGGGACAGCGTTGATTTCGCCGGGCCAGCGGCTTAAAGAGTTTTATGCGCCAATGCATCACCTCCGTCCCCGAAGGCCCGTCGGCCATCGGTCCTTACTCCCTCGCCGTAGCTGCCGAGGGAAAGTTCCTCTTCGTTTCCGGCATGACGCCGATGGATCCTTCGACCGGCAAGATGTGCGACGGTCCGGTCGGTGAGCAGACCCGCATTGTGCTCGCGAATATGCGCAAGGTTGTCGAGGGGGCCGGGGCCAAGCTCTCCGATGTGGTCAGCTGCCGGGTCTTCCTTGCCCAGCTGACCGAGAAAAATTTTGGCGAGATGAACGCGGTCTACAAGGAATTCTTCGTCGGGGATTATCCGGCCCGCACGACGGTCGGCGCGCAGCTCATGAATATGCTGGTCGAGATCGAGTGCGTTGTGCGGCTTGATGGCTGACGCGTGACGCGGGCGGTTCCGCGAGATACCTTTGACCATGTTCGCCCGCCGATCCAAACGCGCCATCCTGGCCTTTGCCGGCCTTCTTTTGTTCGTTGCGGTGCTGCTGGCCGTGACCGGACGGTATTTTCAGGTCATCGAACAAAAGCGCCGCCTCGAGGAGGAGAAGGTCACCTTGAAGCAGCGCGAGGAGTTTTTTTTCACGGTCGAGCGACGCACTCTTGAGCGTGAGCGGCGTTTTCCGGCGGCGGTGGACCCGTGGCTGGTGGCCAGTGTTCCCGCGGAAGTATCGGGGCGGGTCGCGGAGATCAAGGTCGAGCCCGGTTCGCTCGTGCGGCCGGCTGACCCGCTGGTGCTGCTCGACGACGAGATTGTGGCCAGCGAGTACCGCCGTGCCTCGGCCAAGCTCGAGGAATTGCAGCGTCTGCTGGGCGAAGCGGAAATACTGGGCCAAAGCAAGGTCGTGTCACGGACGCAGATCGAATCGGTGCGGTCCGAGGCGAGGCAGGCTGATGCCGAGGAAGATGCCATCCGCGCCCGCCTCGAGGACCACACTATTCGCGCTCCTTTCGGGGGGTCGGTGGCCGAGCGCCTCGTGCAGGTCGGCGAGGCGGTCAACGTCAACCAACCGGTCGTTCGCCTCGTTGACACCAGTCGCCTGCGGGTCATTTTTTATGTCAATGAGCGTGACGTGGCATCGTTTCCCGCGGGCACGATCGTCCGTCTCCGGCTGCCAGCCGCGCCGGGCCAAGTTTACCAGGTCCCCGTGGTGCATGTGGCGCGTGCTTCGGACGAAGCGACGCGACTTTTTCGGGTCGAGGGGGAATTGGCCAATGCGGATCTCGCTCTGCGGGGCGGGTTGACCGGGGAGGCCACGGCGACGGTCGCCATGTACACGGACCAACTTTTCATTCCCACGGCTTGCGTTCGTCTTGAGGGGGCGGGAGCCTATGTCTTGCGGGTCCGGGAGGGCGAAGGCGGCCCGGAGAGCGTCCGCATTCGGGTAGGCGAGGAGGTCGACGGTTTTTATCCGGTGCTGGAGGGCTTGGCCGCCGGGGACCGCCTCCTTATGCGGTAGCGGGATTGACGCGGCAGGCCGCGCGTGGCAAATAAGCGGGCGATCCTTCGCGCGATTAGCTCAGTGGTAGAGCGCTTGCTTCACACGCAAGAAGTCGCAGGTTCGAACCCTGCATCGCGCATGCCTTGACACCTGCGGCCGTCCCACCCATATTAAAGCACAACCTTTTCTGACGAAAAGTGGGTTTCGGCCCACTTTTTTTTATCCTCAAACCACACACGACCATGAGTAACGAGCTGCTGACCATGCTGGAGTATTTGGAGCGCGAGCGCGGGATTTCGCGCGACACCTTGCTGCAAGCCATGCAGGAAGCCATTATCAAAGCGGCCGGCAAGGGCTTTGGGGGATACACCCGGGAACTGCGCGTCGAGATCAGCCCGAAGACCGGGAAAATCTGCGGTGTGGCTAACGTCCTGGTCGTCGACAAGGTGGCCAATCCCCAGGAGGAAATGTTGCTGGCCCGCGCCCAGGTGATCAAACCCGGCGTTGAACTTGGCGACTCCCTCGAAGTGGAAGTCGAACCGGCCGCTTTTGGCCGTATCGCGGCCGGCGTGGCGCGCAATGCCATCATGTCGAGCATCCGCCGGGTCGAGAAGGAGCGGATTTACGAGGAATTCAAGGACCGCGCCGGTGACATCGTTAGCGGCACGGTGCGACGCTTCATCAAGAGCGACGTGATTTTCGACCTCGGCAAGTTTGAGGCCGTGATGCCCTCGCGGGAGCGAGTGGTGACCGAGGACTACAGCGTGGGCGACCGCCTCAGGGCCTACGTCGTCGCGGTGGAGAACGGGAAAGACGGTCCGCAAATCATTCTCTCGCGGAGCCATCCGAATTTCGTCCGCAAATTGTTCCAGTTGGAAGTGAGCGAGATTGCCGATGGCACGGTGCAACTCAAGGGAATTGCCCGGGAAGCCGGCGTGCGCACCAAGGTCGCGGTGGCCAGCGTGGACAGCAAGGTTGATCCGGTCGGTGCGTGTGTCGGGATGCGCGGTGCGCGCGTCAAAAATATCGTCCGTGAACTCAACAACGAGAAAGTCGACATTATCAAGTGGAGCGATGACCCGAAGGAATTTGTGGTCGAGGCGCTCAAGCCGGCCAAGATCAAGTCGATCGAGATCAACGAGGTGGACAAGCGGGTCAAGGTTTGTGTCGACGAGGATCAGCTTTCCATCGCTATCGGCAAGAAGGGGCAAAATGCCCGGCTGACCGCCAAGCTGACCGGCTGGGAGGTGGACATCGAGAAAGACGCATCGAAAGAGCAGGCCTTCGAAAACCAGGTTTCGAGCGCGACCGCGGCGTTCAAAACCCAACTCGGACTGGACGAGGAGACCGCGGCCAAACTGGTGCAGAACGGCATTCCCAGCCCGCAGGATCTTGTCGCTGGCGGAGTCGAGGCGGCCGATCTGGTCGGCATGCTCGGCATCGATGAAGCCAAGGCCGCCGAAATCGTCGAACGGGCCAAGGGCCTCGAGGCGAAGAAATCAGAACCAGTCGCTCCGGCCCCGGCCGAAGAGGCCGCCGCAGAATAATTTTGTCCGCCCACCGCATGCCCACCAAAGCGCCCGCCAGCAAAAAGCCCGCCGTGAGAAAACCCGCGGCGAAGCCGGCGCTCTCCTCGTCCAAGCCCGCCGCCGAAGCCAAACCGGTCAAGCCCAAGCCGGCGCCCAAAGTTCCGGTCGAGGTTGTTTCGCTCATCGACAAGAAGCCGAAGAAAAAAGCCTCCCAAGATGTGCCCTCCCTGCCGGCGCCCGTCGCGGCACCCGTTCCTCCGGTGGCTGCCGAGACGGAGTTGACCGAGGACGGCAGACAAATCATCAACATCAAGCCGCCGATCGTGGTCAAGGACCTCGCCGCGGCCCTCGGCATCAAACCCTTCGTGGTCATCAAAGACCTGATGGAGACGAACATCTTCGCCAACCTGAACCAGACGATCGAGCCGGCGGTCGCCGCGCAGGTGTGCGAGAAGCACGGTTTTGTTTTCGAAAAGGAGAAGCGCCAAACCGGGGCCGGTGTGCACAAAGCCGAGCCGGTGGTCGCCCCGCCATCCGAACCCACCGTCGTGGTGGCCGCAGACGAACTTAAATCGCGCCCGCCGGTCATCACCTTTATGGGCCACGTCGACCACGGCAAGACGTCGCTCATGGATTTCATCCGCAAAGCCCGCGTCGCGGCGGGCGAAGTCGGCGGCATCACACAGCATATCGGTGCCTACTCCGTGAACCATGGCGGACACCAAATCACTTTTCTCGACACGCCCGGCCACGCGGCCTTCACCGCGATGCGGGCCCGCGGGGCCAATGTCACCGACATTGTGGTGCTCGTTGTCGCGGCCGATGACGGTATCATGCCTCAGACCGAAGAGGCCATCAGTCATGCCAAAGCCGCCGGGGTGACCATCATTGTCGCGGTGAACAAGACCGATTTGCCGGCGGCCAACGTCGATCGCGTCAAGCAGCAGTTGCAGGAGCACGATCTTGCTTCGGAAGACTGGGGCGGCTCGACCATCGTTTGTCCGGTCTCCGCGACCAAAGGTCTCGGCATTGACCACCTGCTGGAAATGATGAATTTGCAGGCGGAGGTCCTCGAGCTCAAAGCAAGCCCGAAGGCACCGGCCCGTGCCACCATCATTGAAGCCGAAATGGAGCCCGGCCGCGGGCCGACGGCCACGGTCATCGTGAAAATGGGCACCCTCAAGATCGGTCAAGCCTTCCTCTGCGGATTGCAGTGGGGAAAAGTCAAATCCCTCATCGACGATCTGGGCAAACCGGTGAAGCAAGTCGGCCCGGGCATGCCGGTGAAAATTCTCGGCTTCGACGGCCTGCCCAAGGCGGGCGACGAGCTCATGGTCATGGACTCCGACCGTGCTGCGCGCACCCTGAGCGAAGAACGCAAGGAAGAGGAGCGCAAAGAGAAGCTGGCCGCCCCGCAGCGTGCGACGCTGGAAAGTCTTTTCGACGACCTCGCCGCCGACCAACGGAAATCCCTGCGCGTCGTGCTCAAGGCCGACGTGCAAGGCTCGCTCGAAGCGCTGGTCCAGGCGCTCGGCGAGATCAAAGCCAAGCAAATCGACCTCGACATCATCCACGCCGCAGTCGGCCCGATCAGCGAGTCCGACATTCTCCTCGCCACGGCCTCTGATGCCATTGTCGTCGGCTTCGGGGTCAAAACGGAGAACAGTGCGGCGACGGCCGCGAAGCGGGAGGGCGTGCAGATCAAACTTTACTCGATCATTTATGAGTTGATCGACCAGCTGAAGGAGGCCATGGCCGGGTTGCTCGAGCCGGAACTCCGCGAAAACGTCATCGGCCATGCCGAAGTGCGGCAGGTTTTCGATTTGACCAAAGGCATTGTGGCCGGATGCATGGTGACCGATGGACGCATCCTACGCACCGCCCGGGCCCGCGTGTTGCGCCGCAAGCAACCGATTTACGACGGAGGCATTTCCACTTTGCGCCGCTTCAAAGACGACGTGAAGGAAGTGCGCAACGGCTTTGAGTGCGGTATCAAGCTCGGCGATTACGAGGAATATGAAGCCGGTGATATCATCGAGGCCTATACCCTCGAAAAAGTCGCCCAGAAGCTCGAGTAACCCCGGGCCGGGAGGTCCCGCATCCCGGAACGCGCAACCCTCAAATGCCGAGATGAAAAACCGCATGGTCCGCGTGGCCGAAATTCTCAAGCGCGAACTGAGCATGGTCGTCCTCCGTGAAATACCTTCCGGCGGCGCGCTCATCACGATCCATTCCGTGGACGTCGCTCCGGACCTGCGCAAGGCGATTGTCTTTGTCGGCGCACTGGGCACCGCCGCGCAGCAGAGGCAGGCGCTGGAGCGTTTGGAAAACAACCGGCGTCTGCTCCAAGCCGAGGTGGCCAAGCGTGTCGTCCTTAAATTTACCCCGCATCTGCACTTCAAATTGGACGCCTCGATCGAACGCGGATCCCGCGTCCTCGACATTCTCGAGGAGCTGGGCGTCGAAGGGGAGGAGTCCGACGGATGAGCTCCGGAATCGACGCCACCTTCGGCCAGATCAAGCAGACGCTCGATGCAGCCACCCGCATTCTTGTCTCCTCTCACCTGCGACCGGATGCCGATGCTTACGGATCGTCCATCGCCATGGCTTTGCACCTCAAGGCAGAGGGGAAGGACGTCACCCTGTGGAATGAGGAGGGATTGACGCAAAAGTTCTCCTATCTGCCGGAGAGCAATATGGTCCAAGCCCCTCCGGACCACGGGAAGCATGATTTTGACGTCTTTGTCGCGCTCGACACTTCGACCAAGGAGCGCCTTGGCCGCGTGCTTGAAGCCACGGGGCAGGTGACCACGTGGATCAATATCGACCACCACGTGAGCAATCACCGTTATGGGGACCTGAACTACATCGACGACACGGCGCCGGCCACCGGACAGATCCTTTACGATTATTTGGTCAAAGCGGGGGGCATTATCACCCCGGCCATTGCTGACAATCTTTACGCGGCCATTTCCACAGATACCGGGTCGTTCCAATACGGCAAAACTTCACCGCACACCTTCCGGTTGGCGGCCGATTTGGTCGAGAAGGGGGTCGATGTTCCGGAGTTGTCCCGCCGGATGTATGACAGCTATCCACGCCGCCGTCTCGAGTTGCTCAAGGCGTTGCTCAATTCGGCGCGCTTCAGCTGCGAAGACCGCGTGGCCAGCTTCAGCCTTTGCATGGAGACCGCGCAGAACCTCGCCGTGCGGCCGGAGGACAATGAAGGCTTGATTGATCACCTCCGCGCAGTGCAAGGCGTGCAGGTCGCAGTGTTCTTCGAGGAGCTTCCAGAGAACAAGGTGCGCGTCAGTATGCGTTCGAAGGAGCCGCGGTTCGACGTCTGTAAAATTTGCGGCCTATTCGGCGGCGGCGGGCACGCGCAGGCTGCCGGGGCGCGTTTGTCCGGCCCGCTGGGTGCGGCGGAAGAAAAAGTATTGGAGGCCATTTGTCATGAAGTACGAAACAATAATTGACGGCGTTCTCCTGGTCGACAAAGCCCCCGGCATGACTTCGCACGACGTGGTGGCGATCACCCGTCGGGTGCTCAACACCCGCAAGGTGGGTCATTGCGGCACGCTCGATCCTCTGGCCACCGGCTTGCTCATCATCACGATCGGGCGTGGCACGAAGATCCAGGATCTCCTCATGAGCGAGGACAAGGAGTATGTCGGCACCATCCGTCTGGGACAGTCGACAACAAGCCAGGATGCCGATGGCACGGTGCTCGAGGAAAAGCCGGTCCCGGAGGTGACGCGCGGGAAGTTGGATGAAATTTTCGCCGGCTTCCATGGAGATTTTTATCAAACGCCGCCCATGGTCTCGGCGATCAAAAAGGATGGTGTGCCTCTCTACAAGTTGGCGCGGCAGGGAAAAACGGTCGAGCGCGAGCCCCGCTTGGTCCACATCTACGGCCACGAGATTCTTAATGTTGCCTTGCCCGAGGTGGAGTTCCGCGTGGTCTGCAGCAAGGGCTTTTATGTCCGCACTTATGCCCACGACATCGGACAACTGCTCGGTTGCGGCGGCCATTTGAAGGCCCTCCGCCGGACGGCGTCCGGAAAGTTCCGGGCGGATGGCGTACTCACGGTCGAAGAATTGCGCACGTGGCCACTGGAGCAGGTCAAAGCACGTGTTATGAGCCTGCCGGAAGTGTCCCGTTTGCGCGGGGTCTAAGCGGCATGGAGGTCCTCCACGATTTGGAGTCGTTGCGGTCCTTACCGGGGCCGGTTTACTTGGCCATCGGAATTTTTGACGGCCTGCACCGCGGGCACCGTGCGCTGATCGAAGAGGCGCAAGCCGATGCGCAGAAGACCGGTGGAACGGCCGTGGTCATGACCTTCGAACCTCACCCCATGATGTTCTTCCAGCGCGGCGAGCCTCCTTTGCGTCTTTCCAGCCCGCGACACAAGGAATTGCTGCTCCGGCGTGAGGGCGTGACCCACCTGGTCGTGTTGCCTTTCGAAGCGGCGCTCGCCGGCCAGACCGCGGAGGAGTTTGTCGGCGACTTGCGGGCGGCGTGCCATCCGCTCGGCGGCGTGGTGGTCGGGGCTGACTGGAAATTCGGCAAAGGAAGGAGCGGTGATGTCGCTTTGCTCAAGCGTATGGGTGGGTTCGAGGTGGACGGAATTCCGGCCGTGACCATCGGGGGAAAGCCGATTTCCAGCACGGCGATCCGTCTGGCTGTGGCGCGGGGCGATTTGGCTTTTGCCGGGGAGGCGTTGGGGCGTCCTTACGCGGTGTTCGGCCGGGTCGTGCCCGGCCGCAAACTCGGGCGGGAGCTCGGTTTTCCCACCGCCAATCTCGAAACGGACGGGTTCCAATTACCACCCGACGGTGTCTATGCGGTACGGGTCGGGATCGGGGAGGAGTCCTATGCCGGGGTGGCCAACTTGGGCCTGCGGCCGACGTTGTCGCCGGGTGACCGGCGCTTGCTGGAAGTGCACCTGTTGGATTTCGAGGGCGAACTTTACGGCCAAGACATCGAGGTGGAGTTCTTGCGATTCGTGCGGGGAGAGAAAAAATTCCAGTCGGTCGAGGAGTTACGCGCTCAGATCGGGCGGGATGTCGCGGCGGTGCGCTGAGAGAAGCTGGGGCGGACGCCGTGCGATCCCGGGCCGGACGGGCCCGGCGCGAAGGACGGGCGGCTTGCTTCCGATCTCACGGGGTCGTTCTGAGGTGATGTGCCGTCCTGCGCGGAAACACAAAAACCTTACAAGGGATATTTGGCGCAGAGGGTCTTCATTTCGGCCACGGCGTCGGCCAGTCCGGTGAAAATGGCGCGGGAAATGATGGCGTGGCCGATGTTGAGTTCCACCATGAAGGGCACGACGAAGAGTTCGCTCACATTCTGGTAGTTGAGGCCGTGTCCGGCGTTGATGCGAAGCCCTAATTCGTCAGCCTGGGCGGCGCCTGCAATCAACCTTTGCAGTTGGATACTGCGGTTGCTGCCTGTCGCATTGGCGAAGGCTCCGGTATGGAGTTCGATGTACTCGGCTTTGAGGTCGGCGGCCGCGCGGATTTGGTCGGGATCGGGGTCAATGAACAAACTGACCACGGTTCCGATATCCCGAAGTTTGCCGATGGTGGTCTGCAGGGCGGCTTGGTGGGCGAGACAATCCAGCCCGCCTTCGGTCGTGACCTCGTGGCGATTTTCGGGGACGAGGCAGACGTCGTGGGCTTTGACTTGGAGTGCGAGGGCCACGATTTCCGGCGCGTTGCCCATTTCGAGGTTGAGTTTGGTGCGGAGCGCTTCCTTGAGCCGGAAGATATCGCGGTCTTGCATGTGCCGCCGATCTTCACGCAAGTGGGCAGTGATGCCGTCGGCGCCGGCTTTTTCGGCGATGAGGGCGGCCTCGACCGGGTCGGGCTCGGCGAGGAGACCATCCGGATGGCGCGCGTAGCGGGCCTGCCGCAGGGTGGCGGTATGGTCGATATTGACGCCGAGACGGAGAGACATAATCAGATCCTGCCGATGAGAAACGCGGAGTCGTCGAGGCCGATGAGATGGAACGAGGTGCCGATGCCGGCTCGTGAACTGTCCGTCGATTGGCGGGTCCCGTGGAATAATGCACGGCTTTCGGGATCCCTTGGCCCGCGGTCTGGCCAGGGGGCCAGTGAGGTCATATCGCGCATCAGGTAATGGTATTTTGCGGGGCGAGGCGGTCAAGCGGGCAAGTCGGCGACCAAAGAGGGAAAGCGGCACTGGGCGCACTCGCCGTGATCGCGCAGACAGAAGTCGGTGTAGATTTGGAGCAAGCCTTGATGGATGAACAGACGTTTGGGGAGGTGGCGGGGGAGCGGTCCACCGAAGAGCCGGGCGGAGACAATTTTCAAGGTGGCGTTGGAAGGTCCCGCGGGAAGGTCGCACCATTGGGGCTCTTGCCCGCGGGACAGGGCCAAGGGCAGAACAACATTGGCGTAAATCTCACGGACGCGGTCCGGGCCGAGCAGGGCAAGCGGAGTCTGGCGCCGTGGGCTGGTCCACGAGGTGTGGAATGACCAGAACGGGTGTTCGAGGGAGCAGAGCGTTTCTTGCAGATGTGCGGGGTCACCCGATTGGAGAGCGGTGCGCACGCTTTTCCACCGCTGGGCGATGGCGGCGAGCGCGGCAAGGCGTCGCAGGGGATGATTGGCTGGTCGGATTCCGCCGAGTTTCCAAGCGCTTTGAGCGAAGATGGCATGGGTGTGCGCGGCACGGAGCTTCCACCACATGGACCAAAGGGCGGCTGCTTCTTGGCGGGCGGCTCCCGGTGGCGGCTCCGGCTTTTCAAGAAAGCCAGCCATCCCGAAGAGCAATGCTTCGCCGCGAGCGCAAGCGGCGATCTTTAGCGGCACGCGCTGGGCGAGAAGTTGGAAGGGCAGCTTGTTGTTCTTGTAACCAAGGGTGACAGCTAATGCTTCAAAAAGTGCGGCGTCCACTCCGCGGGCCGCCACCATGCTGGCGAGCACGGCCCCTTTGCGCGCGAGGCGCCGACGTGAGGCGACGGCGAGAAGGGCGGACAACTGGTCCGCAGAGAGGGCGCGCAGTGGTGCGGTGCAGCGTCCGGGGCGGGCCGCGGCGACAGAATCCCACTCGGGTGCAGCGTCATGATGGTCGGCGAGGCAGATTTGCGCCACTTCGCGGTGGTGGGCCGTGCGCGAAAAGTGGCGTTTGGACGGGCGATTCACGATGACATGGAGAACGACGTCTGCGTAGTCGGGGTTGATGGCGTGGTGGTGCTGCTCCCAACCGGATGCCGCGAGGTCGACTTCGATTGCGCCGCGGTGTTCGTGTCCATCCAGTTGCACCGTGGCGCGGACAAAGTCCGGGCCGGCTTCGCGGTTCCATTCCCCGAAGTCAATGACGGTGGCCTGTGCTCCGGAGGTCGTGGTAAAGGCGCGTCCGCAGGCCCCGGAAAACCAGCGGGCTTGCCAGGCAAGTTCGTTCCCGGCGGATGGCGGGTTCTCCGCCACGCGAGCCGTGCCGGCGTTGAATGCTTGTTCGTAGGCGTAGCGCAGGAGGGAGTTCACCGGTTCGCCGGGCGATGGGGTGCCGACTGGTCGAATAGAGTCCCGCCCGGGCGCGATGGGTCTAGCCGGCGGGCGAATACCATGGGCCTTGGTCTTTTTCGTCACGGTTTTTTCGGGGTGGGAGATGGCGGAGGCGGAGGCGGAGCAATCTCATGACGAATGTCGGTGAGAAGCTTCGCGCGGTCGGGTGGCTGGGTCCGCCGCAAAGAGCGGTCGATAAGTTTCAGCGCCTCGGTCTTATTGGCGAGCGATTGCATGATGCGCAGACGCTCGATGAGGGTACGGAAGGATTTGGCCGGGTCTTTGTAGAGCGTGCCGGCCAACTCGAGTGATTTGAGCGCGGCGCGCGGCTCATTGTGGAAACTCTGGAGCATGGCGAGGGCCTCGTAATTCAGTCCGCTCGGATTCTCCTTCGCCAGGCTTTCGAGGTAGAGCGCCTGCATGGGCCCCGAGCGGGTGCCTCGGCGCAGTTGCTTGCTCAAGGAGATCCATGGTGCCGTGGTTGGGTCCGGTTCGCGCTGCCAGCCGCTGGTCTGTGCCCCGGCAAAGGGGCGGTAGAGGGGGTCCCCGATCACCGTGGTCATCCAGGATAAAACCTTGAACGACGTATAGGCGCTCTCGGCGAAGTTAAATCCTTGGAGGAGTCGCTCGTTGAAGACGTCGAGGTGCGGGGTGAGATCAAGATAGGGCTCGTAGACGTTGCCGAGGGTGGCGGCGGCCCCGCGGGTGATGAGCGGGGCGGCCCAGTTCGCGTTGGGATCGCGGAGGGTGCCGGCGCTGAAAGAGTGGATGTGAACGGCGACCGCGCCTGGGACGAATTGCGGGGCGCCCATGGCTCCACCGGCCGTCGAGGCATACCAACCGTAATAAAGTGCGGCGTCGGTCACGGGGAATCCGGCAGGAAAAATGGCCGGAGTATTTTCGAGATTGACCGGAATCCCATGGTTCCAACATTCCGCAGCGGCTTGGCGCAGCCACTCGTCGCCTTCACGGTAGGCGCTTTCGGGAATGCTCCGCCGGTCGATGTAGGCCCAGCCGTAGAGTCCGGCGCGTTCGGCCAGAAGAGTGTCGTCGATCATGCGGCGCACCGTGTCGGCCGTCGGGGCATCAAGTCGGGCGACAAGGAGGAGTCCGGGGGTGATGGAGGAATCGAGGATGGGCGAAAAGCGTCGGAAATAGGGGTTCTGGAGGACGCCGAAATGCTCGTTGTCGAACGCCCCGAGCACGGAGAGTTCGGAATCCACCGCGGCTTCATCGTGGCTGCGGACCGGATCCCCGCCATACGGTCGGGGGGGCGGAGTGGCGTCCGGGGCGGCGTTCGGTGCGGGCGGTGGGATTGTCGTGAGAATCTTCAAGGGTATGCCGCGCATGAGGGCGATGAAGCGGATGCGTCCGGTCTTAACTTCGGGCTGCCCTCGGGGGCTTTTCGCCACGGACCACCATTTGTTGCGCTCAAACAGGGTGCGCAGGGGTTGTTCGATGGTCTCGGTGAATTGACGGCGGGTGATTTCTTCCTCCAGCGGACAGTCGAGGCCGATGACTTGGTCTGCGGGTATGCGGCGCCGCTCCGCGTAATATTCGGCCAGCGCGCGCGATTCCGGATCGCGGGTGTTGAAGACGACGAGCGTGGCGTCGGCCTCACGGGTTTGACCAACCAGGTTGTCGTCGGCCCGCGCGGCGGAAAGGAAGGCCGCGAGGGCGACGAGGACGGTGCTAAATTTCAATGCGCAGGCCGTCATGGGCGAGGCGAACGTGGGAAGGAAGGAGTTTTTCCGTTTCCTCGTGACCGAGGTCATGTCCGATGTGGGTGAGATAGGCGCGCCCGGCGGATGTGATGGTGGCTACTTCGAGGGCTTCGCTCAGCGAAAGGTGACTCGGGTGGGATTTGTGGCGCAGGGCATCGATGATGAGGACCGGGATGCCGAGAATTTGGGCGATGACGTCGGGAGGGACGTGATGGCAATCGCTGAAATAAGCCGCGAGTTTGCGTCCGCCACGGGCAAAAATGTAACCGTAAACGAGCATTTTGCCGTGGGGAACTTCGGCCGGGATGATTTCCACGCTGCCGATTTCGAAAGGTGCAGTGACTTCGTGAGGTTCGGGGCGGACGTAGTTGCGGAAGGAATGCTGTCCGTCAAAAGCGTAGTGAAAGACGCGCCGTAAATCGGCCATGGTCTGCGGCGAGGCGTAGACAGGCATGGGACGGTCGGCCAATTCGCAAAAGCGACGGAGGTCATCGAAGCCCGCGACATGATCGGTATGGGAGTGGGTGAAAATGGCGGCGTCGAGGTGCCGGAGGTTGTGCCGCAGAGCTTGGGCCCGGAAATCGGGGGTGGTGTCGACCAGAAAAGCGACGTCCTGAGCCTCGACAAGGATGCTCGAGCGCAGGCGTTTGTCGCGGGAATCGGTCGATTGGCAGACCACACAATCACAGGCCACGAAAGGAACGCCCTGGGAGGTCCCGGTGCCGAGAAAGGTGATCGAAAGTTCGGCCATGACTTGAAACGGCCAGACTTGCATAATCCGCCCCGTGCTCGCAACGCTTGCCTCATTGAGGATCAGAAACCTCGCTCTGGTCGAGGACCTGGTGTGGCAACCGGGGTGCGGACTGGTGGCCATCACGGGCGAGACCGGTGCGGGTAAGTCGCTCCTCATCGGGGCACTGCAGTTGTTGCTTGGAGAACGGGCCGACAAGTCACTTATCCGTGCCGGGGCGGATGCTTGCACGGTGGAGGCGGCGTTCGAACTGGCTGACTCGAAGCAACTCGATGCTTGGTTGGAAGAGCAGGGGACGGAGCCGTGCTCTGACGGTCAGCTTTTGCTCAAACGCTCGCTCCCGGTCGAAGGTTCCGGCCGGCAATTTATTAATGGTTCGCCGTGCACGCTCACCGTGCTCAAGGCGCTCGGCGACAGTCTGGTCGACTTGCATGGGCCGCACGATCACCAGTCGTTATTCTCGCGCGAAGCGCAGACGCGTGTCTTGGATGCTTATGCCGGTGCGGCGGTCATGGCCGGCGACTTCGCCGCAGCGCATCGTGAAACAAAACGACTGGCCGCCGAGATCGAGCATTTGCGCGCTCTCGAGCAGGACGCCGCCCTGCGTGGCGAGATGCTGGCCCACGCTGCCCGGGAAATCGCGGAGGCCAAGTTGCTTCCGGGCGAAGAGGAAGAAGTTGTGTCGCGACTACGGGCCGCGGGGAATAGTCAGCGCTTGCTCGAATTAAGCAGCCAGCTGATGGCGGCTCTCGGGGCGGAAGGGGAGGGCGGCCTTCGTCAGCCTTTGGCCGAAGCGGTCCGCGCGGCCCGCGAGTTGGCCAGGTTGGACGAGTCTGCCGCCGCGCTGAGCGAAGCGCTGGGCGACGTGGCGGTGCGCGTGGCGGATTTGGAGAGAGACGTGCAAAGTTATGCCGAGAAGATCGACTCGGATCCGGGCAGCTTGCGCGCCTTGGAGGCACGGGCTGATCTTTTGCAGTCCTTGCAGCGCAAATACGGGGGCACCATCGAAGAGGTTGTGGCACGAGGGGCGCAGGCCGCGCAGGACCTCGAGGATCTTGAGAGGCGAGGAGAAAAAATCGCCGCACTGGAGAAGGACAAGACCGCCGCCGCGGCGCAGGCG
The DNA here is from genome assembly GCA_027624625.1 of Verrucomicrobiota bacterium. Taxonomy (GTDB): domain Bacteria; phylum Verrucomicrobiota; class Verrucomicrobiia; order Chthoniobacterales; family JACTMZ01; genus JACTMZ01. Next base: position 33,194 of record JAQBWH010000010.1, on the reverse strand, counting down.
GCGAAGCTGGCCAAGACTCTTTCCGCCGCCCGCGCCAAGGCGGCACCCGCCTTGGCCAAGGCGGTGACCGAGGAATTGCGTGAGTTGGGATTTCTCCGGGCGGGATTCGGAGTCCGATTGGAATCGTTGGCCGAGGCCCGTCTGCAGGGTGGGGAGTTAGCTGAATTCCAATTTGCGCCCAACCCCGGTGAGCCGGCCAAGCCGCTCCGGTCCATCGCCTCCAGCGGCGAGATCTCGCGCGTCATGCTCGCCCTTAAGTCCGTCTTGGCCGGACAGGAGGGCGTTCCTCTCCTTGTTTTTGATGAGATCGATGCCAATGTCGGCGGGGAAGTGGCGGTGAAAGTCGGACAAAAAATGCGCGGCCTTTCCTCGGCCCACCAAGTGCTTTGTATCACCCACCTGCCGCAAGTGGCCGCTGCGGCCCACCGGCAATTCGCCGTGACCAAAGAATACGACGGGAACCGCACGTTGACCGCCGTGGGGGAGTTGGTCGGCCCGGCGCGGGTGGCGGAGTTGGCGCGCATGCTGGGCGGACAGGATACGGATTCCGCGCTGGCCCACGCGCGCACACTTCTTGCCTCCCAAGGTTGAGCGGCATGCGTTTGCTTTTTTTCAATCGCTCGGCTCTGCCCATGGGTGGCGGCATGAACCGTATGGTCATCGACACCATACGCCGGCTGCGTTTGGCCGGCCACGAGGTGGCGTTGGTCCATGGTCGGGGAGCGGAACAACCCGAGGGTACGGGCTATATCTATGACAATCTGGACCACCGCTTGATGCCGCACGACCTCAACGCGCTCCGGCTCGAGGCGATCTTGGAGGATTTTTCTCCCGACGTGATCCAGTTGCACGGCGTGGGCAATACTTTGCTCGATGGTTGGCTAGCCGCGCGCAAACCGACCGTGCGTTGTGTGCACAACCATGATTTCTACTGCTCGGGGCGGCGACTGACCTTCGAACGCCCGAGTTCCCCTTGCTCTCGTGCCCACGGTCGGGCGTGCTGTGCGGCTCATCTATTGCGCGGCTGCGGATCGTGGAACCCCGCTTGGAATTTCGTCCGCTACCGCACGGTCGGCCGCAGTCTTGCCGCGCTGATCTCGCTCCACGGTCTGCAAACGGTCAGCGGTACCGTCCGTCGACAGCTCCTGGCCAATGGTGTGCCGGAGGAAAAGCTGGTCGCGCTGCCTCCCTACGCCCCGTCGCCGCCTGAAGCACGGCAGGCCCCGATGTCCTCCCTCCGGACCATCCTTCATGTCGGGGGCTTGATCGGACAAAAAGGTGTGTGGATGGTGGTGCGGATGGTGCGAGATCTTCCCCGGGATGTGCAGTTGGTCTTTGCCGGGGGCGGCCGGGAGCGCGAGATGCTCGAAGCGCACGTGCGGCGCCGCGGGCTGAGCGGGCGCGTGCGCATCGTCGGTGAACCGACCCCCGACCAATGGTCTCTGCTTTATCGCGAAGCAAATTTGGTCATCATGCCCGTGCTCTGGAACGAACCGCTCGGCCTTGAAGGGCTCGGCGCCATGGCGCACGGCAAACCGGTGGTAGCCTTCGAGACTGAAGGCATCCGCGAATGGCTGTCTGACGGCGAGACTGGCCTGCTGGTCCCTTTCGGCGAGCGGCCCAGGTTCCGTGACGCGGTCAAATCGCTGCTCGAGGACCCGGAGCGGCTGCGCGCCATGGGGGCCCGTGCCCGCGGGGTCTGGCGGGAGAAATTCCGACCCGAACTTCACATTTCTGCTTTGTTGACCCACTACGAAAAATTGGGCAAGGAGGCGGGATGAAACGCGGGGCGGTTCTTCTGCTGGTCGTCGGGCTGGCCATTTTTGCGTCTTGGCTCCAGCGCGAGAGTACGCGGGGCACTTTCGATTCGGTCCAAGGTGCCTTCCTTTCCTGGCTGGCCGCCAATAGTCCCGCGACGAAAAGGTTACCGCCCCTTACGCTGGTACTTTATGATGACGAAGCATCCGAGATGGCGGGCACGGAACGGATGGCGATGCTCGACGGGGCGCTCTTTGTGCGGGCGGTATCGAGGCTCGGCGCATCGGGGGCAGGGGTTGAAGGACTGACCGGCGATCCGACCCGCATGATCGAGGCGGCCGGGCGTATGCCGGTCTTCGGCGGCTACGACCCTTCTGCAGCACCCGGATCAGGATGGACCCCGTTGAAGGGGGAACCGGGCACCGATTGGTTGGAGATGTCGGGGTTGGCCGGTCGGCCGGCCCGATTTTCCCGTGGCTTTCTCGCTGCACCCGTGGGGAATGGTGGTGGTGCCAAAACCATCCGAGTAGCGGCCCGGAACGCCGGTCAGGCTGTACCCTCTTTTCTCGCCCTTGCTTGGGCGGCGGCGCAGGGATGGCGGTGGTCCGAGGTGGTGGCGGATCCCTCCGGATTGCGCGGGCCTTCGGGGCAGCTCACTTTGGATTCAACCGGTGCCGTCCAGTTTCTCCCCGCCGCAACCGCCCCGAGGGTCATGACGATGAATGAATTATTTGTCTTGGCGGAAAAATTCGAGCGCGAGGGAGGAACGTCGCCGCTCAGCGGGCACATTGTTGTGCTCGGACCAGCCACTTCCGAGGTGACCCGCGTGGCGGGAGAAGGAGCAAAGCCCTTGACCCCGGTGGAACAATGGGCCGCGGCGTGGGAAGCGGTGCGGACCAACCGGCTTTTTCATTCCCCTGGTTGGTGGTATCCAGCGGTCGTCGTTGCGGTGGCGTCTTTGCTCGCTCTGGGCTCAGCGCGGCGCTCGAACGCGGGCGCGTTGCTGGCCGGATTCTTCGCCCTGCTGGTCTTTGCCATGCTCGGGTTGGTTGCTTTTTCCTCCGCGCGGGTGGCCTTGCCGGCGGCACTGACCTTGCTGACTTTGGCGGCCGGACTTATGGTTGGGCGGGCCGGTTTCAAAAGCGGATGGTTTGGCCCCTGACTTCATGAAATTCACCAACCTAACCCGAGCCGAAGAGATCGGGGCGAATTGCTATTTGCTCGAAGCTGGCGGGGTTCGTGTCCTGCTTGATGCAGGCATGCATCCGCGCGAGGCCGGGACGCTGTCCACTCCCGACTTTTCCCTCCTTGAGGGCCGGGGCTTCGATGCGATGGTGCTGACCCATGCCCATCAGGATCACGTGGGCTGCCTGCCCTTGGCCATGCAGGAGGCGCCGGGCGCGCCGGTTTTCATGACTGAAGCCACGGCGGGTTTGTCCGACGCGATGCTGCACAATTCAGTCAATGTCATGACGCGACAGCGGGAGGAATTGGCCGCCCAGGATCTTCCGTTTTTCACCCACCGTGAGGTCGAGAAGATGTCGACCGACTGGGAAATCATCGGTTTGGGGGAGCGGCTTGACCTCGGGGGCCAAGGCGTCAGCGCGGAGTTTTTCGATGCGGGACATATTCTCGGCTCTGCCGGTGTGCTTTTCGAAGCGGAGGGCCGGCGGATTTTCTACACGGGCGACGTCAACTTCGAGGATCAGACCCTGATGCGCGGGGCGAAATTCCCCGAGAAAAACATCGACGTTTTGATCATGGAAACAACCCGCGGAGACAGTCCCATTCCGCAGGGCATGACGCGCCGGACCGAGGAGGATCGCCTTCTCAACACTTTGCAATCGGCCCTCGACGAGGGGAGTCCGGTGCTTTTGCCGGTTTTCGCTTTGGGCAAGACGCAGGAGTTGCTCGCTTTGCTCTACGAAGCGAAAAAACGAGGAGCTTTGCGGGGCGGTTTCGGTTTGTTTGTCGGCGGATTGAGCGCGAAGGTCACGGCCGTGACCGATCGCCTGCGCGGGCGCGCCCCGCGACGGCACGGGGACCTCAAGCTGGCCGAGTGTTTGCCCATGGAGGTGGTGGGCGGCCGTGACATCGCCAATTTGGCGGTGCAGGCGCGCACGGTTTACGCGATTTCGAGCGGCATGATGACCGAAAACACGCTTTCCAATATCCTGGCCCCGCGCATCCTGGAGGACCCGCGCGCCCACTGCATGTTCATCGGCTACTCCGATCCAAGGTCCCCGGCCGGGCGCCTCCGTGCGGGTCGGGAAGGGGACGAAGTCCTCCTCGACCCGCGGCACCGACCGGTGCGCCGAAGGTGCAAACTGGACGAGTTCACGCTCAGCGCGCACAGCACACGGGAGGGCTTACTTGATTACGTGCAACGCGTGCAGCCGAAAAAATTGCTCTTGGTGCATGGGGATCCACCAGCCATGGCTTGGTTCGCGCGGGAGGTGCCCAAGGTGAGCCGGCAGACCGAAGTGGTCGTTCCAGCCCCCGGGGTCGCGGTCGAGTTGTGATGATGGCTCGGAGGCGACGGAGTATTTAGATGGACCGCGATGTCCCCCCTTGAGGAGGAAAAATAACACAACAGCGGCGACGCGCTTGGCCCCAACCGAGTTGCCGATGAGATCTCGGAGGCCACGCTGACCTGGGGGCCAGCCACAGCTCTTTCTTCAAGCCGGGGGGGGAGCACGGGGCCAAACCCCCGGCCTTATTCCTTTGCCTCGCTCGTTACGCCGTAAGGGGCAGGCGTCGCTCGAGGTCGGAGAGGAGCGCGGCGAACTCTCGTGTTTCCCGGCGGCAATTTTCCATCACGTGGCGGGAGACCTCGACTTTTTCGGCCATCGCTTTTTCGATCGCCGCATAGTTGGCCGAGAGGCGGTCGCTTAGCTGGTGGAAGAGATCGTGCATTTGCTGGCCGAGAACGGCGGAGATGCTGGCATGCTGATCGGTATTGAGGGTGGCACGACGCTTCGTTTCCTGCATTTCGGCGAGGAGGATCTTTTCATCCGGGACGCGGCGGAGGTCGCTGACCAGGCCGAGTTTTTCCAAAGTCCAGATGGACCATTTGGTCGGGTCAAAATTGGAGCGCTTCACGCCATTGCGGTAGTCGTGTTGGAACTCGTGGTGATAGTTGTGGTAGCCCTCGCCGAAGGTGAAGAGCGCCATGACCGCGCTGTCGCGGGCACTGCAACGGGTCGAATACGGGCGGGTTCCCACGCTGTGGCACATCGAGTTGATGAAAAAAGTACTGTGCTGCACGGCGAAAACGCGGAGCACCCCGGCCAGAAGGAAGCCGCCCAGCGCGCCGACCGCGCCGCTCCAGAGAAAACCGAGGAGGACAGGAAGGCCGAAGCCGAGGAAAATCGCGATGGGGATGCACCAGCGATGTTGCCACATGACGAGAGGGTCACGGCGCAGGTCGTTGACATTGTCCATCGGCTCTTCCGGCCCGAGTTTGAACAGGAGCCAGCCGATATGTGCCCAAAGGAAGCCCTTGCTGATGTCGTAGGGATCATCGTCGTGGTCCACGTGCTTATGGTGCTTGCGGTGGTCCGAGCACCAGTCGAGGGCGGAATTTTCGAAAGCACAGGCGCCGAAAAGCAGGGTAGCCATTTTGACCGGGGACTTCGCTTTGAAGGAGAGGTGGGAAAAGAGGCGATGATAGCCCAGGGTGATGCTGAATCCGGTGGCCATGTAGAAAAAGAAGAAGAGACCGGCTTGGAACCAATCGAGCCCGTAATGCCAGATGTAGAGCGGAACGGCGGTGAGGGCCAAGGTGTTGATGACAGCCAGGAAAATGCTGGTTGTCCAGTTGACGCGATCCCAAGGAATGCGTGAGATGAGTGGAATTTGCATGAAGGTGGCCAGTTGCCGATGGGGCAACTTTTTAGACATTAGGTGAACATTTTTCGGTTGGCAAGCCGCAGAACGTCTGTGGTGCGGGGGGCAGAAGAGAGACGGTCATAAAAGCCGGGCCGGGGAGTGTGGTTGCGGCCCGCTTGTTTGCTTCACGCCGGGAGGCATTCTGTCATCCAACCGAGCAGTTCGCTGATCGTCGCTTCACTTTCGTCACCCATGTTGGAGACGCGGAAGGTGGTGCCTTTGATTTTTCCATAGCCGCCGTTGATCGCTACTTTGTGTTTCTTTTTCAGCGCGGAGCAAAAAGCCGCCACGTCGATACTCTTGTTGTTTTTCACGCAGACCAGCGATTTGGAGCGGTAACCTTCCGGGGCGAAGTGTTCGAAGCCGTGCGCAGCGACCCAATCGGAAATCATCCGGTTGAGCTTGGCGTGTCGGGCGTAGCGGTTTTCCACCCCCTCCTCGAAAATATCGTCGAGTTTCGACTGCAAGGCCCAGATGTGCCCGGTGGTGGGCGTGCTCGGCGTCATGAATTTCTCCCAGTTTTTGTGGAATTCGATGAAATCGAAATAGTAGCCGCGGTCATGTGTCGTGGCGGCGCGGGCCCGGGCGCGTTCGCTGGCGCTGAAGAGGGCCAACCCGGGCGGCAAGGCGAGAGCCTTTTGGCTGCCGGTGAGGAGGACATCGATGCCGAGATCGTCCATTGCGATTGGCACGGTGGAAAATGAGGAAACGCTATCCACGATAAACATAACCTCGGGATACTTTTTGACCACCGCAGCGATCTCGGCCAGCGGATTGAGGACTCCGGCCGAAGTTTCGTTGTGGATCAGGGTGATGGCGTCGAATCCGCCCTTGGACAATTTTTCATCGACCAATTCGGGGAGGATGGGATCGCCCCACTCGACTTGGAGTGCTTCGGCCTGTTTACCGCATCGCTTGCTGATATCAAACCACTTGTCGGAGAAAGCGCCGCACATGCAGTTGAGGACTTTTTTCTGGACGAGATTGCGCAGCGCGCCCTCCATCACGCCCCAGGCGGAGGCGGTGGCCAGGTAAACGGGACCGGTCGTGCCGAAGAGGGTTTGCAGGCGCGGGTGAATGGACTCGTAGAGCGACGAGAACTCGGTGCCGCGGTGGCCGATTTGCGGACGGCAAAAAGCGCGGAAGGTTTTCTCCGAGACCTCAACGGGTCCGGGGATGAAAAGTTTGATGTGGCCGTCTGTCGTGGCGTTGGTCGTATTCAGCATGATTAATTTTCCCAAATGAAGTGTTCGAGCCGCAGACGGCGGGCGCGCTGCAGGATCTCTTCGCGCTGCGGGCCTTCTGCGGATGCCATTTTATCGTAGACGGCGATGGCCTCCGGCCAGTTTTTTTGTTCCTCGAGGAGGCGCCCTGCCTCCAGCCCGGCCTTGTAAAACCAAAACGGGTCGGCTTCTGTTCCCGGAGGCCGGGAGAGCACCTCGCGGTAGGCGGCGAGGGCGGCTTCGGTTTGCCCGACCTTGGCCAGCGCGGCGGCGCGCTTGCAGGCAGCTTGGTCGCGCCAGTCGGCCGGGGCGGAGAGGTCGGCGGCCAAACCGGCGTAGACGGCGGCAGCTTCCGTAAAACGGCCGGGTTCGCTACTGCCCAAAGCGAAAAGTGTGTCGCCCTTCTCCATCAAGGCGGCGTGGCGAACTTCTGGAGGCGGGTCGCCGCCGAGGATGCGCTCGTAAAGGGTCAGGGCGTCGGCCAAGCGGCGGTCGCGCAAGAGAAGAGAGGCCTGTTCGAAGCGGGCGCGGTGCCGCAGGGGTGAACTGCCTTGGGCAAGCTGGTCAAACCAGGCGAGCGCACGCCCTGCGCCCTCCGTACTCATGCTGCGCGCGGCAGACTGTGCGGCAAAGAATTTGGCCAGTGCGGAGGCCTCGGCATCGGGCAGGCTTTCGGCCAACTTGGTCAGCACTGTTTCGGACGCAGCATGGTCACCGACACGCGAGTGCAGTTCTCCAAGTTTGAAGGCAATGTCCGGAGCTTCCGGCGCATCGGGGTAGGCGGCCAGAAATTCGGCCGCGGCGGTGACCAGTTCCTCGCGCGGACGCGAACCGGCGTTGTCCGCGGCGAAAATTTCCGCGGCAGCGAGGGCGGCGGCGCGCGGCGGGGTGTCGGCCTCGGCTTGAGCCGTGCGGAGGATTCGTTCGGCGGCGGGAGCCTCGCCGCGGCCCATGCGCCACTCGGCCAAAGCAAGTTTGGATTGGAAGGCGTAATCGACGGCGGGGGCTCGCCGGGCGAGAGCGCTGAGTCCGTCGATCTTTCCTTCGCGCGCCTCGGCCACGGCAATAAAGAATGACCAGCGGAGGAGGTCCGGATTGGCGGGTTCGCTTTGGCGCAGGAGGTCAAAGGAACTGCGGGCCAGGGCGAGGTCCTCGGCCGCGAGCGCGGAGACAAGACAGTTGGCCGCGGCGGCGGACTTTTCCTCCGGGGTGCGGGCGGCTTTGACTGCGGCGGCGAACGAATCGTAAGCGCGGCGGTGCGCCGCGGTCGCGGAGAGGGCGCGTCCGCGCAAGTCGGCCAAACGGTAATCGGAAGCCGGGCCGCTCCCCATCGGAGGAATGGTCTCGAGCAGTTCGAGTGCTTGCTTGGTTTGCCCGCCAGCGATGCGTGCCTCGGCCAAAAGGAGGCGCGCGCGCAGGGCTTCCGCGGGACCGAGGGCCGGGTCGGCTGCCATTCCGTTCAAGGCGCTGATCGCCGCTTCCGGGCGTTTCAGATCGAGGTCGAGCCGTGCCAGTTGCAACCGGGCTTCAAGGGTGCGGCGGCTTCCTTTCTTCTCGGCCCAGGCCTTCAGGTCTGCCGATGGATCGGCGCCCAGTTGGCGTTCGAGCATAATCCATCGCTCCATGCTTTCGCGGGTGGTTAAGGCGTCGGGCGTCTGGTCGAGGCCCTCGCGCAGGACATCGCGGGCGCGCGCGTCGACGCCAAGAACAAGGAGCGACCGGGCCAATCCAAGCCGCGCATTGTCTTGGACGGCCGCAGTGGGTTCGCCCGTGGCAAGGATGTTGCGGAAAATTTCCGAGGCATCGGAGGGCCGATTTTCGGCCAAGCGGACCCGGCCGAGGGCGACATCGAGTTCGGGTGCCGGGAGCAGTTGCTCCTCGCGTGCGGAGCTAATCAGGGCTTCTGTCTTGGCGGGGTCGCCGGTGGAAAGTTGCAGGTCGAGGAGCAAACGCAGGGTATTGGGGTCGGCGGGCAAGGGTGTTCCGGGTGGTGGCAGCAGGACGCGGGCCGCCTCCGCGTCGCCCTGCTCGGTGCGGATGCGGGCGAGAAGCAGGGCGGCTTCAGGATTCTCCGCGGCTTGCGGTTCGGCCAACGTAGCGGCCATTTCGAGGTTGCCTTGGGCCGCGAAAGCGGCGGCACGGAGGAAAACCGCCTCGCCTGACCCGCGGTCGCACGGGCCGTCGAGTGTCTGAAGCGCATCGCCTGGGCGGCCGGCGGCGAGTTGCGTTCGGGCGAGCAAGAGTCCGAGCGTGTTCTTTTCCCCCGCAGGAGCTTTGCGTAGCGCCTCCGCAAGGGGGGCAATGGCAGCCTGCGGCATTCCTTCGCGCAGGGCGGCAAGAGATTTTTCCGCCACGGACGGAGCCGTAGCGAGCGCTGCGGTGGTCAGTGCGAACCAAAGCAAGACGGCGGATTTCATGTTCCGAGAGCTTTGCGGAGGTAGTAACCGGTGTGGCTGGCTTCGGCCTTGGCTACGGTTTCGGGTGTCCCTTCGGTGATGATCAAACCACCATGTTCGCCTCCGCCGGGCCCGAGGTCGAGAATCCAGTCGGCGCATTTGATCACGTCCATATTGTGCTCGATGACGATGAGGGTATTGCCCGCGTTGCGCAGTTTCATCAGCACATGCATGAGGGTGTCGACATCGGAGACATGGAGGCCCGTGGTCGGCTCGTCGAGGATGTAGAGCGTCTTGGATCCTCCGCGTTTGGCCAGTTCGGTCGAAAGTTTGACCCGTTGGGCCTCGCCACCGGAGAGGGTGCTGGCCGATTGTCCGAGCGTCAGGTAGCCGAGCCCGACTTCCTGCATGGTGGAGAGCTTGTCGGCCACGTTGGGCACGGCGCGAAAAAAGGAGAGGGCCTCGTCGATGGTCATGGCCAGCACGTCGGCAATATTTTTTCCTTTGTAGGTAATTTCAAGGGTTTCCCGGTTGTAGCGGCGGCCTTGGCAGACGTCGCAGGTGACAAAGACATCGGCCAGGAAATGCATTTCGACTTTGAGTGAGCCGTCGCCCTGACAGTGCTCGCAGCGGCCGCCTTTGACATTGAAGCTGAAGCGACCCGCATTGTAGCCCCGCACCCGGGCGGCGGGCACCTGGGCAAAAAGCTCGCGGATCGGGCCGAAGGCGCCGGTGTAGGTCGCGGGATTAGATCGCGGGGTGCGGCCGATGGGTGCTTGGTCGACGACCACCAGACGGTGAACTTGCCCGGCGCCGAGAATGGCATCGTGGGCGCCAGGCGTCGCCTTGGCGCGGTATAAATCCCGGGCCAGGGCGGCCCGGAGGATGTCGTTGACCAAAGTGGATTTGCCGCTGCCCGAAACGCCGGTGACGCAGATAAAGGTGCCGAGCGGAAAATGGGCATCGACATTTTGCAGGTTGTTCTCCCGTGCGCCGGTCACGCTGAGCCAGCCGTCGGACGGGCCGGCCACCAAGGCGCGGGGGGTGAGGGGCCTGTTGCGTTTGGTCGGTACACGGATGCGGAGTTCGCCTCCCAGATAGCGTCCGGTCAGCGACTGTGGGGCCGCGGTGACTTCTTCAAGGGTGCCTTGGGCGACGATGCGCCCGCCGAGCGGCCCGGCTCCCGGACCGATGTCGATAATATGGTCGGCCGCCGCGATGGTGTCGTGGTCGTGCTCGACCACGAGGACCGAGTTGCCGAGGTCGCGCAGGCGTTTAAGGGTGGCGATGAGGCGTTCGTTGTCGCGCTGGTGAAGTCCGATACTGGGTTCGTCGAGCACGTAGAGGACGCCGGCCAAGCCGCTGCCGATTTGTGTGGCCAGGCGAATGCGCTGGGCCTCGCCGCCGGACAGCGTGCCGCTTTCGCGATTCAGGGTGAGGTAGTCGAGTCCGACCTCTTCAAGAAAGGCGAGGCGTCGGGCGATTTCGCTCACCACCTCGCCCGCAATGGCCTCATCGTTGCCCTGCAACCGGAGTTGTCCGATGACCTGCGCCGCGCGGGCAATGGTCAGGTTGCAGAAGGTGTCGATGGGATATTCCTCTCCGGCGGACGTGATCAGGGTGACGCCAAGAATTTCGGGACGGAGACGGGCTCCGCTGCAGCGGACGCATGGACGGCGGTTCTGCAAGGCTTTGAGGCGCTGCTTGAGCGATTCGCCCTTGGCGCGGGCCAGCAAATGCTCGAGCTGGGCGAGAAGGCCTTCGAACGGCTTGGACAATTTTTGGCGGGTCACTCCGATTCCGAATTGGAGATCGATGGCGCGGTCACCGGAACCATGGAGGAGCAACTGATGGAAGGAAGGCGGCAATTTGGACAAGGGCAGATCGGTGCGCACCCCTGCATCGGCAGCGAGCGCAGTGGTCAGGGCCGCGTAATAAGATTCCATTTTCGGCGTGCCCTTGCGCCAGGCCACGATGGCGCCATCCTCGAGAGACTTGTCCAGATCAAGGATGAGGTCCGGATCAAAGTAGGGTTCGGTCCCCAGCCCTTGGCATCCCGGGCAGGCCCCGAGGTGGCTGTTGAACGAGAAATGCTGCGGGGTGAGGCGCGGCAGGGTGAAGCCGGTCCGCGGATTGCAAAAGGCGGTGGAGAATGGGTGGTCGGTGAATTTTTTTTTGTCCGGCGATTGGACCGAGGCCACGAGTTGTCCTTCCCCCCAGCGCAGGGCAGTTTCGACCGAATCGGCGAGACGTTGACGGAGCCCGGACTTGAGTACGAGCCGGTCGATGACGGCTTCGATCTGATGACGGCGTTTTTTGTCGAGGCGGATGCGCGCTTCCCCGCCAAGGTCGGTGATTTCGCCGTCGATGCGAGCGCGGACAAAACCTTCACGGCGGAGTTTTTCGATGATGTCGCGGAATTCTCCCGCTTGGTTGCGCACGATGGGGGCAAGGAGAACAAGTTTGCTCTCCGGCGGAAAGGCGAGGATGGCGTCGGTGATTTCCTGCGGGCTCTGACGGCGGACCAGTTCCCCCGTCTCGGGATCGTGCGGCAGGCCGAGCGCGGAGTAGAGGATGCGGAGGTAGTCGTAGATTTCCGTGGTGGTCGCGATGGTCGAACGCGGGCCGGCCGAGGCGGTGCGTTGTTCGATGGCGATGGCAGGGGAAAGTCCTTCGACGAAGTCCACGTCGGGACGCTCGAGGCGGTCGAGAAACTGGCGGGCGTAGGCCGAGAGGCTTTCGACATATTTGCGTTGTCCCTCGGCGTAGAGGGTGTCGAAGGCGAGGGACGATTTGCCGGAGCCACTCGGGCCGGTCAGGACGACAAACCGGTTCCGCGGTATGACCACGTCGATATTCTTCAGGTTGTGCTGGCGGGCGCCTTTAACGCGGATCGCGGCGGGTTCGGAGGAAGGCAACATGCGTGACCGGGAAGGATAGGGTGGTTGCCCTGCGGCGCAAAAGAGGATTGTGACCCTTGGCAAGGGGACGGGCGTGGCTATGGTGGTGGTATGAAGCGGGCGTGGCTGGTTCTGATTTTCGGGATCCTTCCTGTCGTTCTGGCGCGAGCGGACTTCGATTTGGGCCGCGTGCCCACCGCCCAAGATATCGTGGCGGTCCGCGCCATGGGCTGGGCCGCTGCCGCCGACGCGCTGGAAGCCGGACTGGCGGAGCAATGGAAACCGTCGCACTCCTCGCAGGCTGGAAGTGCCGGGAATGGCATTTTTCGCCAGTGGCAGCGACTTTACCAATGGTGCCACCTCCTCGGGACGCCGGAACCGGAAGCGCTGAAGACGTGGCTCGGACGTCGCGTGCTGCGCAATCCGGACCAGGACAACGCGCTGCTGGTCATTCCTTCCGGTGCGCCCTTGCCGGCCGACTCATCCGGACGGCCCCTGTCTACGGCGGCCAGTGCACTGACGGCGGAACATCTGCCGCCGGAGATTCTGCAGGCGCTTTTGCCGGATGACTACACGCCGGGCGGCGGCTCTGTCGCATCGCGGGCCTCGGAAGACTTTCTGGCCGAACTGGCGAACGACCAGGATTTCCTCAAAGAGTTCTTCCGTGAGTTGAAGCCGGACGATTTCACGCCGGTCGTGGTGACGCGTCTCGAGCAGTTGCGCCGCGCTCATCCGGGTGCGTGGCCCGCTTACCGCTCGCTCATCTTGGCCTTCGCCTTGGTCCATGACCAACGGGAACCATCGTTCTGGCCGCACCATCAGGTGCCCCCGGCAGCGGTACCGCGTGCGGAGGACGGTGTCGCGGGTCAGTTCGATTATTTTTACCGGGCGAACGAAGCAAGGAAGCTCGAACATGATTTGCGCCGGCTCACGGCGGCGGAGCTGAAGTTCCTCGCTGATGCCCCGGTGCCACGCTCGGAATTCGAGTGGGCCGCGAAAAATGTGCGTGCGCGGCGTGACAAATTCGACCGTGTCCTTGATCTGGTCCGGTATGATCAAGAGCGGGCCGAGCGCGGCGTTTTTTCCTGGCCTCACGGCCATTACAGTTTGAGCAAAATTAAATCGGCTGGGGGGATTTGTACCGACCAAGCTTACTTCGCCTGCCTCGCGGGCAAGGCCCGGGGAATCCCGACCCTTTACTTCGCCGGGCAGGGGCAAGATGGGGGCCATGCTTGGTTCGGCTATTTGCGAGGGAATGGCCAGTGGGAATTGGATGCCGGGCGTTTCTTCGAGCAGCGCTATACCGTCGGCCAGGCGCTCGATCCGCAAACCTGGCTGCCCGTGACCGATCACGAGCTGCTCTTTCTCTCGGGCCGGGCCACACGGGCGCAAGGACATGACGCGGCCTTGGGCGACTTGGCCATGGCGGAAGTTTTCCAGCGGCGCGGAGATTTGCCGTCGGCCGGTGCGGCGGCGGATAGCGCGCTTTTTTATTCAGCCGACTTCGTGGCGGCTTGGGAGGTGAAGGAAAATGTGCTTGCCGCGGCAAAGGACAGGGGAGCTTTGCGGGCGCACTACATGGCGGGCATCGACCGATTCCGCCGGGAAGAAGATCTGCGTGTCCGCTACCAGACGCGGTTGGCCGAGTTGGAAAGGGCGGGCGGCGATGGACAAGCAGCCAGCGAGATTGAAGCGCGCATGATCCGTGAAAATCGGCGTCTCCGTACCGATCTGAGCGCCGCCGCGGGTGCCGAGGTTCTCTCCCGACTGATGCAAGAGGGTGAATACACCGCGGCGATGCGGGAATACCGCTCGCTGACCGGAAAGCTCGGTCCGGCCGGCGGCGGGAATTTCTTTTACGAGGTGGTGCGTCCCTTTGTCCGGCAAATGAAGACCGCCGGGCGGGACAAGGATGCACGGCGCGCCCTCGATCTCGCCGGGCGGGCCATGAGATGCGAGCCGGACAGTATTCTCGCCCGCGAATTCGTCGAACTGGAAGCCGGACTGGCTGGCGGTCAGTAACGAATCCGGTCCGGCTTGGCCTCGTAGCGCCGCCAGAGTTCGAGCATCTCTTCGCGCAAGCATTGCCCCGCGGGTGTTTTTCGCTCGGCAATCGGCTTGGCTAGGTCTTCGTAAATGGGTTGGTCGTCGAACTGTCCGTAGCGGAGGGCGTCGGCGATGGTCGAGGCGTAGACCACGCGGTCGATGCGGGCCCAGAAGATGGCCCCCGCGCACATCGGGCACGGTTCGCCGGTCGTGTAGAGCGTGCAACCGGACAAATCAAAAGCTCCGAGCTTCTTTGCCGCTGCCCGGATGGCCTCCATTTCGCCGTGCCAAGTAGGATCCTTCTCGCTGACCACTTGATTTGAGCCTTCGGCGATGATTTTGCCGTCCTTGACGATGACGCAGCCGAACGGGCCACCGGTGCCGTCGACCAGCGCGGCCTTTTCGCCAAGTCTGATCGCCTCGCGCATGAAGCGCTCGTCCTCGGCGGTGGGCAAAAGCGGGTCCATCGGGTCAAACTTCGCGCCGCACGGCATCCTTTTCGCGCTCGCGTTTTTCCTCGAGGCGCCGGATCTCGTCGGTCAACTGGCGTTGGATCTTGGCCGCTTCGTCCGTCGCTCCGGCCGCCAGCGACTTAGCCAATTCGGATTGGAGAAGCAGCTCTTTGGCCGCGATGTCCGCTTTGCATTTCACTTCGACCGCGGCGATACGTTCCTTTTGGTCGGCCGTGAGTTGCACGACCGGTTCCTTGGCAGCGAGCCGTTCCATAGCGAGTTCGTAAGCGGATTTCATCAGTCGGCTGGATGTGGAATAAAAACCGGATTATGTTTAAACGATGAGTATTCGTTTGTTGAGCACCGATTTTGACGGGACATTAGTCGGCCATCACCCGGACGCACGTACGGCAAGGTCTTTGGCCGGGGCGCTCAATGATTTGCGGCTGCAAGGTGCGGTCTGGGCGGTCAATACGGGAAGGCAGCTGTGGTTCGCGCTCGAGGGGCTTGAGCAGGTAAAATTGCCGCATGACCCCGAATTTGTCCTGACCAGCGAAAAAGACATTTACCGTCGTATTGAAGAAGGGAATTGGGAGGCATTTGGAGACTGGAATGCGCAAACCGAACGTCAGACGCTCGATTTGTTCGACCGTGCGGCCCACGTGGTGACGGCCATCGAGGCCATGGTCGCGACGCGCGATGGGATCGAGGTATTGTATGAAAATGGACGCCTCGCCGGCTTGATGACCGAGGATCCCGGGACGATGGACCTGATGGCCGATGTGGTGAGGGAACTAGCGGCTGATGTCCCCGAGTTCTCCTTCAATCGCAACCATGTCTGGATGCGGTTCGCGCACCTTGGGATCCACAAAGGGTCCTCGCTGGCTGAATTGTCGCGATTACTGGGTATATCGCGGGAAGACGTTTTGGCCATCGGCGACCACCACAATGATATTCCGATGCTCGACGGTTCATCTGCCGCAATGGTCGCGTGCCCCTCGAATGCGGTGCCCGAGGTGCAGGAGTTGGTCCGGCGCAACGCGGGCTATGTTTCCCCGCACCCGTGGGGTGAAGGAGTAGCGGATGCCATCCGCCATTTTTCCGCGGTCAGTTGATCAGTCCCCAGCGACCGACGAACGGCCAGTAGACGACCAGTCCGCGCCCGACCACATTCTTTTCGGGGACCGGTCCGAAGTAGCGGCTGTCGCTGCTGTGGTAGCTGTTGTCGCCCAAGGCAAAGTAGGACCCGCGCGGCACGGTGTATTCGGCTTGCGGAGAACCGAGGATGGGAAAAGGGCCACCGCCGGCACTTGTGTTCGAATACCCCTCGTAACCGTCCTGAGAGGACATGACGCGGCGGAAAACAGGGAGTGAGGAAACTTTCCCGTCGACGTAAAGGTCGGGCGGCCGGATTTGCAGGGTTTGCCCGCCGACGGCGGCCAGTCGTTTGATGTAGTATTGCGACCCCATGCCCGGCGGGATGCCCGATTCGATCCGGCGGATGCCGGTGGTGCGGAAGACAAAGACGTCCCCAGGTTTCGGCCGGACAAAGTTGTAGGATACCTTGTCGACAAACAATTGGTCTCCGCTTTCGGCGTAGCCGCGCACGATGGGCTGACCGCTGCGGAGTGTCCGGCCGGGATGGATTTGGAAATCGGTGCGGACAACATTAAGCGGGGCGGAGACAGTGTAGGTCCGGGTACGGGTGATGATCTCGGTCGAGGTGAAAAAGTGGAAGCGGGTGACCTCGCGCAGGCCGATGACCGAATCGTCATTTTCCGCGCTGACATCGATGTAAGTGCGCCCGCGCAGAATGAATTCGGCGACGCGCAGGGGCCACGCCGGCGGGGGTTCGACCGTGCGCGTGCCGGTGACCCCGTAAAGGGTCGGCTGCATGGATCCGGTGGGAATTTTGAATGGCTGCAGGAAGTAAGACCGGACGCCGAGGGCGATAACCAGAGCGACAAGGATGACCTCCGTGTTCTCCCGCAGACTGGCGAGGCGCGGCCGGGGGGCTGCCTGGTCGAACAGGCCATGGAGCTTTTCCGTGGCCAGAGTGATATCTTCGCGGTGATTTGTCCGCAGAGCAACCTCGAGCCTGGTACTCCCCTCGCGAAGGCCGATGATTTGTTTGTCCGGCAGAATGTCTCGCCGGTAGCGGAGCAGCTTGCGGGCCGCGCGGAGGACGAGCTTGGCTTCTTTGCGGTAACCGGGGGTCAGGAAAAACATAGGGAAAATAGCCGGTCAGTTTCGCCGCACGGCGGGAAAAGGCAATGGTGCTCTCGTTCAGGCCAACTACTCGCTGTCCTCCAGGCGGGCCTCGTCGAGTTGTCCGCCGGCCGTGGCGATATGCCGAAGAGCGTGATCGATGGATTCGAGGGCGCCGGTGAGCGGGGAGTGGCTGGACCGCGGGAGATCGGCGAGAGCGATTTGAGCACCTTGCAGGGCATTTTTGGCCTGCTGGAGGGAGCGGTCAGCAACCCGGAAGCGCTTGGCCTGCGGGTCGAGGGAGTTCACGGCGCTTCCGGCTTTGCGCCATGCTTGCACTGGTAGGTGGTGGAGCACTTGGCTTTGCACCCGCAGTCTTTGCACTGGGCTCGGACGGAAGTGCTGGCCAGAACCAAGAGGCCGAGAAAGATCAGGGCAAGTTTCATCCTTTCCAAGCTTAAGCCGGGCTCAAGGCCTTGGCAAACCCCTGTGCTTCTTGGATTTTTAATGGCCCCGGTTGCCAGCGGGTCGGAGACGGGGTCATGCTCAGCTGGAAGCGGCCGCCAATGACAACCGGCTGAAGCTTTGGTCGAGGACTGCGAGGAGGAAATCGGCGTCGTCTTGCTTGATGCACATCGGCGGGGCGAAGCGGATGACTTGTCCGCGCAACCCGCCTTTGCCGAGGAGGAGGCCGAGGTCGCGTGCCGTCTCGAGGACTTGGGCGCATTCAGCCGTGGCCGGTTCTTTGGTTTTGCGGTCCTTGACCATTTCGATACCGAGCATGAGACCTTTGCCGCGGACGTCGCCGATGATCGGGTGTTTTTTCTTCAGGATGTTCAAGCCGGCCAAGATGTAATCGCCCATTTTGCGGGAGTTTTCCTGGAGGTTTTCTTTTTCGATGACCTCGAGCACGGCCTTGCCCATGGCACTGACCACGGGATTGCCGCCGAAGGTGTTGAAATGGACTTTGCCGACCAGGGATTGCGCTACCTCCGGGGTGGTCACCACGGCAGCGAGGGGGCAGCCATTGCCGATGCCCTTGGCCATGGTGACGATGTCCGGGATAACACCCTGCGTTTCGAATCCCCAAAAGTGCGTGCCGGTACGGCCGAAGCCGGTCTGCACTTCGTCGGCGATGCACACTCCGCCGGCGGCGCGCACATAGCGGTAGACGTGTTCGAGGTAGCCCGGCGGGAATTCGACAAATCCGCCCACGCCCTGGATGGATTCGGCGATGAAGCCGGCGATTTTGCCCGGGGTGGCATATTCGATCAGTTCTTTCACGTCGTTGGCGTATTTCGCCCCGGCTTGGGGATCGTCGTAGCCGAAAGTTCCACGGTAAGGATAAGGCGCGAGGGCGTGGTGGAAACCGAAGCCGTGGGGCACGTTGTATTTCCAGGTGCTGTGCGCTGTGATGCCCATGGTCGACTGGTTGCCGCCGTGGTAGGCGTTGCGCAGGGCGATGATGTCATAGTTTCCGGTGTGGGCTCGGGCCATCATGAGGGCGAGGTCATTAGCCTCGGAACCGGAATTGACGAAGTAGCACATCTTCAAATTGCCGGGCATTTTCGACGCGAGTTTCTCCGCGTATTGCGCCACGTTGGGATGGAGATAAATCGTGGTGGAGTGCTGGTAGGTTTCGTTCTGCTCGTTGCCGGCCGCGATGACGTGGGGGTGACAATGGCCGACGCTGACGGTGACGATGCCTCCGAGTCCGTCGAGGTAGCGTTTGCCTTTTTCGTCCCAGACGTATTGACGGTGGCCCTCCACGACCATGAGCGGTTTCTTATAATAGAGGAAAATGCCGGGGTTCATAAACTGCTTGCGCAGGGCGAGAACTTCGTCGGCAGACGGGCCGGTGTAAGCACGTGGTTGGTGGTCGGTCGGGGGGAGTGCGGGTGTTTTCATCGGTTTGGGAAAAGCGGGCGTGTGGCACTATACAGTAAGAAAGCCAGAGCGAAACCGACAAACCACGCGTAGTGATAGCTGGCGACCAGCCATGCGGGGAACAATTCGGCGGGAAGAACTTTGATCGTGACGAGGAAACCGGGAAGGTTTGGCAAGACCGCGGCAAGCAAGACTCCGAAGCCAACGAGGCTGAACCCGCCGGTGTAGCAGTAGATGCCATGGCGTTGGTAAAGTTGCGCCGCGTCGAGTTCTTTACGCCGCCAGACATAGTAATCCGCGATCATGATGCCGGCAATCGGTCCGAGCAGCGCACTGTAGCCGATGAGCCAGGTAAAAACGTAGCCGCTGGGGTCCTGATAAAGCTTCCATGGCATCATGAGGATCCCGAGAAAGGCGGTGATGAGTCCGCCGGTGCGGAAGCTGATGTGCTGAGGGGCGAGGTTGGAGAAGTCGTTGGCCGGCGAGACCACGTTGGCCGCGATGTTGGTCGAGAGCGTGGCCACGGCAAGGGTGACTAGCGCGAGGGCGGAAGCCCAAGGGCTGCCGAGTTTCGCGATGACTTGCACCGGATCCCAGATGGCGGAGCCGAAAATCACGATGGTCGCGCTGGTCACGAGGATACCGATGAAGGCGTAAAAGGTCATGGTGGCCGGTAATCCGAGAGCCTGCCCGACAACTTGGTCGCGCTGCGAGCGCGCGTAGCGCGAGAAGTCGGGGATGTTGAGCGAGAGCGTGGCCCAGTAGCCGACCATGGCGGTCAGTCCCGCGCCAAAGACCGGCCAAAATTTCGCGGCGGTGTCCAAAGTCGTGGGCTGGGTGAAGATTGGACCGAATCCGTCAGCCGCTTGCCACGCCCACCAGACGAGAACCAAAGCGACGATCAAGAGGAAGGGGGCACTCAAGGTTTCCAGCCATTTGATCGACTCCATGCCTCGCACGATGAAGTGGACGTTGATGACCCAGAAGATCATGAAGCAGAGAAATTCGCCGGACGAGATGCCGAGGACGGGGAGGTTTTGCTTGGTCGATGGATCGAAACCGAAAATGGCCGCCGCGGTGGCGTAAATGGCCGCGCCGCCGACCCAGGTCTGGATGCCGAACCAACCGCAGGCGACGAGCCCGCGCATGAGGGCCGGGATGTTCGAACCGAAGGTGCCGAACGAAGCGCGGAGCAACACGGGGAAAGGAATGCCGTAGGCCGTGCCAGGATGCGCGTTGAGCGTCATGGGAATGAGCACGATGAGGTTGCCGAGAAACACGGTCAGAGTGGCCTGCCACCAGTTCATGCCCTGCTCGATCAGGCTGCTGGCCAGCGTGTAGGTCGTGATGCAGACCGCCATGCCGATCCAGAGCGCGGCGATATTCCAAGTGGTCCAGGTCCGCCGGTCTTGCGGGACGGGGGCGAGGTCCGCATTCCAGAGGCGAGGGTCGTGGTGGTCGGATGGGAGGGACACGATGACTTGGGCCATGATATCGATTGGCCCCACTTTGCTCCAGCTCATCCCGCGACGCCCGGTTGGCCGCCGCGCAAAGGGGGGGGCAAGCGAGCGGGCTCAAAAGTGGGAGGGCTTGCGCTGGAGGAAGCGCCCGCGCCCGACCGTGCCGACGAACTTGCCGTCGCGGACCGCGATTTCACCGCGAACCGTGACGATGGACGGACGGCCTTCGATTTCCCAGCCTTCGAAGGCATTGTAGTCGACGTTTTGGGTCTGGGTCTTGACCGAAAGTTTGCCCCGGTAATCCGGGTCATAAATGACAAGGTCGGCGTCGGCGCCGGGTTGGATGACGCCTTTGCGCGGGTAAAGATCGAATATTTTCGCGGCGTTCGTACTGGCCACCGCGACCAACTGCTGCAGGGTGAGGCGGCCTTTTTTCACCCCGTGGGTGTAGAGGAGATTGATGCGGTCCTCAATGGATGGGATGCCATTGGGGATCTTGGTGAAGTCCGCCTTGCCCATCGGTTTCTGGTCCTTGAAATCGAAAGGGGCGTGGTCGGTGCCAACCGTGTTGATCAAGCCGCTGGCCAAACCGTCCCAAAGGACTTGCTGGTTGGATACGGCGCGCAGCGGCGGGGACATGACGAACTTGGCGCCCTCAAAGTTCGGTCTCTCCGCGTAAGTTTTGTCGAGGACCAGGTATTGGATGAGAGTTTCGACCCATACATTGACCCCGCGCTGGCGCGCGTTGATCGCTTCGCGCAGGGCTTCGAGGCAGCTGAGATGGACGATATAAGTGTGTGCCCCGGTCAGGGCGGCGAAGGACATCAAATGGTGGACACCTTCGGCTTCGACGTAGGGCGGACGGCTGTCGTGGTGTGCCTCGGGGCCGCGGCGTCCGGCAGCCAGAAGTTCTTTTTGCAGTTGCGCGACGAGCGTTTCATTTTCGCAGTGCGCGGTGACAATGATGCCGAGTTCTTTGGCCAGTTTCAGCGTTTCCCAAAGTTCGGTGTCATCGACCCCGAAGGCGCCTTGGTAAGCGAGGAATACTTTGAAGCTGCCCACGCCTTGTTTGACAATCTCGCGCAGTTGTTTGGCCGAATCTGCATCGAAGCGGGTCACCCCCATGTGAAAGGTGTAGTCGCAGCAGGCTTTGCCCTCGGCTTGCGCCTGCCATGTCGCGAAGCCCTCGGCTGGTGGCATGTCGCGCGAGGGGCAAACCATTTCGAAGATGGTCGTGGTGCCGCCGACCAGCGCGGCTTTTGTGCCGGACTCGTAGTTGTCCTTCGAAACTGTCCCCATAAAGGGCAGGTAAATGTGGGTGTGCGGGTCGATGAAACCGGGAAAGACGTATTTGCCCTGCGCGTCGATGACTTCGGTGCCGGCGGTTGCGGGTATGTTTTGGTCGATCCGCGTGATGGTTTCGCCTTGGCAGAGGATGTCGGCAGTGTAACGCGTGTCGGCGTTGATGATGTCGGCGTTTTTAAGGAGAAGTGACATATCTTGGCAAGTGGTCGGGGCTCGGTTTTCCCTGCGGAGAGAGACTGATGAATCCTTTTGAACTCGTCACCTGCCACGCATCACTTGTCGCTCCAGATGGAACCTTCGCCGTAGCTGAACCAGCGGGTCGTGGTGACTTTATGCTGGGTGTAGAAGGCGATGCTTTCGCGGCCTTGGATGTGGAGGTCACCGAAGAAGGATTGGTTCCATCCGCTGAAGGGGAAGAAAGCCATGGGGGCAGGGACACCGATGTTGACGCCGACCATGCCAGCTTGGATGCGGTGGCGGAACTCGCGGGCCGCCTTGCCGCTGCGGGTGAAGATGGCGGCGCCGTTACCGTAAATCGAACGGTTTGCCAGTTCGATGGCGGCGTCAAGGTCCTCCATGCGGACGACGTTGAGCACGGGACCGAAGACTTCTTCTTTCATGGTGATCATGTCGGGAAGCACATGGTCGAGTACGGTGGGGCCGACGTAGAATCCGTGGGGAGCTGAGGCGACTTTGGTGTGGCGCCCATCGGTCAGCGGTTTGGCCCCTTGATCGGCCGCCTGGGTGATCAGGTTGCAGACGCGGTCGGCGTGCTCGCGGGAGATGACCGCACCCATCTGGGCCTGCGGGTCGCGGTCGGTGGGTCCGACGCGGATTTTCGAAACGACATCGACGAGCGCGGGAATGATGGTCTGGGCGGCTTTTCCGATGGCGATGGCGGTGGAACTGGCCATGCAGCGTTCACCGGCGCAGCCGAAGGCGGACTCGACGAGGCCGGTGGCGGAATTGGCGACATCTGCATCGGGCATGATGAGGACGAAATTTTTGGCCCCTCCCGCGGCTTGGACTCGCTTGCCGTGCGCGGTGCCAGTTTCAAAAATGTATTTGGCGATGGGGGTGGAACCGACGAACGAGACGGCTTTGATCGTGGGGTGGCGTAGGATGGCGTCAACGGCTTCCCGTCCACCGTGGACGAGGTTGAGCACTCCGTCGGGGAGACCGGCTTTTTGCGCCAGCTGCGCAATGCGGACCGAGGTGAGCGGGACTTTCTCGCTTGGTTTGAGAAGGAAGGTGTTGCCGCAGGCGATGGCCATGGGCCACATCCAAAGCGGAACCATGGCGGGAAAGTTGAAAGGGGTGATGCCCGCGACAACGCCGAGGGGTTGGCGGATGGAATCGCAGTCGATGCCGCGGGCCACGTTTTCGAGCGACTCGCCCATGAGAAGAGTCGGAGCGCCGCAGGCGAACTCGATATTTTCCAGTCCGCGGCGGACGTCACCACGTGCCTCGGCAAGGGTTTTGCCGTGTTCGCGAGTGACGCTTTGGGCCAAATCCTCAAAATGTTCCTCAAGAAGGACCTTGAGTTTCATGAGGACGCGAGCGCGTTCGACCGGCGGAGTTTCCATCCAAGCGGGGAAGGCATCGGCGGCGGCCCGCACGGCCTGGTCGACGACATCGGCACCGCAAAGCGGGGTCTCGGCAATGATCTCGCCGACCGAGGGATTATGGACGGGAGTGGTGGCGACGCCGGAGACGTTCGTCCAATCGCCGCCAATGAAGAGCGGAACGGGCCGGATTTTGCTCATAAAGGTCAGGGGTGGGCGGGGATGGGTTGCATTTCGCCTTTGGTCAGGCGGGTCTGGTAGTCGCTCCAGCTCATCTGGTCGCGGCCGGTGTCCATTTCGACCATGGTGATGCAGTCATCGACCGGGCAGACGATGGAGCAGAGGTTGCAGCCGACGCAGTCCTCTTCGCGAACCTTTGGGACGGGTTTGCCCGGAACGCGCCCGGGGCCCAAGCCGTAGGGCGCGCTGTCGACCAAGTCGATGCATTGGTGGGCGCCGTCTTCGCAGGCTATGTAGCAAAGATTGCAGCCGATGCATTTGTCATAGTCGATGCGGGCGACGCGCTTGTAGTGCAGGTCGAGATATTGCCAGTCGGAGAGGGTCTTGACGGCGGCGCCGGAGAAGTCGGCAACGCTCTGGTAGCCCTTTGCGTCCAGGTAGTCGGAAAGGCCTTCGTTCATGTCTTCGACAATTCGGAAGCCGTAGTGCATGACGGCGGTGCAGACTTGGAGACTGAGGGAGCCGAGGGCGAGGAACTCGGCGGCGTCGCGCCAGCTGCCGATGCCGCCGATGCCGGAGATGGGGAGTCCGACTTCGGAGTCGGCAGCGCAGCTTTGCACCATGTTGAGGGCGATGGGCTTGACCGCCGGTCCGCAGTAGCCGCCGTGCGAGCTGAGTCCGCGCACGAAGGGTTCGGGGGTGAGGGTGTCGAGGTTGACGTTGGTGATGCTGTTGATCGTGTTGATCAGCGAGATGGCGTCGGCCCCGGCGCGTTTGGCCGCGCGGGCGGCGTAGACCACATTGGTGATGTTGGGGGTGAGTTTGACGATGACCGGAATTTCGGCGGCTTCCATGACCCAGCCGACGATGGTTTCGGCCACGTCGGGGTTTTGTCCGACCGCGGAGCCCATGCCGCGTTCGCACATGCCGTGGGGACAGCCGAAGTTGAGTTCGATGCCGTCGGCGCCGCAGTCGGCGGATCGTTTGACGAATTCATGCCAGCGCTCGCGGGTGTCGACCATGAGGGAGGCGATGACCGCGTGGTTGGGCCAGCGGTCTTTGACTTCCTTGATTTCGCGGAAATTGGTTTCGGGCGAGCGGTCGCTGATCAGTTCGATGTTGTTAAAGCCGACCATGCGCTGTCCGCCGAGGTTGAGGGCGGAGTAGCGGGAGGAGACGTTGATGATGGGGTCACCGATCGTTTTCCAGACGAGGCCGCCCCAACCGGCTTCGAAGGCGCGATGGGATTGGTAAGCGGTGTTGGAGGGTGGACCGCTGGCTATCCAGAATGGGTTGGGGGACTTTATTCCGGCGAAGTTGATGGAGAGGTCGGCCATGGGAAGAAGTGACGTGTGAAGTGTGACGAGATTAAGAATTCATCGCGGCCAACAGTTCGGGGACGCGGATGGGGTGGTTGAAGCCGGAGCCGAGGGCGCCGTCTTTGGTGCCGTGGCGGGAGGGTTGGATGGGGCCGGTGACTTTTTGGTTGGCGAGCAGGGCGTTGATCCCGCGGGCGGCTTTCTTGCCTTCGGCCACGGCGTTGACCACTTCGCGTCCACCATTGGCGCAGTCGCCGCCGACGAAAAGTTTCGGAACACTGGTTTCCATCGTTTCGGGGTTATGCTCGACGCGTCCTTTGCGGTCGAGTTTGAGGCCGGGGAAGAGTTTTTCGAACGCGCTGGATTGCTTTTCTTGCCCGACGGCCTTGAGCACGAGGTCGAATTCTTCGGTCCATTCGCTGCCGGGGATGATTTGCAATTGCCCGTCGCGGCTTTCGGTTTTGGCCAGACGGAGGGCTTTGACGTGTCCGTTTTCGGCCAGAACTTCGGTCGGGACGGTATGGAAATGGAAAGTGGCACCGTCATTTTTAGCCAGTTCATATTCGAACCCGTAAGCAGGCATGTCGTCCTCGTCCCGGCGGTAGATGATCGAGGCCACTTCAGCGCCGAGGCGCTTCGACTGGGTGACGGCATCGATGGCGGTGTTGCCGCAACCGAGCACCGCCACACGGCGCCCGACCGGGACTTCGTGCAAGGGACGCGTATGGATCCATTCGATAAAGTCGAGCGCATCGACCACTTCGGGCAGGTCTTCGCCGGGGATACCGAGACGGTTGGCCCCGCCCAAGCCGAGGCCGAGGAAGATGGCGTCGAAATCTTTTTCCAAATCTGCGACGGAGATGTCTTGGCCGATTTTTACGCCGTAGCGGAAATTAACCCCGAGGCGCTCGATCATCTTCACTTCGTCGAGACTGATTTCGGGCCGCATTTTGTAATAGGCGATGCCATACGTGTTGAGTCCGCCTCCGGCCTGCTTTTTGTCGAAGACGGTGACGTCATAGCCGAGTTGCGCGAGTTCGGCGGCACAGCCGAGTCCGGCCGGGCCGGCGCCAAGGATGGCGATTTTTTTGCCGTTCTTTTTGGCCGGCGCGTGAAGAACCTCGATTTGGTGCTCGAAAACGTAGTCGGTGGCATAGCGCTGGAGGCGTCCGATTTTCACCGGGTCACCCTCGAGGTCGAGAACGACGCAGGCGCCTTCACAAAGGACCTCAGTCGGGCAGACACGGGCACAACTGGCGCCGAGGACGTTGGCGGTGAGAATGGTGCGGGCCGATCCGGTCGGATTGCCATTGGCGATTTTTTTGATGAACGACGGGATGTCGATCCCGGTAGGACAGGCCATGATGCATGGTGCGTCGAAGCAGAAGAGGCAGCGGTTGGACTCGATGAGGGCTTCCTGCCGGGTGTAGCGGGATTCTTTTTCCGCCATGCTTTGGGCGGCCGTCTCGGCATCGAGCAGCGGTTTAAGCGTCATGATACGACTTGGTTGTCGGCGCGCACCGTTCAGGCGGAACGCACACAATGACTCAACAGTAGGACTCGCCACTTGGTCCGCAAGATCAAAAAGTTCTTTTTTTACCGAGGCGAGAGCGCACAATTGTGTCATGACCAACGCCTTGAATTCCCGGCGGACAATCGAAGAACTCAAAGCATTGCGCGCACTGACCGGCGACGAGAACGGCGCGCAGCGGGTGGCTTTTACGCCGGTCTGGGTCAAGGCGCGCAAATTTTTGCGGCAGCGCTTCGACGGGCTTCCGGTGGAAATTGCCGAAGACGCGGCGGGGAATCTTTGGGCCACCCTGCGGGGCGATAGCGAAAAGGAACTGCTCATCGGCGGCCACATTGATTCGGTCCCCAACGGAGGATGGCTCGACGGCTGCCTCAACACCCTCGCCGGGGTGGAGGTGCTGCGGCGGATCAGCGCGCAATACCACGGCAAGCCGCCGGTCACTGTGCGGGTGGTCGACTGGGCGGACGAGGAAGGTGCGCGTTTCGGCAAGAGTTTGTTCGGTTCGTCCGCCTGCTCGGGCAACCTTGATCTCGACGAGGCGCGCGGGTTGGTCGATCAAGACGGGATCAAACTCCCCGACGCGCTGAAAGAGGTCGGCATCGATTTGCAAAAAGTGAAGGATTGCGGCAAGGAGCGGAAAAATGCCGCGGCTTATCTCGAACTGCATATCGAACAAGGGCCGGTCCTTCTCGATCTGGATCTGCCGCTTGGTGCGGTCTTGGGCACATTCGGGGTGGAGCGCCATGCCATCACTTTTCGCGGCCAAGCCGCGCATTCCGGGAGCACACCGATGGATCGACGCAAGGACGCCTTTTTTGCCGCGGCGCGGATGAGTCCGGAGATTTATGAGATCGCCAAGCGCAGCGGGATGGGAGTCTGCACCATTGGTTCGTGCACAACGAAGCCCGGAATCGTGACCAGCGTGGTGGCCGATTGCCGCATCACTCTGGACCAGCGGCACCTCGAGGCGGATAAGTTGGCCACGATGCATGCCGAAGCCCGGGCGGCCAGCGAGCGCTTTGCCAGGGAAGCAGGTTGTGCGGTGGAGTGGGAACGTTTGTGGCATATCGCGCCCGCGCCGTTTGATCCGGATCTGATCAGTTTGTGCGACGAGGCGATTAAGGAAACCTGCGGCGTGTCGCACCGTTTGCCCTCCGGTCCGCTGCACGATGCCGCCGAGATGTGCATGGCAGGAGTGCCGACCGTGATGATGTTCACGCAAAGCCTGCATGGGATCAGTCACAACAAGATCGAGGACACCAAAGAGGAACACCTTGCCCAGAGCGTCGAGGCCCTGGACAAGCTGGCGGACAAAACGATGGCGTGGATTGTGGCGGGCTGATGATCCCGAAGCAGGCGGCACTGATTGGTGGGGCCAGCAAGCACGGGTGTTTTGCGGCAGCGGGGTGCGGTTTAAAGGCCAGGCCGGGGTCCGGCCCATCGCCGCGGTGCGGTTGCTCGGCAGTTTTCGGGCAGGCCGAGCAAGCATGTTGTCGAGAGCAGGTTGGGGAGGCGCAGCGACGGGCAGGGTGATTTGTTGCAGACTGACGCTTGATGCGGCGGGGTGCGGCGGTGAGGATGGGCGTGATGAGTCTTTCTCCCCGGAAACTCGCGGCAGGTTCAGCCTTGCGGGCGGCCTTGCGGCAGTTGCTGAGGCAGGCGCGGCGGGCGATGGAAAAGTTTCCACAAGATCCCGCCGGTCAGGCCCATTTTTTGCGCACCCGCGTCAAGAGGCTCCAGTCATTGTGCCGGTTGGTGCCGCGCGGGAAGGTCTGGCAGGAGAAATTTTTAGGACCGTGTCGGGAGTTGAAAGATCTTTTCGCGGAGACGCGCGACGCCACCATTGTCCAAGGATTGGCCGACAAATATGCGCCGGGGGAAGCTCATCATTTGCGGGCCGCGCTGCCCCCGGATCTGGTCGAGGCGCGGCGGTTGGCGGAGACCGCGGTCGATTTCTTGGCAGATTATCCGTATTGGATAACAATCGAATGGAAAGAGATTTCCGATCGTGCCGTGGATACTTATCGCGCGGCACGGGCTGGGTGGAAGAAGGCCGGGCGCGGCAACGCGCCGGACGAGGCCTTCCATGCTTGGCGGAGGAGGGTGAAGCGCTTGCTCTACCAGTGCGAATATCTCGGGGGGCGGGCACGACTCGTCCGTTTCACCCGCCGGGTGGACCGGCTCGGGGAGGTGCTGGGCGACGTGCAGGACGTGTGCCTGGCCGAGATGTGGTTGAAAAAGCAAAATAACCTGAAAGTTCCTCCCGACCTGCCGCGGAGCAAAGAATCCATGCGGCGGGCGGCCTTGCGTCTGGCCCCGGTTCTTCTCGGTTGCAGTCCCAAGGTTTTCCGGCGGATGTTGGGCTGACGCGGGTTTGTGCTCGTCACAAGTCGAGCGGAAAGGCAATTTTTTACCGGCCCATGATACCCGCTCCTCTCGGCACAACACGAACCACCGTTCGTTCGCTTTACGCGCTCATTACGCCGGACAGTCATGTGCCGAGTAAGGAGCCTGCTTGGCCGAAGACGACGGCTTTCGTTTTGGTTTCGGCCGGGATGGGAGCGAGGCTGACCGTGACGCTTTATATCGTGGCGGCCGATGGCCGCGGGGCGGGGCCTACGCACGGAGACGAGCATTTTTACTATGTGGTCGAGGGGGCGTGTGAGGTCAACGGGCAGAACTTGGGGGCTGGGGGTTTCGCTTACATCCCGGCGGGTGGGACGTTTGATATCACGAGCAAGTCGGGCGCGCGCGTTTTGCTTTTTGCCAAGAAATACGAAGCTCTGCCCGGAGTGGCGGCCCCGGAGCCGATTTTCGGGGATGAGAAGCAAGTGAAGTCCGAGCCGTTCCTCGGTGATCCGGCGGCGCAGCTGCAAGCTTTGCTGCCGGACCGGCCGGAGTTCGACATGGCGGTGAATATTTTTACCTACGATCCGGGCGGCACTCTGCCATTTGTCGAGTGTCACATCATGGAGCACGGCATGTTCATCCTCGAGGGGGCCGGGGTTTACAAACTCGGCGAGGACTGGCATCCGGTGGCGAGCGGCGACGCGTTGTGGTTGGCGCCGTATTGTCCGCAGTGGTTTGTCGCGATGGGCAAGACGCGTGCGCGCTATATTTACTACAAAGACGTGAACCGCGCGCCGCGCTTGGGGTAATGTCGGCGGGGCTTCCGGAAATCGACAGCGCGCTTTTGCAGAGGCGCATTGACGAATTGTCTTTGATCACCGAGGCGGAGTCGCCGGCGGTGACGCGCGTGCTTTTTTCCGATGCCGATTTGCGCGGGCGCGATTACGTGGCGGGGTTGGGTCGGAGCGCCGGTCTTGCCCTGCGGGTCGATGCGGTCGGCAATATGTTCGCCCGCTGGGTGGGAAGTGCGCCGGACGCGCCGGTGGTGGCGACGGGATCGCATATCGACGCCATACCCAATGCGGGAAAATTCGACGGTGTGGTCGGAGTCCTTGGCGGGATCAGCGCGATTGAAGCGCTGCAGGAGGCGGGATTCAAGCCGATGCGCTCGATCGAACTCATCGTCTTCACCGCGGAAGAACCAACGCGCTTTGGCATCGGTTGTTTGGGGTCGCGCATGTTGGCGGGAGCCATCCCATTGGAAAAAGCCTCGGTGCTGCGAGATCCGGAGGGCAAGTCGCTTGATGAACTCCGCGGACGTGCGGGGTTGAAGGAAGCGCTCGATTCGGTCGCCTTGCCGAAAAATTTCTACTCTGCCTTCGTCGAACTCCACATCGAACAGGGGCCTCTGCTCGAGCAGCAGCATATTCCCATCGGCATCGTGCAAGCCATCGCCGGTCCGAGTGCGTATCGCGTCCGCATCACGGGTGAGGGTGGTCATGCCGGTGCGGTGCTCATGCCGGGGCGCCGCGATGCTTCGTTGGCTGCATCCGAGTTGGCGCTGGCCGTGGAGAAAGCGGCGCATGAATCCGGAAGCACGGACACCGTGGCGACCACCGGAAAATGGGAAGTGTTTCCCAACGCGATCAACAGCGTGCCTTGCGGCGTCATGCTCGAGATCGATCTGCGCGATACGTGCCTTGAGACGCGCGATCGGGCCTTGGTGCTCATGCGCTCGGCTTCGGAAGGGATCGCCGCGCGCCGCGGGGTGGAGATTATCTGGGAGGAAATCAACGCGGACCCGCCGGCCGATGGCGACCCCAAGACGATGACCATTGCCGAGGATGTTTCCCTCCAACTCGGTCTGGCCACCAGGCGCATGGTCAGCCGCGCTTACCATGATTCGCTCTTCATGGCGCGGGTCTGCCCGACCACGATGATTTTCATTCCCTGCCGGAAGGGATACAGCCATCGTCCGGAGGAATACAGCGACCCTGCGCACATCACGGCGGGCGCGCGCGTGCTGGCCGGAACGCTGGCGCGACTTTCCCACCAACCGTTATGAAGACACCCCACGGAGTTGAAGCAAAAGGCCCCCGCCAACCGGGCCGGGAGCGCGTGCTCACGCCGGAAGCGATGGAATTTATCGCCGGATTGCACCGCGAGTTCGACGGCGAGCGGCGGCGTTTGCTGCACGCGCGCATCGAGCGTCAGAAACGCATCGATGCCGGGGAAATGCCCGACTTCCTTGCCGAGACCGCACACATCCGCGCGGACCATTCGTGGAAAGTCGCGCCGGTTCCGGCCGATTTACAGGATCGCCGCACGGAAATCACCGGTCCGGTCGACCGCAAGATGGTGATCAACGCGCTCAATTCCGGGGCCAAGGTTTTTATGGCCGACTTTGAGGACGCCACTTCGCCGACTTGGGCCAACCTCATGACCGGTCAGATCAACCTGCAGGATGCGGTGCGCCGCATCATTACTTTTGAGGGCGGGGGCAAGAGCTACCAACTCAACGATAAGACGGCCACCCTCATGGTGCGTCCGCGTGGCTGGCATCTTGAGGAAAAGCATTTCCTGGTCGACGGGCAGCCGGTGAGCGGCGGGCTGTTCGACTTCGGTCTATATTTCTTCCACAACGCCAAGGCCGCGTTGGAGCACGGGACGGGCCCGTATTTTTATCTCCCGAAAATGGAAAGCCACCTCGAGGCACGCCTGTGGAACCGCGTGTTCGAGCACGCGCAGGACGCGCTGGGGATACCGAGCGGAACGATCAAGGCGACCGTACTGATCGAGACGATTCTCGCCGCTTTCGAGACGGAGGAAATTCTTTACGAGCTGAAAGACCACTCGGCGGGACTCAACTGCGGACGTTGGGACTACATTTTCAGCTTCATCAAAAGGTTCCGCAACCGCCCGGGCTTTGTCATGCCCGAGCGTGCCCAGATCACCATGACCGTGCCGTTCATGCGCGCCTATTGTCTCGAAGTGATCAAAAACTGTCATCGTCGCGGCGCACACGCGATGGGAGGAATGGCCGCACAAATCCCGATCAAGAATGATCCGGCAGGGAATGAGGCGGCCATGGCCAAAGTGCTGGCCGACAAAGAGCGTGAGGCGAGCGACGGGCACGACGGCACTTGGGTGGCGCACCCGAGCTTGGTGCCGGTCGCGCTGGAAGCATTCGATAAACACATGCCGACCCCGAACCAGATTTTCCGTCAACGCGATGATGTCAAAGTCACCGCAGCGGAGTTGGTCGCGGTTCCGACTGGCACGATCACCGAGGCCGGACTGCGCGGGAACATGAGTGTGGGCATCCAATACTTGGCGGCGTGGCTCGGCGGCAACGGTTGTGTGCCGCTTTACCATTTGATGGAGGACGCCGCGACCGCGGAAATTTCCCGCACGCAATTGTGGCAGTGGATGCGCGATGGCGCGAAGCTCGACGACGGTCGCGTCATCACGCCCGTCTTTTATGACGCACTTCTGCCGCAGGTCATGGCCAAGATTGAAGAGGAGGTCGGGGCTGAACGCTTCCAGACCGGCCAATACCGCCAGGCCGCCGATCTCTTTACCAAGATGTCCAAAAGCGAGGACTTCGTGGACTTCCTTACCTTGCCGGCCTACGAAATGATCGATTGATCGCGCATTCCGTTGACGGATTTGTCACAACAACGCCCCCTCTTCCCGGTTGCTGAACGGCGGCGCGGGTGTAGAGTCAAATTCAGACAAGTCGCTACTCGAGTCCTCGCCCTCTAATGGATAACAAGATGCCCCCTCTTGTCGCGGCCGCGCTACTGCTCGTCGCACTGGTTATCGCGTTTGCCGTACTTTCGCTGCCGAATCTCGGTCGCAGATCCGCCGCTCCGGTGGCCGCAAAAAACGAAACTCCGGCATCCGATCAACTCGCCGGTTCGGGAAATTCGTTGGTGCCCTCCGACACGCTGGCGACCGCACGGACCCCGGCTTTGGCCGCGGGCACAACGCCGTCAGCGGTTTCGGTTCCCTCTTCAGCGAACGTCTCCGCGCCCCCTTCTGCTCCATCCTCAACAGTGTCCAGCCTGCCTTCCACGACTCTCCCTGCTCCCACCGGAGCAAGAGTCAGCGCGGCAGCCGCGCAGCGCGAGGGTGTGGTTCCCGACCCCAACCGCGGACCCGCCTGGCCGACGGGCTTCACAGTTTACCGCACAACGGCCGAGATTCTGGCCGGAAGAGACCTGAGTGATCCCGAGCAGCGCGCGCTCGCCGTGGCCGAGATGTCGGAGGCCGAGGAAGTGCGCTACGAGGCGGTGTTGGCCAAGGCGGAACAGCTGGGCATCCCGGTGCGGGTGGACGGGGTAGGGAACAAAGTCTCCATCCTTCACGACATCCGCGGCGAAGAACCGCTCTACCGCACCACGCAAAACCGCAATGCGGCCATCTCCAGCGGGGCTAATTTGCTCTATCCCGCACCTTACAACCTCGGCGGCGCGGGAGTGAAAGTCGGCGTGTGGGATGCCGGACGGGTGCGCAATACGCACCAAGAGTTCAACACCAACCGCGTCGTCAACCGCAACGCCACCGCGCCCCTCGACGATCATGCCACCCACGTGGCTGGAACGGTGGGTGCTTCGGGCTTCACGGCCAGCGCCAGAGGCATGGCGCCCAGTGTCGCCGTCGATTCTTGGGATTGGAACAGCGACTACGCAGAGATGACCGAATCCGGCGCAGCCACCGCG
>JAQBWH010000046.1 GCA_027624625.1 Verrucomicrobiota bacterium | reverse complement strand
AAGTTCGGCCCAAGCACAGGGTCTGATGAACCCTTCCATTTGGTCGACGGTGGCGAAATCGGCGGGGCGATTCGCCCGGCCTCGCCGCAAACCGCGGGCCAGGAGCAGATCGAGGTAGTCCATTCCGTCCGCCGGATCCATGAATCCGATGCGGACCAGCTTGCCGTCCGCGCAGAAGGAGTCGTTGGGGATTTCGCTTTTGAAATTCTCCCATCCGCCTTCATAGCGGGAGAGGATCATGTTGATGGAGAGGATGATAGACTGGGCTTCCATAAGTACGGGCATGGCTGTGGATAAGGGGTTGGCTTTTGGGTGACGAAGGCCCCCGCAATCGCGCGAAAGCCCTCTATATATAGGGGAGTGCGGTCAAGGGGTTGACAGCGTCGCCTTAGGGTAGAGGGGAATCACCGGGAACCGCGTCCGCGCGGGGCCCCTCGCTGTCACCAGACGGATCTCCCGTTACACCGCTAGCTAAACCTGAACAAACACCATGCCCGACCAAGACAACCAACCTCCGCAACAGAATCCCGCACCCGCCTCGTCCGTCCCCGAGGATGACTACAGTGATGTGTGGCTGGAAGACCGCAAAGCCCTGCCGGGCGAAACCTTATACGGGGGCCGCGGGGCGGTGTTCCCCATGGCGCCACGGCCGACTCCACCGGCCGGAGCCGATGAGGAGGCGGAGGAGGAGTTCTGTTTCGACATTTGCCCGGTTCGCCTGCTCCCGGACGTCGCGCCCTGCATGCTGGTTGTCATGGAGCAACCCACGGGGTTCGGACGCAAGAAGATGTGCGAAAAGGTGTGGGAATGCATCATCGAGAAGACGAAGGTCGCGACCTTGGGGCGGGGCACCGCCGCGGACCGCTTGCCGGAGATCCTGGCAGGCGGGATCGACGTGCGGCCGACCGATGCGCCCATCTACGCGGAGATGGGCGGGGAGAAGGCCGCCGAGTACGGCTGCCATGAGGACCAGGTTATCCAGTTCTTTGACATGGACTGCGTCGAATATAGTTACAAAATTGTGCCTTACTCCACACCGGCCACTGAGTTGCAGGCCCTCAAAAAAATCTACCCGCACGCGGATGAAGCGGCGAAGAGCGAGGGCGGAATGTGGCTGACCCGTTTCCTCCCGGACAGCAATCCCTCGCGCTGGGTATATGAGTCGGAATACGGACACTTTGTCCCCGGGGATCCGCGTTGCGCGCTGCGCTGCGTGCTTCTTTTGTCGGATAATTTCCAGCGCGGCATGGACCTGATGAAGGAAGCCATCGAGCACGCCGGACTCTGTCCCGCGGACGGGAGGACGCTATAAACCGATACCCTATCGCGCGGCCGAGAGGTGAAACAGGTGAGGCCTATAATTTAAATATAGCGGGCTATGATATTCCGGCGCCTGACGGCAGAGGCAATTGGCACATCAGCCCCAAGTGCTCCACCCGCCCGCCCTTCGTTCACCATATATGCTGATCTTTTTACCCGAGGTTGCCCTCGGCTGTCTCCGCTTCTTTCCGGCTCAAACTCAAGTGTCCGACCTCTCCGCTCCTCTCTCTCCAAAAATCCCCCGCCACCTACCTCAACCGCATCCGCCGAACCCTCATCACCTGGAGGGGGTCAATAAGTCCATACGCCAAAGCCCCCCTGGCCCACACTTCGACAATTGGCAAAACGTCGAATTGCTTTAGTCCTCAGCCAGCGCACCCGGTGCTTAGATCCGTATTTGCCGGAGCAGCCCGTGTGGGTTATGGTCCATCCATGAGCACCTTGGCTGAAATTGAGGACGCCATTGAAAAATTGCCGAACGAGCAACTTTTTCAACTGACGGACTGGATTTCCGAGCGCTTTTCCGACGCATGGGATCGCCAGATTGAGCAGGACATCGTCGCGGGGAAACTCGATGACTTGGCCGCGGAAGCGATCGCCGAGCATCGTGCCGGCCAGAGCCTTCCCCTGCCGGCCGATGAAGAGTAAGGCGAGTCAGAAGTTCTGGAAGCACTTCAGGCAACTGCCGGTGCCAACTCAGAAGTTGGCCGCCAAGCAATACAAACTGTGGGCTAATGATCCCGGGCACCCTTCGCTGCAATTCAAGAAAGTGCAGGACTATTGGTCTTGCCGCGTCACGGATTCTTATCGCGCGCTCGCCGTAGTCGATGGTGATACGGCGCTTTGGTTCTGGATAGGCTCGCACAGCGAGTATGACCGACTAATCAAGCGACGCTAGATTCGCCCAGAAAACTACCGCTGGAAGGGATGGAAAGTCATCCGCATCTGGCAATTGCCTTCGGCTGTCTACGCTTCGCTTCGGCTCTCCGTATCCCCTGAGGCCTGCCTCACCTGCATCCGCCGCGGCTTGACCCTCAGCTGAAGGGTCAGGCCCTGCTCTTTGCCTTCCATCCGCGTCTCTGCCGCCCTCGCTGACAGTTGGACAATTGGCAAATTGTCCAACTATTAACCCGCAGGCGAGAACCCGAATCCGCATTCACGGCTGTAGTCCGTGTGGGTTTTCTGAAGTGGTGTGGCTTGAGTCTGACGCGGTCTCTGCTACTTTGGCTTCCATGGCCGCCACAACATTGATTCAAGCCGAGCTGCCACCCGAATTGACGGATCGTGCGCGATCTTTTGTCGAAGAAGGTTGGGCGGCGGATTTGAACGAGTT
Source organism: Verrucomicrobiota bacterium (assembly GCA_027624625.1). GTDB lineage: Bacteria > Verrucomicrobiota > Verrucomicrobiia > Chthoniobacterales > JACTMZ01 > JACTMZ01. The sequence continues at coordinate 10,672 of JAQBWH010000046.1, read as the reverse complement.
GCTGGCGGAGGCGCTGCGCCGTTTTCTCGAGTCCCACAGCGGGGATCTGACCGAAGCGATGATCCAGGAAGATGTGAATTGGGGCCTGCATGGCAAAGGCTGAGGGCTTCTCCAAGGTTGTCGTTTGCGACGCGGGTCCGCTGATCCATTTGGACTAACTGGACTGCCTCGATCTACTCGGGGACTACCCCGAAGTGCTTGTCCCCGAAGCCGTCTGGCGCGATGAATCCGCTCGCGAAAAGCGGGCCTGAGGCAATGACTTGTGCGCATTCCTCCTCGGTTGCGCAGAACCCGCCTTGGTGTTCAGAATCCGTAAGCCTCGGCCATCTCGGCCACTTTCTCCCGGGTGAGTCCGGGGTGGCGCCTGACCAGCGCACCAACCCAATCGTAGTTGTCATTCTCCGGATCAACTGACGCAATGCCCTTGCTCGCGAGCAAGTGCTCGAGGCGGCGTCGACTTCCTTTCAAGCGCTTGTGGCGGAGACGCTGCATATGGATGTCATGTTGTTCTTGGGCTGTCAGTCCCATGATGGCTCCTCCTCGATCGGTTCTTCGGCCCATGCTTGGAACACTTCTTCGCAGTGGGAGGAGAGTTCGGGGTAGAACTCCGAACCGATGCTGGTGAAGTGGCGCAGTTGCGGTCTCTCGGAGCGGTCCATGCAGTCGGCGTTCATGTTGTTGTATCCGAGCAGGAGGCCGCCCCGCATGCCCTCGAGGCTGGTTTTCTCGAGGAAGGTGACCAATTCACGAAGACTCAGGGGCTTCTTCGAGCGTTGGCGGGAAAGCTGGAAGTCGCCCTCGTACTCGTCGACCACGCGGTAAAGGATGGCGCCTTTGGTGGTGCGGCGCGCGCGGATGCTGATGACGTCGAAGGTGGTGGATTGGAGCGAGATCCGGGCGATCTCGACCTCGTCCGCCGACAGATCCGGCAGGTATTCGCCGCCCATGAAGCGGGGGTGAATCCGGCCGGTGAACGAGCGGACGTTTTCCGACAAAGCCTCCCGGAGGATTTCCTCGGGGATGGTCTCGAGGTTTCCGGCGGCGAGAGCCTTGCGGATCTCCTCACGGCGGAAGTCGCCCTTGATGTTCTTGAGGATGGCCTGGGCGAGGGTCTCGTCCTGCCAGTAGGAAACCGGACGGTAGCCGTAGTCGATGTCGGGGTAGCGTTTCATGCGGGAGCCAGATGCGGGGCGCGTTTCGGAGAGGTCTTTGAATTTTCCTTCCTGAGCTTCCGCTTTTCCCGCGTCGCCGTGGAAGTTTCGTGGATGTCGAGCGGCACAAAGCGGGCGACGTCCCAGTTAATTCGCGGCGCATTATTCGAGATGGGCGTTTCGGTATCCACCTCGACCAAGCGCAGACCGCCGCCGTGTTCGCCTGTCAGACGATGCGGGCAGCGGACCAGCGCGCTCACGGTGTAAATCTCTCCCTCCATGGGTGCCCGGTCCGTCCACTCCCATACATCGGGTGCAAACCTGCCATTGATGCAAAGGACCTTTTGGCCCGGGCAAAATTCGCTCATGGGATCAGGCAAACCAATGCATCCAAGAATCCTGGAAGGCAACCGGAATGCCCTGCTGCCGACACACGCGGATGGTGTGGCCCGTGCCGCCATCGTCGGGATCGTTTAGGTCGACGTAAAATAGTCCGCAGATGGGCGGGCCGAACTCCTCCGAGTAACCGATCACCTTCATGGTATCGCGGATGAGGTAAGCCGCCTTGGCATCGAGCTTCGGGGAGCCGGTGCGCTTGTAGACCACATTGGCGTTGCGCGGAGTCGCGGCCACCGTGGCTTCAGTGATGGCCGCTTCCTGAACCTTGGAGAGGGATTCGGGCGAGGAGTAGAGCGCGTCGGCATACCGCACCTTCATGCGGTGCGAGGCGTAAGGTGCGATGACCTGCAGCCGCGAGGAATCGATCTCCGCCACGCCTGCGGAAAACGCCTCATCTCTGCCCTCGGCATTGCCGGACCGGAATCGCAAGCGGACGAACTCCCGAGCCAACCGGTTGGCAAAGCCACGCGCCAAGGAGGCGTCCTGCTCCGCAATGGCCCGCCGCCCTTCGAGAAGGACAACCGGCGCATCACCGACGGCAAGATTTCGGAATTCCTGGAGAGTCATGGGAGCCCGCCGGGCGGGCAGGGGACAGTTTTGCGTTCTCCGTGGTCAGCCGAAAGGCCTTTGTGCGTCATAGGCTCGCCGGGGCGAGCCGTGACGTGTGAAAGGTGAAAGGGTCAGGCTGGCAGAGATCAGGAGGCAGGAGACAGCTGGCGGAAGTCAGAGGCCGAAACCCGGTTTGCGGGGGCAGAATTTCTTGGGTAATGTCTAGCCATGAGCACTGCGGTTCTTGAACTGAAGCAGAAGGTCGAGCGCCTCACTTCCGAGGAGCGCTATGAACTCATGCAGATTCTCGAGGACATCGAGGACATTGCCTTGGCCGACAAAGCAGAGGCCGAGGGCAAATTCATCTCCCTCGACGAATACAAGAAGCTATCCAGCGAAGAGCAACTCGCGTGAAATACGCAGTCTTGCTCAGGCAAGGCAAAAGGGTCAGGCCTTGCTCTGTGCGTGTTCCGGTCGGTTGCCCTCGATCCACTGGACATCGCCGGTGGCGAGATTGCGGTAGACATCGGTCGAGCCGGCTCCGCCCAGGTAGTCGAAGTATTCAGACTCGCGGCCGCTCTCGAAGGTGAAGCACCGCTGACTCAGCGAGTTCTCGAATTCCCGTCTGTCGGGGACCGCCATGAGCGTGGAGGTGTCCCCGGCCAAGCGGCAGGCCAGCACGACCTTGCGGGCGGCCCCATCAAGGTTCACCGGCGGATTCGGTGTGGCGCCGCTCGGCTTCTGCGACGATGGCGTCGACCGTGTTGGAGGCCTCCTTGATGGCGTGGCCGCGCAGTCCGGCCACCAGTCTCGTTGCCGGTTCGACGTGGTTGGTGTAGCAGATGACCGTGATGTCCCCGTGCGGTTCGACCCGCAAACTTCCTACGGCCGATTTGGCGAAGAGGGCTTCGAGGAGATTCCAGTGCACGGTGTAGCCCTCGGGCGTCTTTTCGTAGCGGTTGCGCACCAGGTAGCTGATGGTGAAAATAACCGGCAATTTCACGGTGTAACGCACGTCCTTGGTGTTGGCGTCCGGTTCATTTTCCACCACGGCGGACTTCAGGTTGTCGATGAAGCTGTTGGCGTTTTCGTAGTCGAGAAAGAGGGCGGTCACTCCCTCCGGCGTGGCCTTCACCTTGCGGTAAATGCGGACTTCGGGCCAGGTGGCGCCAGGTTTTTCCACAGTGATGAGGACGCTTTCTCCGGCCTCGAGTTTGCTGCGGTCGGCTGCGGATAACTCCTCAACCATGGCACCTGTGGCCGGGGCCGAAAAGGCGAGGGCCGCGAGGAGCAGGGTGAGAGGCTGGCGCAAGGCGAGGCCGAGAAGAGGAAGCACGCGGATAATCATTCGTTATCTGGTTGATGGAGCGTCGTTCTGTTAGCCATGAGAACGTGCAAATCGACATACTGACACTTTTTCCAGCCATGGGCGAGGGTTTGCTTAACGAGAGCATGCTGCGCATCGCCCGCGAGAAGGGCTTGGCCTCCATCCGTCTGCGCAATCTCCGCGATTGGGCGCCGGGCAAACATCGGGTGACGGACGAACCTCCTTACGGGGGCGGTGCCGGGATGGTGCTCAAAGTCGAGCCGGTCGCCCTCGCTCTGGAGGAACTCCGCCAACCAGCATCGCGCGTCATCCTTCTCTCGGCCCAAGGCCGGCGCTTTGACCAGGCCGCGGCCAGACGGCTGGCCGGCGAAAAACATCTCATCATGATTTCCGGTCACTACGAGGGGATCGACCAGCGGGTGGCCGATCATTTGGTCGATGAGGAAATTTCGCTCGGCGATTACATTCTGACCAATGGCACACTACCCGCGCTCGTCGTTGCGGATGCTGTGGTGCGGTTGCTGCCTGGCGTGCTCGGCGACGAGCAGTCGGCAGCCGACGAATCCTTCTCCCACGGACTGCTCGAATATCCGCACTACACCCGACCGGCGGAATTCCGGGGGTGGAAAGTGCCCGATATTTTGCTCTCCGGAAACCATGCGGCGATCGAAGCGTGGCGCCGTGAGCAGGCACGCGACCGCACGCGCGACCGCCGTCCGGATCTCGGGTCCGGCTCGGGCGCGGCGTCCCCCGCGCCCCGCCCTCCAACCGGATAGCGTGGAACCTGCTTTATGCTCGGCCACCACACCTTCAATGGATGGCGGGTGGGATTACGTGACACGGCAGGGCATCTGTGTCATTTGATGCGGACGTTTTATCCCCGCTCCGCTTCCGCATGAAACTAAGATCCTTCCTCCTTGCTTTGGCCTTCCTCCTCGTGGTGGTCGGCATGGTGGCCGGGGTGAAAACGCTCCAGATCGGGAGATTAATATCCTCCGGTGAGACCAAGGCACCGCCCGTCGAGACAGTCAGCACCGCTCCCGTGACCAAAGAACGCTGGGAGCTCTCGGTCGAATCGGTCGGTTCGCTCCGTGCCGTGCAAGGGGCCGACCTGAGCACGGAGGAGTCCGGGATGGTGACGAAAATCTTTTTTGAAAACGGGCAGGAAGTGAAAGAAGGCGACCTCTTGCTCGAGTTGGACACCCAGACCGAGGAAGCGAACTTGCGTTCGGCCGAAGCGGAAGCCGATCTGGCCCGCACGGTCTATGACCGCACGAAGCAACTCCGGGTCAACAGCACCGTGCCGCAATCGGAGATGGACGCGGCCGATTCGAATTTGCGCAAGATGACCGCCTTGGTCGAGCAACTGCGCTCGACCATCCGGGAGAAGCAGCTCCGCGCCCCTTTCACCGGGCGCCTCGGCATCCGCGAGGTCAACCTCGGGCAGTTCGTCGACCAAGGGGACAAAATTGTTTCCCTGCAGTCGCTTGACCCGATCTTTGTCGACTTCCTTCTCCCACAGCAGTTGCTCTCCAAGCTCATTACGGGGTGTCCGCTGCGTGTGCTGACCGACGTTTATCCCGAAAAAGTTTTCGAGGGTAAACTTACCGCGGTGAATGCCGAAATCGACCCCGTGACGCGCAATATCCGACTGCAGGGCACGCTGAACAATCCGGGCGACCTCCTCCGCCCCGGCATGTTCGGGCGTGTCTTGCTTTCTTTGGGGGAAGCTTCCGAGGTGACAACCATTCCGCTCACCGCCGTGGTGGCCGCCACTTATGGTGATTCGGTTTTTGTGATCGAAGAAAAAGCCGGCGAGGGCGGAGTGGCAAAAACCGTCGCCACCCAGCGGTTCATCCGCACGGGGCGCGCCAAAGGTGATTTCATTGCCGTGACCGAGGGGTTGCAACCCGGGGAGACGGTGGTCTCGGCCGGTGCGTTCAAATTGCGCAACGGTGCCATCGTGGAGGTGAACAATGACATGGCGCCGCGTCCGGAGCGGCAGCCGCGTCCGGAGGATTCATGAGCCTGCGGCATTTGGGACGGCGCGGCGAGTCCGGTGGACCGGGCTCGTTCACCGACATATTCATTGAGCGGCCCGTTTTGGCCGCCGTGGTTGCCCTCCTGATCATTGTGCTGGGATTGCAGGCTGTGCTCGGCCTCAAAGTGCGGCAATATCCGCGCAGCGACAACGCCTCGGTCACCGTGACCACGGTGTATATCGGCGCGAGCGCCGATCTGGTGCGGGGGTTCATCACCACACCGCTGGAGCGGGTCATCTCCGGGGCGGACGGCATCGACTACGTCGAATCGCAAAGTTCGCCCGGTCGCTCGGTCATCACCGCGCGGCTCAAGCTCAATTACGATTCGACCAAGGCCTTGGCCGAGATCAGTTCGAAAGTGGACCAGGTGCGCAACGACCTGCCGCCCGAGGCCGAGGTGCCGGCGATCAATATCGTCAACGCCGACTCCGAACGCGCCGCGGCCTATCTCCGTTTCACCTCCGACATCCTCAAGCCCAACGAAGTCACCGATTACCTGGCCCGCGTCATCCAGCCGCGCTTCTCCGCCATCCCCGGGGTGCAGCGCGCCGAAATCCTCGGCGGGCGGGTCTTTGCCATGCGCATCTGGCTCAAACCCGACCAGATGGCCGCGCTCAATGTCAGTCCCGCGCAAATCCGCCAAGCCTTGGCCGGCAACAACTATCTCTCGGCCGTCGGCCAGACCAAAGGCGCGCTAGTCACGGTCAATCTGACCGCCAATACCGACCTCAACTCGGCGGAGGAATTTAAACAACTGGTCGTCCGGGAGAGTGCCGGAGCCATCGTGCGGCTCAAGGACGTGGCCGACGTGGTGCTCGGCGCGGAGGACTACGACTCCGAGGTGCGATTTTCCGGAGAGAAAGCCGTTTTCATGGGGATCTGGGTGCTGCCCAATGCCAACGCTTTGGATGTGCTTTCCGGGGTGCAGACCGAATTGGAGGAAATCAACCGCGACCTGCCGGCCGGCCTGGAGGGCGGCATCGCCTATGATTCCACGGTCTACATCCGCGACTCGATCGACGAAGTGCTCAAGACTTTGGCTGAGACGCTCCTCATCGTTGTGTTGGTCATCTTTCTCTTCATGGGCTCGTTGCGGGCTGTGGTCGTGCCGGTCGCCGCCATTCCCCTGTCCATCATCGGCGTATTTTTCCTCATGCAGATGGCCGGGTTCACGGTCAATCTGCTGACCCTCCTGGCCATTGTTCTGTGCGTCGGCATCGTGGTCGATGACGCCATCGTCATGGTCGAAAATATCGAACGGCATTTGTCCGAGGGCATGACGTCTTTCGATGCCGCGATCAAAGGCGCCCGGGAGTTGGTCGGTCCGGTCATTTCCATGACCATCACCTTGGCCGTGGTCTATGCGCCGATCGGCTTCCAAGGCGGTCTGACCGGCGCCCTCTTCCGCGAGTTCGCCTTCACCCTGGCCGGTGCGGTCCTTGTCTCGGGCCTTGTTGCGCTGACCGTTTCGCCGGTCATGTGCGCCAAAATGCTCAAGCCCGGCATGGAGGACCACGGCTTTGCCCGGCTGGTCAACCGTGGCTTCAGCCGTCTGCGCAACATTTATGGCCGCGCGCTGGACGCCGTCCTGGCCGCACGACCGGCGGCTTATTTCGTATGGGCGGTCATCGCCCTGCTCTGCATCCCGATGTTCCGCATGTCGCCGTCCGAGTTGGCCCCCTCCGAAGACCAGGGAATTATTTTCGGCATCGTCGATGCGCCGGCCAATGCCACGGTGGAAGAAACCGCGCGTTATGCCGAAGCGGCCAACGACATTTTCTTCAGCGAGCCCGAGACCGACTTTTCCTTCCAGCTAACCCAGCCGTCCTCCGGCTTCAGCGGCATGCGCCTCAAACCGTGGAGCGAACGCGAGCGCACGCCGAACGAGATCCTGCCCGGACTCGCCGCCAAACTGGACCGGATTGCCGGCATCAGCGTCCGTGCGGTGACCCCGCCCTCTTTGCCTGGCGGCGGCAACTTCCCGGTCGAATTCATCATCGCCTCGACGGCCGAGCCGGAGCAGATCCTCGAGATCGCACGCACGCTGCAGCAAAAAGCGGCCAAGAGTGGGTTGTTCGCTTTCCCGCCGATCATCGACACCAAGATCGACCAGCCGGAAGCCGAATTCCTCATCGACCGCGACAAGGTGGCCTCGCTCGGACTGAATCTCCGTCAAGTCGGCGAGGACATCTCGGCCATGGTCGGCGGCAATTACGTCAATCGCTTCAACATCGGCGGCCGCAGCTACAAAGTTATTCCGCAGATCCAACGGTCAGGACGACTGAACCCCGACCAACTCGAGAGCATTTACGTGACCGGCCCCGCTGGACGTCTGATGCCGCTCGGTGCGGTGGCCACGATGAAGCAATCGGCCCAACCGCGTTCGCTCAACCGCTTCCAGCAACTCAACGCGGTGAAGTTGAGCGGCGTGGCCATCCGTCCGCTCGACCAGGCCCTGCGTTTCCTCGAGGACGAAGCGACGAAAATCATGCCGCCGGGCTACGCCATCGATTATACCGGGGAATCGCGCCAGTTGCGGACGGAAGGCGACAAGTTTCTCCCCGCTTTTGCTTTGGCCCTCGTGCTTATTTTTCTGGTCCTCTCCGCCCAGTTCAACAGCTTCCGCGATCCATTCATCATCCTCCTTGGTTCGGTCCCTCTGGCCCTCTTCGGGGCCCTGGTTTTCAGCTTTTTGAAAATGCCCGCGCCGAACGTCCCGTTCTGGACCGACGGGTGGACGACGACGATGAACATCTATTCGCAGGTCGGCTTGGTTACGCTGGTCGGCCTCATTGCCAAGCACGGCATCCTCATCGTCGAGTTCGCCAACCAGCGCCAGCGGGCCGGAGTGAGCAAGCTCGAGGCGGTGCGCGAAGCATCGCGGGTCCGTTTCCGCCCGATTCTTATGACCACCATGGCCACCGTGGCCGGACACTTCCCGCTTGTCCTGGTCAGCGGCGCGGGGGCTGCCGCGCGCAATTCGATCGGCCTCGTGCTGGTCGGAGGCATGGCCATCGGGACGATTTTCACGCTGTTCATCATCCCGTGTCTTTACCTGCTCATGGCCAAGAACACGGCCAAGCAGTCGCGCAACCCCTATGACGCTCCGGCCACCGCACCCGCCAAGGTTTGATCAGCGTAATTCCTCGACTTGTAGCGGCGGTCTGTGACCGCCGGAACCTCAAGGCGCTGACACAAGAGGCGGATCGCGCCCTCCGGGCGCGATGTTCGTTTGGAAAATCGCGATGGGCACATCGCGATCCACCTGGGCTGAACGGAAGGTGATACCTTTGCGCTTGACCGCGCACCTCGACTGGAATCACCTGCGGGAGACATGAAATCCGTCCTTTTGCTCCTTCCCGCCGCTCTTTTGTTTTCCGGTTGTGCCACATCAACGCAGTCCCGCGATGTCACGCTGATGCAGCGTTTCAAGCAGGCCGACGCCGACGGGAACGGTCAGCTTTCCCGCACCGAATTTTCCGACGCCCTCATCACGGACGCCTATCCGCTTTATGACAAAACGGGCAAAGGGTATTTCACCCTCGAGGAGTTTGTCGCCGGGGGCGGCACGGAGGCATCCTTCCGTGACCTTGATCGCAGCGGCACCGGACGCGTTACGCTGGCTGACGTCAAAGTCAACCAGCGCGCCCGCGACCAGTTTTCCCAGCCCTTTGACGGTGCTGACACCTCGCGCAGCGGCCAGCTGACTTACGACGAGTTCATGGCTTACCGTGCGGCCGCCGCGCCTTACGTGCGCTGATGTCGCCTTTGGATTCCGGCGATTTTTACGAGGCGCTGCAGCTCGCGGTCAGCCCGGTCATCCTCATCTCGGCTTACGGTTTGCTCCTGCTCAGCATGACCAACCGTCTGGGCCGCGCCATTGATCGGGCGCGGCAATTGGCGCGGGATGGATCGCCCGGCAAGGAGGAGCAGATCGCCATCATTGCGCGGCGGGCGGTTTGGATCCGGCAAGCCATTGTCTTTGTCTGCCTTGCCCTTTTGGCCGCCGCGCTGTTGGTCCTGGTGCTTTTCGCCTCGGTGTTGCTGGAAATCGGCATCGCTCCGGCGGTTGCCTTGCTTTTCATTGTCAGTGTGGTTTGCCTGTTCATCGGACTGACTTATTTTCTGGTCGATATTTTCGCCTCGCTCCATGCCATGCAGGCCGAGTTGCAAGAAGCCTCGCGCTCCAAAGGCGCCGACCAAACCTAAGTTTGCTTTTCTGCTTCGACCGAAGAAGTTTTCCCAACCTTCAGAAGATCGGGCGGCCGAAGTTTTCTGCAGACAGATGGTCGCAGTAATCGTCCCTTGACGGAAAGACCATCGGTTGATGTAGGCTTTGCCATGAAGTATTTACCAGTCGGGTCAAGCGGTGCCGCCTATTCCAAGTCACGCGCTTTCACCTTGGTCGAACTTCTGGTCGTTATCGCAATCATAGGCGTCGTGGTTGGCCTTCTACTTCCGGCGATTCAGAGTGCGCGGGAGGCTGCGAGAAGGAGTTCGACGGACAACCGGGTTGACCAGCGCCAAATCATTTCGGATCTCATCGGCGCCATCAAACAATATGACTCCAACGCTGCCGTCCAAGTTTATGGCATCAATTCCAACGGAAGTAAGACCTCCATCCCGCAATCGGACTTGTCATCGATCTCCGACAATGCCGAGGTGACATTGAATATCCCCGATCTTGGTTTGCACACCATTGATTCGTCCGAGCGGCAAGGATTTTTCCGTTTGAAAATTGCCTCCAAGTACCAAGGACAAGTCGGACCGGCGGCCTTCCATTACGTCGGACCAAGCCTGACCGAGCCAGCAGCTACGGAATATCTTTTGTCTGTCCCGCGTCCCGCTGGCGGAACCCTTCAGGACAACGCGTATGTCATATCGAATGAGGAGGTCTACAGGGTTGAGTATAGGTCCTCACTCGATGAGGAATGGAGTACCTATCCTCTCTTCTCCGATACGATCGCATTTGAATCTCCCCAGCCTCAAGGCCTCTGACCGCGGCAGTCTTCCCCGAGCCAAAGCTCTCCGCCAACGATTTGCAGGGAAAAAGAAAAATCTCCGTCAGCCTCTCGGCGCCCCGTCACGCACTCCCCGCAAACTGCAAAAACTCCGAGGCCCCGCAATCTTCGCGAATCTCTTCCGACCGAAGAAGTTTCCTCAAGTTCCGGAAAATCGGGCTGCCGGGATTTGAACCCGGGACC
>JAQBWH010000009.1 GCA_027624625.1 Verrucomicrobiota bacterium | reverse complement strand
GGCTACAAAGAAAGCGGCTTCGGCCGCGAGGGAGGCAAGCAGGGACTGTTGTCTTATCTGCAGCTCGGGTAGGGGGAGAGGGCAAAAAAGAAACGGGTAAAAAAGGCGGGCGGTTCGCGCCGTCATGGCGCGATGGGGGATATTGCGATGGAATCGAAGCGGAGCGCAGATGGCCTCTTGGCAAACACCGCGACCACCCGCCGCCACGTCGAGGGTGAGGGATTCCCAGGCACCGGTGGCCAAGCTTTCGTCTGGCAGCAGGTCATTCTCGGAGAGAAAGACCAAGCAGGTAGCCAAGGCCGTGCGTTTGTTGCCGTAGAGGAAGGGGTGGTTGCGGCAAAGATTGAAGAGATAGGGCGCGGCGATTTATCGGGTCGGAGAACATCGGCTGTCCCATAGTTGACCCTTGGAGTGCGGCCACAGCGGACGCGAGGAGAACGGTGTCGCGGATGCCCGTGGCACCGCCGTGGGCCGCCAGAACTTCAGGGTGGATGGCTTTGACCGCTCCAACTTCGGGATGAATCAGCGGCGTGTTCACGAAAGTCGCCGGAAGGGCTCGGAATTTTTCCCGATGATACGACGGGCTGTCCCGGCGGCACGGGTGGGTTCGATCGTGGTGGGGAGGACCGGCGTAATGGTCAAAGTGCCTCCGCGGTGAACCTCGACATTCACCTGCTCCCCGAGCTTGAGGTGGGCCAAATCCATGAGCGGAGCGTTTAAAATGATGCTGTGGGCGTTGCCGACCTCGACCAACCGCAGCTATAATGTCAGCCTTGGCTGCCTCGGCTGTGTGGGCATTCCCCCTTGCTCTCGGCTTTACGGCGGCCCGGCCCGCAGGGAAGAGAAGGAGCTAGCGGCTGGGGTCGATCAAAGAGCGGCGAGGGCTTGCCCGGAGAGCCAAGCACCCTCGATCTTCCCGCCGGCGAAGCATTCCCCGGCGAGAATAAGGGGGGCAGGGAGGTCGAAGGAATGTGCGGGCGGGCCTTTCGGTGGAGGGTTGGACATGGCGTAGCGCCAGCGTTGAAGAAAAATGGACTCGGGATGAAGAAAATCCTGGCCGGCAATTTCGGAGGCACGCACGAGGAGGGCCTTGCCGATTTTATCTTCTGGTTCGTCGTAGTGGGTACGACTGAAACCCGGGCTGGCATGCATGACGATGATGGTGCGATCAGGGTGCAAGTCGGGCCGTTTGGCCGTGTCGTGGCCGATCCACGAAATTGTCGCGTCATTGGACTGGATACCGTGCCACGGGATGGCGCGGCGTGGGAACTGTGCGGCCACGGCCAAGCAGGGATCGATGGAAATGCCCCGTAGCAAATCGGCGGCGGCAGGCGCCGCCTCGGCCAACAGGTTCGCGCCTTGGGGAGGTGGAGAGGTTAGGATCAACCGTCGGGTGCGGAATGCTTTGCCGTCTTCGCAGGTCAGAGTCCACAGGCGGTTTTGGCAGTGGACCTTGGTGACCTTGCTTTGTCGCTCGATGGTGGTCCCGTCAGCTTCGGCCAGCGCGGAGGCAAGCGCCGACATGCCCGCGCGGCAAGCATAACGCGGGTGATGGTCCGCCTCCGGAGCGAACAAAGCCCCCTCGCTATAGCGGTGGAGGCCGCGGCACCACTCGTGGCACACCCCCGACTTTACCCATGCGGCGACCTGCGCACGGAAGGCATCGGATCTTGCGGTGAAAAACTGCGCACCATGGTCGACCGGCAGGCTCTCCCAGCGCCGGGTGGCTGCGCGGCCCCCGAGACCACGACTTTTTTCCAACACGAGCACCTGGTGACCTTCGCGACGCAAGGTGCCGGCGGCGGACAACCCGGAGACTCCCGCACCGAGGATGATGTTGTCATGGATCAAGATTTTTAAGTTTAAGCCAAGCCAACGCGTTGCGGCGAGGCGGGAATGAGGATGCAACCGATGCGTTCCTCGTCATGCACCCAGCACCAGCGGGTCATGTAGCGGAGCACCACCAACAAGTCTGGGGCCTGCTCCGGAGCCGATGACGCGATTTGCTTGCGTGGAGACCGAGTTGGACCTCAGGCCGGCTTTTGTTTTCCTTCGCGGAAAGAGGCCCAAAGAAACAACCCGACGGCGATGACGATGGCGGAGTCGGCCACGTTGAAGGCGGGCCAGTGGTGCCGGCCGAGGTAGAAGTCGAGGAAGTCGATGACGTGGCCGTGGAGAATGCGGTCGGTGATGTTGCCAAAAATCCCCGAAAGAATGAGAGCGCTGGCTAAACGGGTGAGGTGGTCGGTGGATTTGCGGAAAAGGAGCACAATTATGACGACGGCCATGAGCGATCCGAAAAGGACGTGGAAGTTGAACCAGCCTCTCATCAGGCCGAAGGCAGAGCCGGTGTTGGTGACGTGGACGAGGTTGAAGAAGCCGGGAATTATGGCGATTTCGTGGTGCAGGGGGATGAAGGCCACGGTGGCCCACTTGGTTAGTTGGTCGAGGGCGAAGAGGGGAATGGTGATTAAGAGGAGGAGGCGGAGAGGGGTCATGTCGGGAACGACCGGCGCCGGGGACGACACCGCTACAAGGTTACCGCTGCGACGCAGCGGTCGCACAGGGTGGGATGGGTGGCGCTTTGGCCAACCGAACCACGGTGGCGCCAGCAGCGTTCGCACTTGGGGGCGGAAGTTTTGCTGATGGTGGCGGTGACTTCACCGCCGGGCTCGAGGTGAAGTTCGCTCAGGATGAGGAATTCTTCCAGTTCGGGGAGGCGGGATGACCAGCGTTCGCGTTCGTTCGCATCGGCGAGTTGGAGGGTGACGGCGGCTTCGAGGTTGTTGGTGATGACTTTTTCAGCGCGGGCTTTTTCGAGAGCCTGTGAAACAAGGGCGCGGATTTGCAGGAGCCGGTCGCCGTCCGCGAGGGCTTCCGGATCGGCGATGCGTTTTTCGGGGAAGAGTTCCATGTGCACGGAGATGCCGGGCCGGAAGTAACTCCAAGCTTCCTCGGCGGTGAAGGCGAGGATGGGGGCAAGGAGTCGTGTCAGCGAGGAGAGGATCTCGTGCATGGCCGCCTGCGCGGCGCGGCGGCGGGGGTTTTCCGTTGCATGGCAATACATCCGGTCCTTGGTGATGTCGACGTAGAGGCTGCTCAGGTCGACGGCGCAAAATTGGTTGAGGGCGTGGTAGACGCGGTGGAATTCGAATTTTTCGTAGGCGTCGCGGCAGGTGTTTTCCACCTCGGCGAGGCGGGCGAGGACCCAGCGGTCGATGGCGGTGGGTTCAGTCGCGGCCGACGGGTCATAGTCGTGGAGGTTGCCAAGGAGGATGCGCAGGGTGTTGCGGATGCGGCGGTAGGCGTCACCGAGGCGGTTGAACATTTCCTCGGAGAACGGGACGTCGTCGGTGAAGTTGACGCTGCTGACCCACAAGCGCACGAGATCGGCACCGGATTTTTCGACGAAGTGCATGGCATCGGTCGGCTTTTGGTATCCGCCTTGCGCAGACTTGGAAATTTTCTCGCGCGTGTCGACGTCGACCACGAACCCGTGGGTGAGGCAAGTCTTGTAGGGTGAAGTTCCTTCGATCCCCATGGCGGTGATGAGCGAGGATTGGAACCAGCCGCGGTGTTGGTCGGTCGCCTCGAGGTAGAGGTCGGCGGGGTAGGCCAGTTCGGGACGGCGGCGGAGGACGGCTTGGTGGCTCAAGCCGGAATCGATCCAGACGTCGAGAGTGTCGTGTCCCTTGGTTGTGCCGGCGGGCAGCCCGAACATGGCGGCGAGTTCCGGGTCGGACATTTCGAACCAGGCATTGGTGCCGCGTTTTTCGACGAGGTCGGCCACGCGGCGGACGACGTTGGCGTCGAGGATGGGCTCGCCGTCCGGCCTGTAGAAGACAGGCAGTGGCACGCCCCAACTGCGTTGGCGGCTGATGCACCAGTCGGGACGGGATTCGACCGTGCCGGTGATGCGTTTGAGTCCCCAGTCGGGGATCCACTTGGTTGCCTTGATCGCCTTGAGTGCGTCGGCGCGGAGGGCCTCGATACGAATGAAAAATTGCTCGACCGTGCGAAAGATGATCGGCGTTTTCGAGCGCCAGCAGTGCGGGTAGGAGTGCTGGTAGGACGTGACGCCGAGAAGAGCGCCCTTGGATTTCACGTACTCGACGACGAGGGGGTTGGCGGCAAAGACGGGTTTGCCGACCCACGCGGTGACGCCGCACTCCTCGGTGAAGAGTCCGAGATCATCGACGGGACAGAGGATGTCGAGTCCGCGTGCTTTGCCCAACTGGAAGTCGTCGGCTCCGTGGCCCGGGGCGATATGCACGCAGCCGGTACCGGTGTCCATCGTAACGAAGTCGGCGGTCAAGACGGGCGCCGGCCGGTCGAGGAAAGGATGGCGCGTGATGGTGCCTTCGAGGGCGGCGCCGGAAAAGGTTTGCCCTTCGCCTTGCGGCATCCATCCGGTTTCCGCGCTGAAAGATGCGGCGCGATCGGCGGCCAGCACGAGGGTGCGGGTTTCTCCGTCCTTGGTGAAGTTCTGTGCGCTGTAGGTGTGTTTCGGACTAACCGCGATGGCTAGGTTGGCCGGGAGAGTCCATGGCGTGGTGGTCCAGATGACCACGCTGGCGTTGGTGGGGAGAACGGGACTGGCGGTGATTTCGAACGCGACGTGGATGGCGGGGGATTCTTTGTCTTTGTATTCCACCTCGGCTTCGGCCAGGGCGGTCTGCGCGCCGTAGGACCAAAGGACGGGGCGTTTGCTACGGTAGACGAGGTCTTTTTCAATGAAGACGGCGAAGGAGCGGAGAATGTCCGCCTCATAGGACGGATCGAGGGTGAGGTAAGGGTGGTCCCAGTCGCCGAAAACGCCGAGGCGGCGGAATTGCTCGCGTTGCAGGTCGATGTATTTGCGGGCGTAGGCCTCGGAGCGCTGGCGGATTTGCACCGGGGTGAGACCGGCTTTTTCTTTGACCACTTTGAATTCGATGGGGAGTCCGTGGCAGTCCCAACCGGGGATAAAAGGCGCGCGGAAACCGGCCATGGTCTTCGACTTGACCACCAAGTCCTTGAGGATCTTGTTCAGGGCGGTGCCCATGTGGACATCACCGTTGGCGAAGGGTGGTCCGTCGTGGAGAAGGAAGGGCGGGGCGTTTTTGCGTGCCTCTTGGATCCGGGCATATAGGTGGTCTTTCTCCCATGCGGCAAGTTGCTGCGGTTCGCGCGTGGTCAGCCCGGCCTTCATCGGGAAATCGGTGCGGGGGAGGTTGAGAGTCTTTTTGTAATCTGAGCCCATGCGAGCGCTTGATCATAGGGAGAGGTCGGAGCAAGGGCAATGGGAAGAGATGGCTGGGCAAAGAGTTTGAAAGTTGGTGAAGGCTGATTTTTTGGGGATGCGTCTTGGTCCGAAGGGTGGCAATTTGAGGGGATGAAGGAGCCCGTGCCGGAGGAGAGGCCGTGCCGCCCGCGTTTGCTGCGGCGGAGCGTACTCATGGTTACTGCCCTTTTTCTGTTGGCGGTCGGATGGTTGGCATGGAAGGGACCATCGGCCGCCCTGCGCTTTGCCGTGCGGATCTACGATCCGGCGCTGCGTCTCGAAGTTGGGAGCAGCTTTTTTCGGGACGGCGAGTGGGTCTTGCAGGGTGTGGTCCTTTCGCTCCGAGGCAGCCGCGAACCGGTCCTCGAGGCGGTGGAGTTGCGGTTGGGTCCGGGGTCGCGGTGGTCAAGCGGCCGGTTTGGTTCCCTGCGTTTGGTCGAGCCGTTTATCCGCTTTGATCCCAATGCCGTTGCCCATTTTTCCCGTGGCGGCGGCTCGGGGGGCGGAGTGGGATGGGAAATCGACGAGGTGATGATCGAGCGCGGGTCTTTGTGGGCCGAGAATTTCGGTCAATCGGGGGTGGATCTTTCGGCCGGGCTCAACGGAACGCTGAACTCCCTGGGACCGGCGCAAAGCGAACAATTGCACCGCCTAATGGTCGATAATTTTTACCTCGCCAGCCACGATCCGGCAGGAAGTTTGCCGGTCATGGGTGCGGGGCTCTCCCAGCTCAGTTTCACGGTGGCCGGCCTGCAGCAGGGGCGAATCGCGGTGATCCGGGTCGACGCCGGTTGGATGATTGCCGGTAAAGGATTCGAACGTCTGATGGCCAAGGGTGAATTTTCCCCGGCGCGCGAGCCGGGCGGCGCGCTGATCATTGAATCGCTCGACCTGGTTAAACTGCAGGTGCGGCCCGATGAATTGCCGGGCGGTTTGCCCGCGATCAGCCTGCAGGTTGACACGGCTTTGCGCGATGTGCCCTTCGGAGCGGTAGCCGACGAGCTGGGTGAGATCAGACATCAAGTAGAGTTCAGCGACATCGAACTGCTCTCCCCGACCGACCCGCTGCGTCGCGCGGTCACCGTGAGGTCCGCCTTTGTTATTTTCACCCTGGCCGGTCTGGCCAAGCGCGACTTGGAGGAAGTGAAGCTGATCGGTCCTACGGTCTACGTCGGGGAGGCGCTCTTTGAATACATGCAGGCGGCGGACGAGTCGGCCACGGAGCCGGCGGCGGTGCAGGAGAGCAAGGGGTGGAACGTGGACACTTTGCGCGTGAATTTCGGACGAGTGGTCATCGCGGTGGGGGGGCGCTCGGAGGTCGGCTTGCCTCTCGCCTTCCACACCATGGTGCGAAATCTTTCGCTTTCCTCGCTGGCCGGGCTGAATGTCGAATTCGTCCTTGAGGTTCCGGAAGAAGACTACGATTTCCCGGCTTACGACCTTTCGCTGGGCAAAGTGCGGGGGGATCTCCTCTTTAACTATCCCCCGGACGTCTTGCGCGACAATTTGGTCAATGTGGTGAAGTTCGGCCGGGCGCGTTGGCGGAACTTCCACGCGAGCGACCTGTGGGTTTCGGTCACCTTCGACCGCAAGGGAATCAACGGCGAATTCGGGGGGCGGGCCTACCGCGGATACGTCAACGGAGGTTTCAGCTTCTTCCTCCAGCCCGAGTCGCCGTGGACCGGCTGGATTTCCGGGCAGGATGTGGACCTCGCACCACTGACGGCAGACGGTGCCTCGCAGCATTTTGTCATGGACGGTCTGGTTGATTTCAAGGTCGAAGCCAATGGTTGCGCGGCCGTGGTGGAAAGAGTGCGGGGGGAAGCCTCGGGACAGGGCAAGGGCCGCATGGTGGTCAACAAATTGAACGATTTGCTCGGGTCCCTGCCCCCGGATTGGACGGCGCTGCGAAGCGAGCTTAGCAGGGTAAGCCTTGAGACCCTGCGGGACTTCGACTACACGGGAGCGAGATCGGAATTCTGGTTCGTGGGAAAACAAGGCATTATCGACATTCGCATGAAAGGTCCGGCCGGCAGCCGCAATTTCGAGTTGGTTTTTCACGGAGACGAAGCCAAGCGTTCCTCGCGTTGGCAACAGGGAGGAAGGCGATGACCGCGCGCGTCCTCCTAGCGGCGACCGCGCTCTTCTCCGGAGGTTGTCAGGGCCCGACGGTCAGACTGGCTACTCCCGAACCTATCGTGGTCGACATCAACATGCGCGTCGACATTTACGAGCGCAGATTGGGTTCCCCCGCGGCAAAGTCCGCTCCTGGAGCCGACCCGCCGGCGGCCGATGCGCGCCGCCGCTCCCGCATGGGAGAGATCCAGACCTTCAAAAATTCCCGACTGGTCGGCGAGGGACGCGATGGTCTTATCTCCGTATTGAGTCGGCCGGAGGGAAGCTACGGGGCCTATGTCGAGAAGACCATCGCGGAGGAAAATGCGGATCGCGTGGTGGTCATGAGGCAGCTGGCCGCGGAGCGGAAATTGCCGTTGGCCGATGTGCAGGCCCAGCAGGGCGAGTTGTGGCGCAACCGGTCGTTCAGCGGCGAGTGGATCGAGGTGCCGCAGGACAACAATACGTGGCGTTGGATGCAAAAGAGGTAGGAAGAAAAGGCGGCGTACCGGGTTGCAGACTTGAGAGCGGGAGAGTGCGGTGGGGCGATGACCCCACGTTGTCAGCGCCTTTGCGGGTAGCTTCGAACGGCGGTGCGGTACCGCGGGGGAAACAGGTGTCAGACGTCCCGTGGCGGCGGAACAAGAATTTGCAAGCATTCTCGCGCAGGAGGAGCGGGAACTGCCGCGGCAGCTTTCACGGTCTGACTGTAACCCGTAGAAATCTCGGCGTGTCGGCTGAGAGGGGCAGCGGATCGCGGTAGAAAGTGCTTTTTTCCGTGGCGACGAAGGTCGGACCTACGGGCTCCCAGCTGGCAAGGTCCGAGCTAGCTTCAAGTTGATAATGGAGGCCGGGGACTGACTCGAACGTAAGCTCCAACTGCCCGGCAACGAGTGCGACGGCGGTGATTTGGAAAGCGCTGGCGGCATCGAGAGGATCGGTCAGCGTTTCAAAGACTTCGTAATAGTCGGAAAAACCATCGCGGTCAGAATCGGCGCGGACAGGGTTCGTGCCGTAAACAGCAGCCTCATCCGCGTCGCTGATTCCATCTCCGTCGTTGTCGGGCCCCGCATCGAGCACAGTGAGGTCCGTGATCGCGCCAATGACCGGCCCGGCGGCGTTCCGGGCGACCACGAAATGGGTCCCGGCCAGGGACGGCGTGGCGACCAAGGTGGCATCCGCTGTGGTAGAGGTCTTTCTGCCTTCGTGGTACCACTGGTAGGTCAAGGGGCTGGTCGAACTGACCGTGATATCGAGAACGAGTGGGTCTCCCTCCCTCACAACCAGCCGACGGGCCGGTTCGCCAGTGAACTGGGGCAGGGCGCTATGGCCTGGAACCTGGAGGAAAACGGCGTCGGCAACCACGCTGCCTGAGGTATCGGTCACGGGGTTGGAGGTGAAACGCTCAATCGAGAGCCTTGTCCACGCCGCTGTGGCGGGCGTGACATTTTCCAGCGACCAAGCGGTCGCGTGCTGCGGGCTTGCTGCATCGACCAGTGGCGTGACCACTTCAGAAAGCACGACGCTCGCGGCGTTGAGAAACTCGAGTCGCAGGCGGCCTTCGGCGCCCGGTCTGAGCGGGTCGGCGGCGGAATTGGCCGCCATCAGTCCGTAGCGGACGATTGCTCCGGGGCGTGCCGCCACGGTCTGGGAAAATCCAGTGCGGTAGGTGGCCGGGGCGGGGGGAGCGGATGCATGATCCACGAGCCTCAACGTGGTGGCGACGAGGCGTCCGGGGGAACGCGTCGGGCCGCTGGTCTCCAAGCCGACTTGAATGAAGGAGACGTCCGTGGAGGGAATATCTGCTTGGATGGTGAACGTGCCCCCGGCCTTTACCGAAGTCATGAGATCCGAAAAACTAAAATCTCCTCGAAAGATGCGGATAAAAGCGACTGCCTCCGTCTCGATGGAAAAGGTTTCGGTGATCTGGATCGTCCCCGTGTAGGTCAGACTTCGCCCGCGCACCGAAGCATCGCTGAGCTGACGGTAGACTACGGCATTGGCCCCGGGGGAGGTGCTGTTCTGGTGCACGCCGAGGGTGACCGTGTCATCCGTTGCAGTGGCCGGTATGCTCGCAGGGGTGATCCCGGCACCGGATGTCACCTTGCCATCTCCATCGAGCTGGTTGAGCCAGGCACTCCAGTCATCGGAACTGCCATCGGTGAGCAGGTTGGACGCGCTGGTTTCTCCCGGAACGGCCGTATTCAGGCGGGCAAGGCGCACCGAAGAACTCCCGTGCAGCGCACCATTGTTAACGGCGCTGAGGTTGCCGTCATCGATGGTGTTCCAGTTCGCCCAGTGCACTCCCTGGTAGTTCTCGAAGTCACCATCGGCCAAGTCGCTGGGCCAAGCGGAGGGTTGCCACACCCGCACCCAGTCGATGAGAAAGTTGCTCGGAAAGATCGCGTCGCTGGCCGGAACGCCGTCAAAAAGACCGCCGACGGCCGCGTTCATGATGAGAAACATCGCGCCTTGGGGAATTCTCTCGGTATCGGTGAAAACAACTTGGTCATTGAAGTGCGTCTGGATGCGAGAGGCCGTCCATTCCAACCCGTATTGGTGGAAGCCGGCCTGGAGATTAAGGCCGGTGTTGAGCTCGGCGCTGTTGTATTGGTTGACGCGGTCGGCGCCCGTTTTGAAGTGGTGGGCGCTGGTCGTGATGTTCGGAAGCGAGCCGCGGGCCTCCATCACGTCGATTTCATCATCCCAATAGTAGGGGTTCGGGGCATTGAGCATCCAGAGGGCTGGCCACATGCCCTGACCCGCCGGCAACTGGGCCCGCCACCGCACGATGCCGAAGCGGAACTGAAATTCGTCCGCGGTGTTCAGTTTTCCCGAAGTGTAGCGGTGGAACTGCGGATCGTAGAGGCCCACCGGGTCGGCCACGGTCTCGCGCCTGGCTTGAATCTGCAGCACGCCGTCGTTCACCGTCACATTGTTCGGCGAGTAGTATTGGCGTTCGCCATTGATGGTTCCTGCTTGAAGCCACGGCGCGAAGGGCTCATTGAACCATTGCGGTTCCACCCACCGACTATCGCTGGCGCGCTGATACCAAGCATTGACCCCGGTGGCGACGTCCCACTTGCTGACGTCCACCGAGGGCGCTTCAAACTCGTCATTCCAGACCAACCGGTGCCCGGGCACATTGAGTTCCGTGTCGGCCAACCCGGCTGAGCCACAACTTAGCACCAAAAGCATCCAAAGGAAAGGGCTGCAGAAACCGCGAGCAGGGGGAAGCACCCCAAACTTATAAACGCAGAGACAGCATGGCGCAACAGGGTGGCGGCATAATGAAGGACCTCAACGGTGAGGAGGGCGCTTTGGAATGGGTTGCAGAGGTGCCGGCCGGCCGAGCCAGCAGAGGGTTCCGGGCTGAGGAATCACCAGCTCACCGGGAGTGATTCCAGGGCGTGGAAGTGCCACGTGTCGCGGTAGCGTGCTTGGCCGTCCGGTCGCAGGGTGGGAAGTCGTTCGCAGAGGACGCGGAGGGCGGTCTGGAGCTCCAAGCGGGCGAGCGGAGCGCCGATGCAGAAATGGATGCCGGCGCCGAAGCTGAGGTGGGGATTCGGGCTGCGCGTGGGGTTGAAGATGTCGGGCAGGGGAAACTTCTGCTCGTCGCGGTTGGCCGAAGCGAGGAGGAGACCGATCTGGTCGCCGCGCTGCAGTTTGATGCCGCCATAGTCCACGTCCTCAAGGGCGTAGCGTTTGAACATGTGAAGCGGGGGATCAAAGCGGAGCATTTCTTCGGTGCAGGTGGCCGGCGCGGTGAGGAACGTGGCCGGGGCGGCGCCTGTGAGGAGTGCCTGCACGCCGTTGCCGATCGCGTGGACCGTGGCTTCGTGGCCGGCGTTGAGGAGGAGAATGGCTGTGGTGACCAACTCGTCCCCGGTCAGCGCGGTGCCGTCAGCGTCGCGGGCGGTCAACAGTTGCGAGAGAAAATCTTCGCCGGGGGTGGCACGGTATTCGGCCAGCAGTCTGCGCATGTAAGCACTGAAGGCGATGGTGGCGGCGACGGCGCGGTCCTCCACATCACGATCCCGCCGGGCCTGATACATGGCGACCATGTCATGGGACCAAGCGAGGATCTGCGGCCCCATGTCGTCGGGGACGCCGAGAAATCGGGAGATGACCATGACGGGGACCGGTTCGGCAAAGGACGCGATGAGATCGGTGGATCCTTGCACGGCGAATTGGTCGATCAGTTGGTGAGACAGCCGCTCCACTTCCGGACGGAGTCGCTCGATCTGGCGCGGGAGGAACGAGGGGTTGATGAACCCGCGCAGGCGGGTGTGCACGGGGGGTTCGATTTCGAGCAGGGAGTGTTCTTCGAATCGGTGGAACGGCGCGAGGTGCGCGGGTACTTCGGGCCAGCCGAGTTCCGCGCGGGTGGCAAGGTGGAGGATCTGGCGTCCGAAGCGGCGGTCGCGGAGGAGGGCACTGACCTCGTCATAGCCAGCAAAACACCAGTGACCGAATTCCTTCCAGTGGAAGACGGGGCATTTGGCGCGGAGCTCGGCGTAAAAAGGATAAGGGTCTTGGACAAAATCCGGATCACGCGGGTCGAGGGAGACTGACTGCTGGCTGATGGTCATGCGCGGTGACGCCATTTGTCGCAGGCGACGAGAAGGTAAGGTGCCATGCCGGTGCCGAGGATGGGAAGCCACGTCTGCCGAGGAAGCGGCGTGGTGCCGACAGTACTCTGCTGCGATGCGAACTGGTTGTCGCACTCATCGAGTCGCGAGGATCTCGGGGTTGCCCAAGTCGGGCCGCCGCAGTTTGTTCTTTGCGGTGGGCTCTTGGTGGAGGATAGTGTCTTTTCTTACGTGAGGTTTCTTATCTATGGGTTTTAACGAGTTGGGGTTGTCGGATGCGGTGGTGCACGGGGTTCAGTCGATGGGGTTTGTCGATCCCACGCCGATCCAGTTGCGGGCCATCCCTGTCATTTTGTCGGGCAAGGACTTGATGGGGTCGGCCCAGACCGGCACCGGGAAGACGGCGGCTTTCGGGCTGCCGATTTTGAGTAAATTGGGAACGCATCAGCCGCAACCGCGGTGTCTGGTCCTCGAACCGACGCGCGAGCTGGCCATGCAGGTGGAGACGGCCTTCCGCGATTACGGGCGGTTCAGCGATTTGACCTGCACCTTGCTCTACGGCGGGGTGGGCTACGGAAAGCAGCGGGAGGAATTGCAACGGGGGACGGATATTATCGTGGCCACACCGGGGCGCCTGCTTGATTTCATGGAGCAAAACGAGGTGCCGCTCGGGGGTTTGGAGTTTCTCGTTCTCGATGAAGTTGACCGGATGCTCGATATGGGATTTTTGCCGCAGGTGCGGCGGGTCATCCAGAAGCTGCCCAAGAACCGCCAGACGCTCTTTTTCTCGGCGACCATGCCGGGTGAGATCGAGTCGTTGGCCAAATTCGCGGTCAATGACCCGGAAAAAATCGAGATCGGCATTCGGATGTCGCCGGCCGAGACGATCACGCACGCATTTTATCCGGTGGCCATGGACCAGAAATACGAATTGCTCTCGGGATTGATGGAGAAAACAAATTTTGATTGCGTGCTTGTCTTCTGCCGGACGAAGGACGGGGCGGACCGCATTGCCCGTCAGTTGAAGAAAGAGAATCACTCGGTGGTGGCGTTGCACTCCAACCGCACGCAGCGTGAGCGCGAGGAAGCACTCGAAGGCTTCAAGAACGGGCGCTACGAGGTTCTCGTCGCGACGGATATTGCGGCCCGCGGTTTGGATATTGCGGGCGTGTCCCACGTGATCAACTACGACATCCCGGGCCATCCCGAGGATTATGTGCACCGCATCGGGAGAACGGGGCGGGCGCAGGCCGTGGGCGATGCCTTCACGCTGGTGACGGCGGAGGATCTGGCCATGATCGAATCGATCGAGCGCTTTATCGGAATGAAGATTCCGCGGCTGCAGCTCGACGGCTTCGATTACAAATACACGACCTTGTTGGACCCGACGGCGACCCACGTGAAGGCCCGCGCAGCGGGCGGGGGAAGGCACCGGAGCGGGTATTCGTTCGGGATCAAACGGAGAAGGTAGGGCTGAGGCCTGAGTTGGAAACTTGGGCGAAGGCGTGCAGCCGGCCGGGCCAGCTGGATTTACCAAGGAAGAAGGAAGTTAAGGGCTTCTTGCCAAGCGGATGCGGGGAGGGTGGAAAGGAGGTCGTTGTGGTCGGCTTGGTCGGCGATGAGGAGAAGTTTGGGGCCTGGGTAGGCGTCGTAAAGCTTTTGGCCAAATTTGGCGGGGACGATGGTGTCCTTTGCCGCGAGGATGATGGCGATCGGGCCTTGGAAATTTTCAAGCCAAATCCCAGCCGGGTATTGGTCGCGCATGATCCAACGGACGGGGAGGATTGGATAATGGTATTGCGCGACATTGGCGAGGCTGTCAAACGGGGTGAGGAGGAGAAGTCCTTTGGTGCGGTCGGGGTGTGCCGCAGCGGTGGCGGCGGCGACGCCGGTGCCGATGGATTCACCAAGGACAATGAGGGGCATGTTGTCGGGGACCAGGCTCACCGCTTCATCCGCCGCGCCGAGAAAATCGGTCTGCGCGGGTTGCCCGGGCCGCGCGCCGTAGCCGGGATATTCGAGGATGTAGACAGAAAGAGCGCGATCCGGTGCGGCGTTGCGCAAAATGTGTGCATAGTCCACACGATGCGCGGCGTAACCGGCGTTACCGTGCGTGATGAGAACGGCGGCGGGTGGTCGTGTGTCGTTCGGCGCGGCCGGGCTAAAGTAACCGATGGTTTGGCCGGCGGGATTTCTCCAAGGCTGGAACCCGCTGACGCGGGCTTCGCGTTCGAGCGATTCCGCGTCGTTGCGTGAAGGATAGTAGATCATCGAGCGTTGGGTCAGCGCGAGGAAGACGAGCAACCCGAGCCAGACGAGGATGGCGACACCGAGAACGCGCGACAAGACGCCGAGCGGCCTCACGATGAAGGGAACAGCCGCGCGTGCTCGCGCAGAAGATAGCGGTCGGTCATGCCCGCGATGTAATCGCCCGCCGCGCGCTGCAGTCCGCAATTGGGCACGCGGCGGGTCGCCTCGCGTCCGATCTGACTCGGATCTAGAAGGTAGGCATTGAAGACATCGGCCATCAGGTCGCAGGCCCGCTGGTTGGCGTCACTGACTTCGGGGTGAAAGTAAAGGTGGGCATAGAGGAAGGAGCGAAGCGCTTTGGTCTTGGCCGCGGTACCTTCGCTGTAAGCGATGAGGAGATCCGGGTGGGAACGGGTCTCATCGGCCGTCATCACTCCTGCGGCCGCGATGCGGACGGCGCTGGTTTCTAGCACATCTTGAATGAGATGATTGGAGAGTAGTCGGGCCAAACTGAGGCGCGCCGTCTTGGCGTCGGCGTCGGCCAGGTCGAGTCCGTGGTCGTGGGAGACTTCGGTGCAAAGGGCGACGTCGGCCAGTTGGGCCGCCTTGATCAGTCCGGCTTCCAGACCGTCCTGCAGATCGTGGGTGTAGTAGGCGATTTCGTCGGCGAGGTCAGCGATTTGCCCCTCGAGGCAGGCAGAGGGGTAAGCGCCGAGGCCGGGCGCGACTCGGGCGGTGGCATGTTTTTGCACGCCCTCGAGCACTTCATAGGTCAGGTTGAGCCCGTCGAAATCCTCGTAGGGGCTTTCGAGCAAAGTGACCACGCGAAGGCTTTGCCCGTTATGGTCGAAGCCACCGTGGTCTTTGAGCAGGCGGTTTAGGGTTTCCTCGCCGGAGTGGCCAAAGGGAGCGTGGCCGAGGTCATGGGCCAGAGCGATAGCTTCGGCCAGGTCTTCGTTCAGACCAAGAGCACGAGCCAAGGTGCGGCTGATCGAGGCGACCTCCATCGTATGGGTGAGACGTGTGCGGTAGTGGTCGCCGGTCCCATTGAGGAAGACCTGGGTTTTGTATTCAAGGCGGCGGAAGGCGGCGGAATGGATGATGCGGGCGACGTCGCGTTGATACTCGCTGCGCCAACGGTGGACGGACTGCGCATGCCGTCGGCCGCGGGTCGCCGAGGACTTCTGCGCGAATGGGGCAAGAAAGTGCTCCTCGTGGCGCTCGACGTCTTCGCGGGTGCGGAGGAGATCCATATTAGTCGATCCGCAGATTGGTAGCCGGGTCGAAGAGGAGAAGTTTGGCCGAATCCGCGCGGAAGAGCATGCGGTGTCCGGCCTCGCGCGTGTCGATGATGTGGCGACTGCGGCAGATGAGGGTGTTGGCACCGGTCTGAAGGTAGCAAATGGATTCGGCGCCGGTGGGTTCGACAATGTCGAGGTGGGCGGGGAAGGTGGCGGCGTTGGGGGTTTCGCCGGGCAGAAGGGGTTGAAAATGTTCGGGCCGGAGGCCGAGAAGAACCTCCGTTTCAATCAGGCGGGCCAGGTTGGTGCGCGCGGGGAGTTCGATTTCGAGGGACCCGCCGCCGCTTTCCCGAAAAGCCAGACGGGCACCTTCGCGGGCCTGGAGCGTGCCGCGGATGAAGTTCATCGGGGGGGCGCCGAGAAAACCGGCCACAAAGGCGTTGCACGGTTGGTTGTAGAGGTGCAATGGGCGGCCGGATTGTTGGAGCGTGCCGTCGCGAAGCACAGCGATGCTCGTTCCCATGGTCATGGCTTCGGCCTGATCATGGGTCACGTAAATGATAGTGGTTTGAAGCCGCTGGTGGAGTTTGATCAGTTCGGCCCGGAGTTGGGCGCGCATTTTGGCATCAAGATTGGAAAGGGGTTCGTCGAAAAGGAAGACGCGGGGTTGGCGGACGATGGCGCGGCCGACCGCGACACGTTGCTGTTGTCCGCCGGAAAGATCGCGGGGCATGCGCGGGAGGATATCCTCAATGCCGAGGATGCCGGCGGCCTCGTGGACGCGGCGTGCGATGTCCGCGGGGCCCAGGCGCCGGACGCGGAGGCCGAAAGCGAGGTTCTCGGCCACGGTGAGGTGAGGGTAGAGCGAGTAGTTTTGGAAGACCATGGTGACATCACGGTCGCCCGGAGGCAGACCGCTGACGTCGGTGTCGCCGATGAGAATGCGTCCGGAGGTGAGACTTTCGAGGCCGGCAACCATGCGCAAGGTGCTGGTTTTGCCGCAACCAGACGGACCAAGCAGGACAACAAAAGACTTGTCGGGGATTTCCAGGGAGAGGCCAAGGACGGCCGGGATTTCCTCGCCGCGGCGACCGCGGTAGATTTTGGTGACGTTTTGAAGGGTGACGCTGGCCATGGAGCGGGGCGCGCGGCGAGGGGCGCGGAAGTCCTACGCTGCGCGTATTATCATGGCTGGCAGGGTGCGCTGAGGCAAGGATAGTGGCGCGTCAAGCCGGCGGCGAGCGCGACGGGGAGCGGATGAGACGACGAGGAGGGTTGGCCCGGGAAGCACGGGAAGCGGTGGGCGCGTTATCTCGCCGCCGCCTTGTTTGAGATGCAGGGGCGGTCAGCGTACTGGGACGGGATCGAGGTGCCAGATGTCACGGGCGTATTCCCGAATGGTGCGGTCGCTGGAAAATTTTCCGACCCGTGCGGTGTTAAGAACGGCCATTTTGCCCCAGCGGGGTTTGTCCTGATAAGCGGCGGAGACTTTTTCCTGGGCCTCGCAGTAGGACTTGAAGTCGGCGAGGCAGAGGTAGGGGTCGTGGTAGAGGAGATTGTCGCGGAGCGGGGCGAGCACATGGGAGCCTTCGTCCGGGGTGAAGTAGTCGGTGCCCAGCCAGTCGATGATGGCGGCGAGTTCGGGGTCGGAACCGTAAAACTTCTGCGGGTCGTAGCCAGCGGCAACCAACGCGCGCACTTCCTCGACCGTGCGGCCGAAAATGAAGATATTGTCTTGGCCCACTTCTTCGAGGATCTCGACATTGGCGCCGTCGAGGGTGCCGATCGTGATGGCGCCGTTGAGGGCGAGTTTCATATTGCCGGTGCCGGAGGCCTCCTTGCCGGCCGTGGAGATTTGTTCGGAGAGGTCGGCGGCGGGGACGATACGCTGGGCCAAGGAGACGCGGTAGTTCGGCATGAAGGCAACTTTGAGTTTGTCCTTGATACGCTTGTCGCCGTTGATTTTCGCGCCAACCGCGTTGATCGCCTTGATGATAAGCTTGGCTGTGTCGTAACCCGGTGCGGCCTTGGCGGCGAAGATAAAAACGCGCGGCGGGATAGCGAGGTGCGGGTCTTTGAGCAGACGGCGGTAGAGCCAGAGGATGTGGAGGAGGTTGAGGTGTTGCCGCTTGTACTCGTGGAGGCGCTTGATTTGCACGTCGAAGATGGCCGAGGGGTCGACCGCGACACCGCACTCATCGAGGATGCGTTGGGCCAGTTTCACTTTGTTGGCCTGCTTGACCGCCATAAATTCTTCGCGGAACTCGGCGTCATCGGCATGGGGCTCAAGTTTGCGCAGAAGGTCGAGATTGCGCTCCCAGCCGGCGCCTATGGTGCGGGTGATGAGGTCGGAGAGGCGCGGGTTGCAAGCGACAAGCCAGCGCCGCGGGGTGATGCCATTGGTCTTGTTGTTGATCCGTCCGGGGTAGAGAGCGTCGAATTCGGGAAAGAGGTCGGATTTGACCAGTTTGGTGTGGAGGGCGGCTACACCGTTGACCGAATGGCTGCCCACCACGCTGAGATGACCCATCCGGACCATCTGCTCATGGTTTTCCTCGATGAGGGAAAGCACGCGCTTTTTCTCCACGTCGCCGGGCCACTTCTTCTCGACTTCTTCCAGAAAGCTCTTGTTGATCTCAAAAATGATCTGCAAGTGGCGCGGAAGGACTTTGCGGAGGAGGGCGACACTCCACTTTTCCAGCGCTTCAGGCAGAAGGGTATGGTTGGTGTAGGCGAAGGTCCGCGTGACGATGGACCAGGCTTGTGCCCAAGGAAGGTCGTAGTCATCGACCAAGAGGCGCTGCAATTCCGGGATGCTGATCGAAGGGTGCGTGTCGTTCAGTTGGATGGCGACTTTTTCCGGGAATTTGGACCAGTCCGAGTTGTCTTTCTGAAACCGGCGGATGATGTCCCGCAGGGAGCAGGCGGTGAAAAAGTATTGCTGGAGGAGGCGAAGCTCTTTGCCGGCCTCGGTGTTGTCGTTTGGATAGAGGACCTTGCTGATCGTCTCGGCCATGTTTTTTTGGCGGACAGCCTCCTCGTAACCACCGCGGTTAAAGGCGTCGAAATCGAATTCTTCGGGGGCCTTTGACTCCCAAAGGCGGAGAAAATTGACCGTTTCGGTGCCGTAACCCGGAATCGGAATGTCATAGGGAACACCAATGAGCTTGCGAAAACCGACCCAGACCGAGCGGGTGTGGCCGAGGCCGTCACCCATCGTCTCGACGTGGCCGTAGACCGGGACTTCCTGCCGGTGGGAGGGCCGGACGATCTCCCAGGGGGAGCCGTATTGGATCCAGGCGTCGGGCAGTTCGACCTGGTAGCCTTTGCGGAACTCTTGTTTGAAGAGGCCGTATTGGTAGTGAATGCCGTAGCCGACGGCGGGGAGGTCGAGCGTAGCCAACGAGTCGAGAAAGCAGGCGGCGAGACGACCGAGGCCACCATTGCCGAGCGCCATGTCGTATTCTTCATCGCGCGTTTCCTCGAGGGGGTGACCGAGGTTGTCGAGGGCTTCGTTGACTTGATTGAAGACGCCGGCGGCAATCATGTTGTTGGCAAAGAGGCGGCCCATGAGGAACTCCATAGACATGTAGTAAACACGGCGGACATTTTGCTCGTTATGGACAGCGAGGGTTTTCATCATGCGCTCAATGACCATGCGCTGGATGGCCATCGAGGTCGCAATCCACCATTCGCGGCGCGACGCCGTAACCTGGTCACGCGCCATGGTGTATTTTAACTCATCGATGATTTCTTTCTCGAATTTGAGAGGTGCTGCTTTGTGCATGATGCGTGTCGGACGTTAATGTAGAATGCGAATGGTGCGAGAAGTATTTGTTCAAGGCGCGGAGTGGCAGTATTGACCTACCAATGACCATTGTTGTCGGCGCGGGGTTGGCGGGTTCGACCTGCGCGAAGTTGCTCTCGGAAGCCGGGCATCCGTTTGTCCTTTGCGAAGCATCCGGCCGTCCGGGCGGGAGGGCGGTTTCCGAGCGGACGCCGGAGGGTTTCATTCTCGATCGCGGATTCCAGGTGCTTCTCGATTCCTATCCGACAGCGCGCCGACATCTTGATTTGACCGCCTTGGGTGGCGGACGCTTCCGGGCAGGCGCCATGTTGGTCGGAGGTGGCCGTCCGAGTTGCTTGGAAAACCCCCTGCGCCGGCCCCTGGCGCTTCTTGGCGCGCTCCGGGCGGAGGTTATCCCGTGGGCCGATTTGTTTCGTTTGCTTGGTCTGGTTACCAAGTCTTTCGGACGGGGGGGAGTTGACGACAGCCTTTCAACCGCGGCCTTGTTGCAGCGCTGCGGATTTAGTGAAACTTTTTTTACGCGCTTTGCCCGGCCTTTCTTCGGTGGCGTTTTGCTCGACCCGGAGCTGCAGACCAGCGGGGAAGTTTTTCTCGGTTATCTGCGGCGCTTTGTCACCGGGCGGGCCCTGCTTCCGGCCGGCGGAATCGGGGCTCTCGCCGAGCAGTTGGTGGCGGGGATTCCTCAGGACATGGTTCGTTACGGAATGCGAGCGGAGTCATTGGTCTTCGCGCACGGCCGGGTTGGCGGGGTGCGCTTCGCCAACGGGTCGGTTCTAGCCGGGGAGGAGGTTATTCTGGCCGTCGACGAACCGGCGGCCTGCCGTTTGCTCGGGAGCGGGAAGCCCCGGGCCGCGCTGGCCACGGCCGTCCATTATTTTGCGGCGGACCGTCCGTTTTATGACGGCGCGTGGCTCTGCCTCCCGCCAAGGCGCGAAAAGAGTCCGGTTTTGCATGCCGCCTTGGTCAGCAATGCCGCGCCCAGTCTGGCCCCGCGGGATGCCCACTTATGGAGTGTCACTGTTCTGCCCGGCCACGCCCGCGCAGCGGATGCGGAATTGGTACGGGCAGAGGTGGCGTCATGGTTTGGAGCGGACCCGCGATCGATGCGTCCGCTGGCTTTTATCGAGGTCCCTTATGCGGTGCCCGAGCAGTTGCCGGGCTTCCGTCGCCGTCCTTCGCCCTGGGGCGTGCTGCCTCCCGGCGTGCGGGTGGCTGGTGATGCCCAATGCGGTGCGAGCATCGACGCGGTGATGGCCAGCGGCGAGGAGGTGGCCAAAAAAGTTATTTCGCGTGGGGCCATTAACTGATTGATTCTGTTCGGTGCTCGCGTATGAAAAAAACTTTGCTCACCATGCTGCAGTTGGCTGTCACCATCGGCCTCCTGTGGTGGGTCTTCCATGATCCCGAGCGCCGGCGTGAAATGCTCGGGGCGGTCAAGCTGGCTGACTGGCGCTGGTTGGGGGCGGGTGTCGGTGTGTTTTTTTTATGCACGATGGTGGCCACGGCCCGGTGGAAAATTCTTCTCGCCGTGCAAAATATCAACATGACCTGGCTGCGGACCTGGCAATTGTTCATGATCGGAATGTTCTTCAACCTCTTCATGCTGGGCTCGACCGGCGGTGACGTGGTGAAAATGTTTCTGACCATGCGCGAAGCGAAGGACAACAAAGCGGCGGCGCTGCTCAGTGTGTTCATGGACCGCGTGATCGGCATGCTCGCCCTGATTTTTCTGAGCTTGGCCCTCCTTTATTTCCGTTACGACTTGCTGGACCGGGCCGAGGGCAGCTCGACCTTGCTGAATTTGCTTTTGTGGCTGCTCGGTGCCGCGTCGATCACCATTCTGGGCATGTTTGCCGTTTCGGCCCTCGGCTGGGTGCATTATCTTCCGCAGTGGACACCCCTGCGGGGAAGAATCGTGGAAGTTTCGGCCGCTTGCCATATGTACGCCAAAGGCTGGCGCCTGACCATCTGGGCCTTGCTCATTTCCTTTCCGCTTTTCGGCATGTTTTTCACCACGTTCTATTGCGCGGCCCGTGCGTTTACCGACCTGCTCGGGGTGGTCGATATTTTTTCGGTCATGCCGATTGTCGCGGTGATCACGGCCATCCCGATCAGTGTCTCGGGCATCGGCCTGCGGGAAAGTCTCTTTGTTTCCCTGCTGGCGCCATTCGGGGTGGGGGCGGCCATTGCCACCTTGATCTCGGTGTCCGGCTTTCTCATCAACACCCTGGGTAGTCTGGCCGGCGGGATTATTTTTCTCTTTTACCGGTCCTCCTCAGATGAATCGGTCAACCTGCGCGACATGCGGCAGGAGGTGGACCGGCTCGAGGATCAAATCGAGCACAGCGAGTGAGCAAGGCGGGCCAGCTCCGGGTCAGCCTCAGCTTCGACGGCAAACTGCTCGGGCCGCGCGGTCAGGCGGGGGCGTTGGCCGCCATGCTTGCGGCGGGAACTTTGCAGCGCTTGCGTGTGGTTTTTGTCCCGAAGATAATGGGAGGAGCGAGTGCCCCGACGCTGATCGGCCCAGGATTGCGCTCGCTGCTCGACGAGTCGGTTCGCTTGCGCCTCGAGGGTCTGCGTTGCCGCGGCCGGCGTTACGAGGCGGAATACAGCGTGCGCTCCGCGCGGGTTTTTGCTTCCGCGGTCTCGGCCAAGGGTGTAAACCAACAACCATGCAAGCGCGCGATCCGGAAGACAACTTCATCCAGTGGCTGATCCTTTTGGCCGCCACAGGGACGTCGATGGGTTTGCTTACCCTCGCGGTGATCATCACGGTGTTGGTCAGTGCCAATTTCAACATCCTGAATTGGATGGAGTAGGAAAGGCTTGCCAGCCTTCTGCTCGGGCCATAGGTTCCTAATCCTTATGCCGAAATCGGTAGCTCGTAGAAAAACAAAAAAGGCAGTGGCCAAGCGATTCAAGGTCACTGGCACCGGCAAGGTCCTCCGTGCCCATGCTTCGCGACGCCATTTAATGTCGTCGAAGAGCGCCAAGCGGAAGCGGCACCTCGCGAAGAGCGCCCTAGTGGACGTCTCCGACGTGGCCCGCATCAAGGAGAACCTGCCTTTTGGTTAGAGATTGACGCCGGCTGGCGCACCTGGCCCCGCGAATCGGGGCTCACGGGATGGATGAGGTGCACGGCCGAACAACGAAACGATCTGTCCCGAGGAGACCGCCGCGAGGCGGGAAAATAGATGCCAAGAGCAACAAACGCGCCGGCCAGTCGTGAGCGGCGCAAGACGATGGTGTCGAAGGCCAAGGGTTACCGCGGCCGTCGCAGCAAGCTGTTCCGTTACGCGAAAGACGCGCGGATGAAAGCCCAAGTCTGGGCGACCCGCGACCGCAAGACGCGCAAGCGGAATTTCCGCGGTTTGTGGATCACGCGTATTAATGCCGCGTGCCGCGCCGAGGGGATCACCTACAGTCGATTGATGGAGGGTCTGAAGAAGGCATCCATCGCGATCAACCGCAAAATGCTGGCCGATCTGGCCGTGGCCGACGAAGTCGCGTTCCAGCAGATCGTGGCGAGAGGTGCGGCCGCGTTGAAAGCTGCCTGAATCTTGAGCGGTCGCGGCAGCCTTTGCCGCGGCCGCCCTGTCACCAAGCGCACACCATGCGTGAGGAACTTGTCGCCCTGCGAGAGCAAGCGCTCCGCGATATCGCGGGCGCGGCGGATTTGACCTCGCTCGAACTGGCCCGGGTGGCCATCACGGGACGATCGGGCGGGCTCACTCGGGCCGGAGAGCAGATGCGGCATTTGTCCAAGGAGGAGCGTCCGGAAATCGGTAAGCTTCTCCATGAAGTCCGCACCGCGATTGCCAGTGCGCTCGAGGCGCGCGGGTCGGTGCTTTCCGCCGCGGCTGAGGAGGTGGAATTATCGCAGATCGACCCGACTTTACCCGGTGTGGCGCGGACGGTCGGAAGTTTGCATCCCCTGCAGCATCTGCAGCGGCGGGCGGTGGAAATTTTCCGGAGGATGGGATTTGCCTTGTCTGAGGGGCCGGACATCGAGACCGAGTGGCATTGTTTCGATGCCCTCAATACGCCGCCCGATCATCCGGCGCGTAACGAGCAAGACACTTTTTATCTGCCCGATGGCCGCCTGCTGCGGACGCATACTTCGAGTGTGCAGATCCGCGCCATGGAGAAGGAGGCGCCCCCGCTCCGGATTATCGCGCCGGGCGCGGCCTACCGCCGGGACGAGGTTGACGCCACGCACTTGGCCCAATTCACGCAGATGGAAGGCCTCTACGTTGACCAAGGGGTCACTTTGGGCGACTTGAAGGGCACGCTCGAGTTTTTCTTCCGTGAACTGTTCGGACCCGACACCAAGGTGCGGTTCCGTCCTCATTTTTTCCCTTTCACCGAACCGAGTTACGAGATTGATGTGCGTGCGGTCGCCTTGGGTGGCGGTGAGCGCTGGCTCGAGTTGGCGGGGTGCGGGATGGTTGATCCGGCGGTCTTTGCCCAAATCAATGATCGTCGGGGTGACCAGGCTTTCGATCCGGACAAGGTGACTGGCTTCGCCTTCGGCTTCGGCCTCGAACGCCTCGCCATGATCCTCTACGGAGTGCCGGATATTCGGATGTTTGTCGAAAACGACCAAAGGTTCCTCGGGCAATTTGCGTCATGAAAATTTCCCTCGAATGGCTTAAGGACTACGTGGCGCTACCGCAGTCGGCCGACGCGCTGGCCGAGGCATTGACCAAGGGCGGCACGGAGGTGGTCGGACGCGAGGGGCGCGGAGAGATACCGGACAAGGTTGTGGTCGCGCAGATTTTGTCGAGCGGGCAGCATCCGAACGCCGATCGCCTGAGCGTGTGTCAGGTCGATGACGGATCGGGTCAGCCGCGGCAGATCGTTTGCGGGGCCAAAAATTACCAAGTCGGCGACAAAGTTCCACTGGCTTTGCCCGGCGCGGTGTTGGGGCCGGATTTCAAGATCAAGTCCGGCAAGCTGCGCGGGGTTGTTTCCGACGGCATGATGTGCAGCGCGAAGGAGTTGACGCTGGCCGAGGACGCCGAGGGGTTGCTGATTTTGTCCGCCGATGCCCCGGTCGGTAAACTGGTGAAGGAGTTGTTCCCGCCGGACACCGTGCTCGAGTTGGAAGTGACGCCCAACCGTCCGGATTTACTCGGCTACCGCGGTGTGGCCCGCGAGGTGGCAGCTCTGACCGAGGTCGAGGCGAACTTGTCACCGCCGCCGATGGTCGCGGAGAAAGCGGCGGGCGAGGTGGTCAAGCTCGAAGATGCGGGGTGTCCTTTTTACACGGCGCGGATCATCCGCGGGGTGAAGGTCGGGGCGAGTCCCTCGTGGTTGGCCGACCGGCTGACCGCGGTCGGGTTGCGGCCGATCAACAACGTGGTCGATGTGACCAATTACGTTCTTTTGGAGACCGGCCAGCCCTTGCATGCCTTCGACTTGGCCAAGCTTGAGCAAGGAATTGTGGTTCGCCGTGCGCGCGAAGGCGAAATGCTCCGCGCTCTGGATGGTTCGGAAATCAAGCTCCGGGTCCATGATCTGGTCATCGCTGACGCCGGGAAAGCGGTAGCGTTAGCCGGGGTGACGGGAGGTGCGGAAACCGGAGTGACGACGGGAACAAGTGATATACTGCTCGAAAGTGCCTGGTTCGAGCCCTCGCGGGTGCGCAAGTCCTCGCGCGAGTTGGGGCTTTCCACCGACTCGAGCTATCGCTTCGAGCGGCGGGTTGATCCGTCCGGAGTTCTGCCGGCATCGGCTCGCGCTGCGGAGTTGATTTTGCAAACAGCAGGCGGCGTGGCCGACACGGAAGTGCTGGTCGTGGGCCGGGAAGCGCGGAACTTGGCAACGATCAACTTCAGCCACGACCGCTGCCGCGCCTTGCTCGGGTTGGAAATCGGCAACGCAGAGATCGACGCCATCTTCTCGCGACTCGGATTGACCAAAACTGGCGACCAATGGAGCGTGCCGGGATTCCGTCCGGATCTGACCCGCGAGGTGGATTTGATCGAGGAGGTCATCCGGTTGGCGGGGATCGAGCGGGTGCCCTCGCGCCTGCGCGGGTTTCCCGCGGCCGCGAGCGTGGCGGATTTGCGGCATGACAATGCGGAAAAGCTGCGCGAACGTTTAAGGGCGCAGGGCTTCAGCGAGGCGCGAACCTCGCATTTTGTTTCTCCCGATGCCTTGCGGCGGGCAGGCGAGACGCCGGATGACGCGCTGGCGGTGCGGAATCCACTGGGTGCGGATCAGGCGCTGCTCAGACCGGCTTTGCTTGCGGGTTTGCTTGAAGCACTGGCCCGCAACCTGCGTCATGGGGCTGAGAGGGTTCGCTTGTTCGAGGTCGGGCCGGTTTTTAGGACGGCAGGCAAGGAGGAGGCGACGGCCTTGGCCTTGCTTTGCACCGGCGCAGAGGCGGGTCTTTTTGAATTGAAAGGGGGGCTGCAGGCCGTGCTCGGCACGGTGAAATTCAGGCCCGAGGCCGGTCTTGCCTTGCGCGTGACCGGCATGGGGATCGAGGGTTTGCTGCGGAGACTACCGCGGGCGCTCGGCGAGAAATTCGCAGCGAAGTCACCAATTTATTATGCGGAGATGGACATTGATGGCTGGCTGGAGGCCGTGTCTGCTCCCGTGCGGGTGCGCGCCTTGCCGAAGTTTCCGGCCGTCACGCGTGATTTGTCGCTCATCCTGCCGAAGGCCACACGGTATGCGGCGGTGGAGAAAGCGTTGTCCGGGGCGCAGGCACCGCATTTGTTTTCGGTCGGACTGAAGGATGTTTTCGCGGACCCGAGCGGACTGACCTTGCCGGTGGAGCAGCGTTCCTTGACCGTCACCTTGACATTCCGCGACGAGGCACGAACATTGACCTCCGAGGAAGTTGACCGTGCGGTCGAAACACTGCGCGATCACGCGAAAGCGGTGCTTGGTGCTGTTTTTCGTGCCTAGATCTTTCGCAACGCTGAAGATAATTTGCCCTAGAGAGTTCGAGTAAACGATTCAAGCCCCGAACCGTATTATATTATCCCAGGAGGCTGAGCTGTGGCTGGCAAGGACATGCCTTCGTTGGAAGTCCGCGCTGGCCGCGGCGGTCGTCCGCCCTTGTCTTCAAGGGATCGGGAATTGGGTCGTGACGGCTCGCCCGGGGCAATACTTGACAAAGCGCCTCCTGTGCCAACGGGGGGCGCTTTTATTTTGCCACCGGATCGGGCTGGCCAAGGCGCGGGGCGGGTAGGACGGTGGTTTGGGATTTGCGGGCGACTGGCCGAACAGTTAAAAGGTATGTTCGATCATGACGGCGATTCTGGCACTTGAGGACGGGCGGATTTTTTGCGGGGAGGCCTTTGGGGCCACCGGAACGGTGACGGGAGAAATGTGCTTCAACACATCGATGAGCGGATACCAGGAGGTGCTGACCGATCCCTCGTACTTTGGACAGATTGTGGCCATGACCAATCCGCATATTGGCAACTACGGGAT
The DNA here is from genome assembly GCA_027624625.1 of Verrucomicrobiota bacterium. Classification (GTDB taxonomy): domain Bacteria; phylum Verrucomicrobiota; class Verrucomicrobiia; order Chthoniobacterales; family JACTMZ01; genus JACTMZ01. The sequence goes on along the minus strand of JAQBWH010000009.1, from coordinate 34,948 downwards.
CAATGTGCTTGATGAAGAGGCCCGAGGGCCACAGGTGCGGGGATTTGTCATCGAGGAATTGAGCGAGGCACCGAGCAATTGGCGTTCGGAAGAATCCCTGCATGATTACTTGCAACGTCATGGAGTCCCGGGCATCCGGGAAATCGACACGCGGGCTTTGACCAAGCATCTGCGGGAACGCGGGGCCATGAAAGCGTGCCTCACGACGGAAGCGATGTCTCCTGAGCAAGTTGTGCAGCGGGCGAAGCAGGGCGACGGTGTGGTGGGGATGGACTTTGTCCGGGAGGTGACGCCACGCGAGGCCTTCGACTGGGACCCGATGGAGGCGGAGAGCCGTCCGTGGAAAATGGCCCAAGGGACAACGAGAGCAGGCGAATTGCGCGATCCCCTGGGCAACGTTTTTGGTTTTCTGCCCCCGGTGCGGCACCGCGTGGTGGCTTATGATTTCGGGATGAAGCGCAACATCCTGCGCGGACTGCGCCAACGCGGTTTGGCCGTGCGAGTGGTGCCGGCCGACACCTCGGCCGATGAAGTGCTGGGCTTGGAGCCGGACGGAATTTTTCTCTCCAACGGCCCGGGTGACCCCGGCGCGCTGGATTACGTCCATAAAAACGTACGCGGCTTGCTTGGAAAAAAACCGATTTTCGGGATTTGTCTGGGTCATCAGATTCTGGCTTACGCATTGGGCGGAAAGACCTTCAAGTTGAAGTTCGGCCATCGCGGGGGCAACCAACCGGTCAAGGATCTGCTTACCGGGAGGGTTTCGATCACGGCGCAGAACCACGGGTTCGCGGTTGACCCGGAGTCTTTGCCGCCCGATGCCGAAGTTACGCATGTCAACTTGAACGACGGTACGGTGGAGGGCTTGCGCAGCAATGCCATGCCGGTCTTCAGTGTGCAATACCATCCCGAAGCCGCGCCCGGTCCGCACGATGCAGAATACTTTTTTGACCAGTTCGCCAAACTTATTGATGAGACCAAGGCGGGCGGGTAGTTTGGAGACGCTGTGCGTTTGACCGTTTATTTCCCCGAGGACACCCCGACGATCCATCAATGGACCGGGGAAAGCCTGAGCATAGGTCGTCTCGCTGACAATGACCTAGCCATCGACCATGACTCGCTCTCCAGCCGTCATGCCGAGATCGCCGGGGTGGAGGGCGCGATGGTCCTGCGCGATCTTGATTCGACCAATGGGACGTTTCTCAACCGCGTGCAAATCACCGGCGAGCATCCGCTGGGCGAAGGCGATGAGATTTACTTCGGTGGCGTCCGCACTGTTTTTATGGAACTGTCCGGCGCCGAGGTGGAAGCACCGGAGGTCGCGCTGGTTGCCACGCCAGATCTTGATCCCGATACGCTGGAGGGTGGCCGCCCGGATGGTTTCCGTTCGCTCTCGCCCTTGCCGCCCGAGGCGAAAAAGCGGGACACCCTTACGATGGCCGCTTGGGGTTCGCTCGGCTTAGGCGTGGCCGCGGCGCTTTACGCCCTTGTGGTCGTGGCGACAAGTTAAGCAAGACCTGTTCGGCGGGAATCCCATGTGACGGCGATGTTTTCCGCTTTGCTCCTGCGGTTAGAAGACAAAGGTCAGTTGGCTGGTGCTCGGGGTGTCCTGGGACCGGCGACGGGCCAGCAGGTTGCGCTTGATCAAGGCGAAGATATGCATGCCCAATTCGTGGGGCAATGGATCGTCGCGACGGGAATTCGGGGTGCGGTGACCGGAACGGGGGTGGTTTTTTGCTTTCATCACCCGCGAGTTTCAACGATGGGGTAGGACATCCGCTGTCCGATGCCCTCGAAACCTCCAAAAAAATCATCGCCCGCCAAAATGCCCGCGGAAGGCAGCACGCGTCCGCCGATGGAGCGGATGTGGCGCATCCACCGCGAGATCTCCGAAGGGGATTATCCTAACTGCCAGGGCCTGGCCACAGAACTCGAAGTCTCGGCCAAGACGGTGATGCGTGATGTGGAGTTCATGCGCGACCGCCTTAGTCTGCCGCTGGAATACGACGCGGTGAAACACGGGTTTTATTACACTGCGGCGGTGCGTGACTTTCCGGTCATGAAGATTTCGCAGGGTGAAGTTGCTGCCTTGTTGCTTGCCCAGAAATCGCTCGAGCAATTCCGCGGCACGACCTTCGAGCGCCCGCTGGCCGGCGCTTTCCGCAAGTTGAGTCGTTCGCTCGGCGGCGACATGGAGGTCGCCTGGCACGAATTGGAAGGCGCCTTGTCCGTGCGGAGCAGCGGAACCGGACTGGCTGATGTGCAGATTTTTGATGCCCTGGCCAAAGCGGTGACTGAAGGGGCGGAAGTGGAGTTGGCGTACCACAAGTTGGCTGGGGAGAAAGAGGAAACGCGGACGGTGCAGCCCTACCATCTCGGCTGTATCGAAAACCAGTGGTATATGTTCGGTCATGACGGTTCGCGCGGAGCGGTGCGCACTTTCGCCTTGCCACGCATCCGGAGTGTCGGGCGGACCGGAGTAAAATTCCGGCGGCCGAAGAACTTCTCCCTCGCCAAAATGCTCGAGGGCAGTTTTGCCGTCTTCGAAGGGGGGAGGGCGCGCAAGGTTAAGGTGCGTTTCACCGGCGTGGCCGCGCGTCTGATCGGGGAACGCGTCTGGCATGCCACGCAGAAGCTCACTCTGGATCCGGACGGGCTGATTTTGGAGATGCGGGCCGGGCTTTCGCCGGATCTCCAGCAGTGGTTGCTCGGTTGGGGCGGCGAAGCCGAGGTGCTGGAACCGCAAGAATTACGCAATGCTGTGGCCCGGGCGGCGGCGGCGACGGTTGCCATTTATGGCGCGGCGTCCGGCCTCGGCGGCAAAGATTAGGATTCAAACCATCCCGTTCTTCGCTCAGGTTGATTTTGTGCAGATTGACGAAATCCGACCGGCCGCATGGCAGCAGCGGTTCTGGTATGCCGCCCTGACAGCTCTCGCCGTGGTGGCTTTGGTGGCCGTGCTTTCGGGCGTGGTTTTCTTGGTCGGGCGCACTGCGGCGTTCCTCCAACCGTTGCTCATTCCTGTGGTGGCGGCCGTCATCCTGACCTATCTGCTCGGGCCGGTGGTGGACAAGCTGTGCTCGTTCGGTCTGGGGCGGACAACCGCGGTGATTGTTCTTTTTTTGGCCATCGGGCTGGGACTGACCGGCATCGGGCTCTGGGTCGGGCCTGTTCTTTGGCAACAAACCTCACAGTTCGGCCAGACTCTTCCTGATCAAGCGGCACGCGGGCAGACCTTGCTGCTCTCCACTTTGGACTGGGTGCGCGGCTTGCAGCACCAGTTGCAGCCCGTCCCCGTGCTCGGAGAAGATCGGACGATACGGGATGAATTGTGGGCCATGGTCGGCAGTTACGTCGAGGGGTTGGCCGCGTGGGTCCAGCAGCGACTGCCGGAAATATTGTCCACCGTAGGCTCTTTCCTCCAGCGCAGTGCCGGCGGCTTTCTCGGGGTGGCCGGGGTGGCGGTGAGCTTGCTCTTGGTGCCGCTCTTTCTTTTCTTTTTCCTCAAAGATTCCGCCCGGTTTTCCCAGGAGTGGCGCCAGTACATCCCGCTGCCGGAATCCAAGCTCCGTGACGAGGTGGCTTGGCTGCTCAACGAAATCAACAGCTACTTAGTGCGGTATTTTCGCGGTCAGTTCACGGTCAGTTTGATCGACGGCGCGCTGATTGGCGCTGCTCTTTACATTATGGGTCTGAATTTCGCGCTGCTCATCGGCTTGGCGGTTTGTCTTCTTGCGCTCATTCCTTACGTTGGGCTGACCATTTGCTGGATTCCGGCGGTTCTTATCGCGGTGGCGCAATTCGGCGATTGGACGCACCCGCTCATCGTCACGGCGATTTTTGTCGGCATGAGCAATGTGGAGAGCTTCTTTATCGCCCCCCGGGTGGTGGGCAGTTCCGTGAGTCTCCACCCGTTGACGGTCATCTTTTCCGCTCTGATCTGGAGCTTGATTTTGGGGGTTCTGCTCGGCTCGCTTTTGGCGGTGCCCTTGACCGCGACAATTAAAGTCATACTCCAGCGTTATGTCTGGCAGCGGCAGTTGTAAGGCCTGAGGCGGCGAGGCGCGCGAGGAGCTCCTCCCAGTGGTTTGCGCCGCGGAGGATTTCGATTTCGACACGCAGAAAGAGCATGGGGACCTGGGGCTGGTCGATGTCCGGGAAACGGACGGCGTCTTTTTCCGTGGTGACCAGGGCGTCGAGCGAGCGCCGGTCGCACCATTCGAGGAAGCGGAGGATTTCTTTTTTGGTAAAGCGGTGATGGTCGGCAAATGCCTTGGACACCTCGACCACGGCACCGAGTTGGCGTACGCCTTCCTCGAAACTCTCGGGCCGCGCGATACCACTGAGGGCCCCGACATGCCGTCCGTGCAGGTGCTCGAGCGGGTACTTCATGCCGGTCTTGAGATCCTCCCAATGACGCGGGGCGTGGCTGCATTCGATGATGGACGCCGTACGGTTCAAGGTACGCAGGCGGGCAAGGAGGGCTTCGTCCGGTTTTGGGCCCGATTTGGTCACGATGATGTAGGATGCGCGGCTAAGGTTGGCCGGTGGTTCGCGGAGGGTCCCTCGGGGCAGCAGATGTTCGTTCCCGAAGGGTGATTGGCGGTCGATCAGGACGATGTCGATCCCGTGACGCAGACGCTGGTATTGCAGCCCGTCGTCGAGGAGCAAGATGTCGCTGCCGAAATGTCGTAAGGCGTGGAGTCCACTTTTCACCCGGTCCTTGTCGACAAGTACGCAGACACCGGGAAGATTCTTGGCCAGCATATGCGGTTCGTCCCCGGCGCGGCGGGAATCGAGGAGAACTGCTTTGCCGTCCGAGACGATGCGCGGCGGGAAGAGGTCAAGGTGCTTGAAGAGTTTGTGGCGGAGACGTTGCATGAACGGGCGGGGGACGCTTTTATAGCCGCGGCTGAGAATGGCCACGTGTCGCCCGCGCCGCTGCAGTTCCCGCGCCAGCATTTCGGCCACCGGTGTTTTGCCCGTGCCGCCGACGGTGAGGTTGCCCACGCTGACCACCGGACAACCGAGTTCCTGGGGTCGCAAGATGCGGCGGCGGTAGAGGCCAAGGCGGATCTGCACGGCACGCTGGTAAAGGCGGGCAAAGCCACCGAGGACGAATTTCAGCGCATTGGCCCGCCCGCCCTCGCGGCGCTCGAGGATAACATCGACGGCGTAGCGCTCGAACCTTTCGAGGATGACGCGCATGGTCAGCTTTCCACCGCAACGCCATGGTTGTCCGCACCGAGAATAAGCACTTGGGCTCGAGGAAGAACGGATTGCAGGGCGGCCGCCACCGCTCCGGGATCACCAAGGGTCAGGCAGGCAACAGCAGATCCGGATCCGCTAAGATAGCCGCCGAGGGCACCCGCCTTGACGCCAGCCACGATGGCTGGACGCAGGTGCGGAATGGCGGGCTCGCGGTAAGGCTGGTGCAAACGGTCGGACATGGAACCGCGGAGCAATTCGTAACGCTGCGAAGCAAAGGCTGCGGTAATCAAGCTCGCGTGGGAAATGTTGAATACGGCGTCAAGGTGCGGGACATGATCCGGCAGCCTGAGGCGGGACGCATCGGTGTCGACCTCATCAGGTGGGACGAGTAAAATGCAGCGCAGGTCCGGAGAAACGTCACAGCGAAAATAGGTGCCATCGGGACGCGCGGCGGCGAAGCCCCCGAAGGCGGCAGGTGCCGCGTTATCGGGATGTCCCTCCAGCTTGGCGCAGATGAGGTAAACTTGCCCCGCATCAAGAGGGCGACCTGCCAGCTCGTTGAGACCGTGAAGGATGCCCAGGCGCACAGCCACGCTGCTGCCCAGCCCCCGAGAACGCGGAATATCAGCCTCGATCGACCAACCGTAAGCGAAAGCCGGGAGGCCGGCCGCGGCGAAGAAGGCGTCCGCTGCCGCGCCAACCATGGCATCGGATATTCCCGCGCCTGCGCGATCGACCGTGACGCGGTTGTGCAAATCGAGAGCGAGACCAAGGCAATCGAAACCCGGGCCGAGGTTCGCACTGGTGGCGGGAACGCGTATGGTGACCTTGTTCATAGACCCCCGTTACTTTGGCTGAAACCCCGGCGCGTGGCAATTTTCCCAGTGTGGTAGAGTTTGCTTGCCGCAAGACCCTTGTCGCGGCGAAATAGAGAGTCAACGATGACCATGCCCACCGAATTACTGACTAAGGCCGCGCGTGATGCGCGGGGACTCGCCATTGACGCTGTAGATGCCAGCAAATCGGGCCATCTGGGCTTGCCTTTGGGGTGCGCCGAAATTGGTGCCGTTCTTTTTGGGGTGGCCCTGCGTTACAATCCCCAAGAGCCCCGGTGGCTCAACCGTGACCGCTTTGTTCTCTCCGCCGGCCACGGCAGTATGTTTCTCTACGCGTGGCTCCATCTTGCGGGCTACGATGTACCCCTCGACCAGGTAAAAAAGTTCCGTCAACTGGGCAGTATTACGCCGGGGCATCCGGAGTTTGGCGAGACACCGGGCGTGGAGTGCACCACCGGTCCGTTGGGTCAAGGGGTGGCCAATGCGGTCGGCCTGGCCGTCTCGGGTAAAATGTCCGCAGCGCGTTTCAATACGGCCGAACATCGCATTTTTGACCACAAGATCGTCTGCCTGGCTGGCGACGGCTGCCTGCAGGAGGGGGTGGCGAGCGAGGCTTGCGCTTTGGCCGGCCACCTGCAGTTGGACAACCTCATCCTGATCTACGATTCCAACAATGTGACGCTCGACGCCATGGCGCTCTTCACCCAGAGCGAGGACGCGGTGGCGCGGTTCAAAGCTTATGGATGGGGCGTGCAGGAGGTTGACGGGCAAAACATGGACGAGTTCCTCCGTGCCTACGACAAGGCGAAGTCGGCCACGGGTTCGCCGCAGCTCATTGTGGCCAAGACACTGATCGGCAAAGGCATTCCCGAGGTGGCGGGCACGAGCAAAGCGCATGGGGAGGGTGGGGCGAAATTCGCGGATGAGGCGCGCAAAGGCCTCGGTCTGCCGGAGGAGAAATTTTTCGTTGCTCCCGAAGTGCGGGAATTCTTCGCCCGCCATGCCGCCGGGCTTGAAAGTGCCTGGGCCGAATGGCATGCGCGTTTCGATGCCTGGAGCGCGGCCAACAAAGACCTTGCCGCAGAATTGGATGCTGCCGTGGCGAAAAATTATCCGGATTTGCTCAAGTCCATCCCGGATTATCCGGCCGAGGCTCCGGACATTGCGACGCGCAAGGCGGGCAGCGATATCCTGCAGTATGTGGCCAAAACCTTGCCTCTTGTGGTCAGCGGAAGTGCGGACTTGCACGGTTCCACCCTCAACTACATTAAGGACGGCGGGGACTTTGACGCCCGCAACTATGCCGGCCGCAACATCCGTTTCGGGATCCGCGAGCATGGTATGGCGGGACTTCTCAACGGCATCGCCTACGACGGAATTTTCCACGCGAGCGGAGCCACGTTCCTCGTTTTCAGCGACTACGCCCGCGGCGCCATCCGGGTGGCGGCCCTTTCACATCTTCCCGTGGTTTATATTTTCACCCACGACTCGGTCGGGGTCGGGGAGGACGGTCCGACCCATCAACCGGTCGAAGCTCTCGCCGCCCTTCGCGCCATGCCTAACCTCGACGTCATCCGGCCGGCCGACCCGGCGGAAACGGCCGGTGCTTTTGCCGCCGCTTTCGACCGCAAAGACGGTCCGACTTTGCTCGCCTTGTCGCGTCAGGCCCTGCGGTCCCTGCGGCAGATCCCGGAAGAGGAGGCGCGGCAGGGCACATTGCGCGGCGGATACATTGCCCGTCGCGAGACATCGCCGCTTGAGTTGATTTTGTTGGCCACGGGGAGCGAATTGCAGTTGGCCATGGAAGCGGCGGAGAAGCTCGGAAGCTCGGTGCGGGTGGTCTCGCTGCCCTGCTTCGAGCGCTTCGAGCGTCAGACGGAGGAATACCGTGATTTCGTCCTCCCTCCGGAATGTGTGCGCCGCGTTTCCATCGAAGCCGGTGTCTCGCAGCCTTGGTACCGTTATGTCGGCCGCCGGGGTGTGGTGATCGGCATCGACCGCTTCGGTCTCAGTGCGCCTGGTGCGACGGTGTTGAAGACCCTCGGCATCAGCGTCGACGCGCTGCTTCAAGCTGGACGGTTACTGTTGGCGAGATAATGACCGCGCGGGCGGCACTCTTGGCCATGGGTGCCACAGCGTTGTCTTTATCCTCGGTGCAGTCGGAGTCGGGGGAGTTCGTTCCTGCTTGGGCCAAGGATGCCGTCTGGTATCAGATCTTTCCCGAGCGCTTCCGCAACGGGGATGCCTCGAATGATCCGACCAAGGCGGATATTTCCGGGGCTTTTCCCGACGTGCCGGATTTACCGTGGAGGGTGCATCCTTGGACGTCCGATTGGTACGCGCGACAAGACTACGAGCAAGGTGCCTCGATTCCTTTTCATCACCTCCTCCAGCGGCGGCGTTACGGGGGGGATTTACAGGGTATCATGGACAAACTTGATTACTTGGGGGATTTGGGGGTCAACGCCATTTACCTGAATCCCGTCTTCGATTCGCCCTCGGCCCACAAGTACGATGGCAACAGCTATCATCATATTGATCCCAACTTCGGGCCGGACCCGGAGGGCGACCGGAAGTTGATGGCCGGTGAAGACCCGGACAATCCGTCCTCTTGGGTGTGGACATCGGCGGACAAACTCGCCTTGGCCATGATCAAACAATGCCACGGTCGCGGGATCCGCGTGATTTTTGACGGTGTCTTCAATCACTTGGGTCAGCGCAGTTGGCCTTTCCTCGATGTCTTGGCAAAGCAACAGGATTCGCCTTATGCCGACTGGTTTTCGGTCAAGTCGTGGCGTGATCCCGCAAGGGGGGGGAAGTTTGATTATGAGGGATGGTTCGGGCACAAAACACTGCCTGAATTCCGTGAAGACAAAGAGGGGATTGTCTCCGGCCCCCGGGACTACATATTCGCGGCGACGAAGCGATGGATGGACCCGGACGGCGATGGTGATCCTTCCGACGGCATCGACGGGTGGCGGCTCGACGTCGCTTTTTGCGTGGCCCACCCCTTCTGGAAAAAGTGGCGCAAGGTGGTGAAAGAAGTGAATCCCGAGGCTTATCTCACGGCCGAACTGATTGATCCGGTGCCGCAACTGAAGCCCTATCTGCAGGGTGATGAATTCGATGCGGTGATGAACTACAACTTCGCATTTGTCTGCTCCGACTATTTCGCCGATGAGAAATCCCGCATCAGCACGAGGGTGTTCGATCGTCGCCTGCGGGAGCTGCGCGAAGCTTTTCCCGCCGGCGTGGCCGAGGTGCAGCAGAATCTTTTCGGCAGTCACGACACGGACCGGATCGGGTCCCACATTGTCAACCGCGACCGGGAGCATGCCGGTAATTGGCAGGCTTACTTCGAGTTTTCCAAGGTGGAGAACGGTCAATACAACCCGCGCAAGCCGACACCCAAGGAACTGGAGTCACAAAAGCTTTTCGCCGTGCTGCAGATGACCTACGTGGGGGCGCCCATGATTTATTACGGTGATGAAGTCGGGATGTGGGGGGCCAACGACCCGGACTGCCGCAAGCCGATGGTTTGGGCTGACTTGGTCTATGAGGACGAGATTGTTTTGCCCGACGGGTCATCGAAGGACGTCCCGGATAAGGTGGAGGTGAACGAGGAGCTCTTCGATCACTACAAAAAGCTCATCGCTCTGAGGCACGCTCTGCCGTCGCTGAGAAGGGGAACTTTTGAACCGGTCATTGTCGACGATGAGGGTCAACTTTACGGATTCCGCCGCAAGTTGGGCCACGAGGAGGTTGTCGTGATCCTGAATAATTCTGACCACGAACAGACTGCGGAGTTGGCCCTGAGCGGAAAGTGGCGCGATTGTTGGAACAGCACCGGGCTTGCCGCCAAAGGCGATGGTACCAATGAGCTTCTTTTGTCGCCTCGGGCCGCAGCGATTCTTGTGCGGGAAAGCGATAGCGTCCCCCTCCGGGACTAAAAGAAAAACGGGATGCCCTGAGCGGCAAAGGCGGACTTTTCCTCGGCGAGATATTTGTCGGCCAGCCGGTCGAATCCTCCGCCCGCACGAAAGTCGGCCAGGAAGGTGTTGACCTGCGTGCGAAGTTCCTTGTCCTCTTGGCGCACGGCAATGGCCCACGATTCTTTTTGCAGGGGATTGAGCATGGGGCGGGTGGTTCGCGGGTTGCGCTTGGCATTTTGGTAAACGGACATCTGGTCGTAAATGAAAGCGTCGGCTTTGCCTTGGGTGACCTCAAGGACGCAGGCGCTTTCTTTGTCCAATCTGATGAGCGCAGCCTTGTGCACATGAGTCCGGGCAAAGACTTCGCCCGTGGTGCCTTGGCGGACCACGATGGTGCGGCCGGGTTGGTCGAGGTCGGAGAGTCCTTGGGCCGTGCTGGCGGCGGGTACGAGGGCAGCCAAACCTGCGGTCAGGTACGGGTCGGAAAAAGCGACCGCTTTGGCCCGTTCGGGTGTCGCGGTCATGGAGGAAATGATGACGTCAATCTTTCCGGATTTGAGCGAAGGAATAAGCCCCGGGAAGGAAATGTTTTCAATGACAAGTGGACGTCCGAGGGCGTCGGCCAGCCCTTGGGCCAGTTCGACTGAGATGCCGGCGGGTTTGCCGTCGGGCCCGATCGTCTCGAACGGCGGATAGGAAAGTTCCATGCCCACGCGGAGCGGGACAGGGGCAGCAACGGCCACGGCAAACGAGACGAGAAGAAGGAGCAGGGCGGGCATGCGCCGATGGGAGTCGGCAGCGAGGGCCGTGTCAACAGTCGCGTTTTTTTGCGGCTCGCAAGGCGGAAGGAATTCATTTCTTGAGCCTGCGTTCAATGAAGCCAAAGCCTTCATGACCAGAAGCAATGCCATGGACCTCGCCCTCGGCGTGATAATCGGTGCGGCTTTCGGGAAAATTGTCTCTTCGCTCGAGGATGACCTTATCATGCCGCCGCTTGGACTGGTTTCCCGGGAGGGTGACCTTCAGCCAGCTTTCGATCAGTGGCGACGGCAAATCGGATGAAACCATGGCCCAATCCGCCGGGGCACCGACCCTGAATTACGGCAACTTCATTGCGGCGGCCATCGAGTTTGCCCTCATCGTCTGGACGATTTTTCTATTGGTCAAAGCCATCAATGACGTGAAGCGGGAGGAGGTCGACAAGCGGTCAGCCTCACCGGAGCCCGCGCAGGACGAAGAGTTGCTCAACGAGATCCGCGACCTGCGCAAGCGGCAATCGAACTGACCGCAGGGCTTGCCCCGGTCGCCGGGCCGTGTTTGATGGCGGGATGGCGATAGTGAAGAAGCGTCCGGTGGTTGCCGTGGCCGGAGCCTCCGGCTTTGTCGGTACGGCGCTGCTCCCGGTGCTGGCCGCCGACTTTGAGGTCATCGCCCTGCGGCGTTCACCGGCCGATGAGTTGCCTGGCGTCGAATGGCGGCGCTGCGACTTGTTTTCCATGCTGCAAACGGAGCGCGCCCTGGAGGGCGCGGACTACGCGGTTTATCTTGTTCATTCGATGCTGCCAGCGCGGCTTACGCAGGCACGGTTCGAGGATATGGATTTCATTCTGGCCGACAACTTTGCCCGATCGACGGCGCGTGCCGGGGTGAAGCAAATCCTTTATTTGGGGGGAATCATTCCCGACGACGCACGGTTGTCGCGTCATCTGGCCAGTCGCCTTGAGGTAGAGCGGGTGCTGGCCGCGCGCGGGGTGCCGGTCACCAGTCTGCGGGCCGGCCTGATTGTCGGAGCGCGGGGTTCGTCCTTCCGCATCGTGGTTAAGCTGGTCGAGCGTTCGCCTCTTTTGTTGTGCCCGCACTGGACCCGCTCGATGACCCAGCCGGTAAGTCTACGTGACGTGGTCAAGTTGTTGCGTTTTTGTGCGGGGCGCGAAGAAATGTACGGCCGCGCTTTTGACCTCGGCGGGGCCGAGGTGATGACCTACCTCGACCTCATGCGGCGGACCGCCGCGCGTCTGGATAAAAAACGACTGATCATCGCTGTGCCCTTTATTCCGACCCAGCTTGGTGTGCTCGGTGTGCGTTTGTTGACCGGGGGTCACCGCGAGCTCATCGCCCCACTGGTTGAAAGCTTGCGGCATGCCATGGTGGCGCATTCGCCGACTCTGCAGGAGAGGGCAGGTATCGAGCCACAGTCTTTTGACGAGGCTTTGGCCGAGGCGCTGCCGGACGACATGGCTCCGGGTCGCGAGATCGACCAGCATTTGGCCCGGCGCCATGAGCAGAGCGAAGAAGGTTGCTATGTGTGTTCCATCCAGCGCCTGCCGCTTCCGCCGGGTTACGATGCAACGTGGGTGGCGCGCGAGTATGCAAGCTGGTTGCCATCCCTCTTTCGTCGGGTTCTGCGGGTCACGGTCGATAACCAGCTTAACCTGGCTTTCCGTGTGTCCGGCCTCCGTCGTCCGTTGCTCGAGCTGAGCTACTCGAGCAACCGTTCGTCAGTCGATCGGCCGCTTTACTACATTACCGGCGGATTGCTGGTCAGTGCGGGCAATGTTCACGACGGACGGGCGCCGGCGCGTTTGGAGTTCCGGGAGAGCCCGGACCGGCGGAGTGTGCTGGCCGCGATTTTTAACTACAGTCCCTCCTTGCCTTGGTGGTTTTACCGGATCACGCAGGCGCCGATACATCTTTTGGTCATGAAGTTGTTCGGTTGGCACCTCGCGCGCCAGAAGCCTAAGCCACGAAGCGCGCCAGAAGGCAGGCCGGTGGGCCAGGCGTGAACCATGGGGACGGACCGACCCGGAAAAGTCGACAGCGCGCTCTTGCCTGCCAGTCGGAGAAACTGTTCTATTATTTTTATGAAAGGTAGCTCCCTCTGCGTGCTATGCGTGACTGTTATTTTGCTGGCCTGTTGCCCGGCAGAAGCTGCCACGGTCGGCGAATCCCTGCCCGATTTGCGGCTAAACTTTTTGGGTCCCGATCCGGTCTACGCGGGAAAGCCGGTTCTGCTCGAGTTTTGGGCGACGTGGTGCCCCCCTTGCCGGGAAAGCATTCCGCATCTCAACGAACTCCACGCGAACTACAAAGACCGCGGTCTGGTTATTATCGGGGCGACTGACGAATCATCCGGCGTCATTCGCAAGTTCCAAAAGACCAACCCGATGGACTACGCGGTGGCCACCGACGCCAGTGGCAGGCTCAGCCGGAAAATGGGAGTGGACGGCATACCTAGTGCTTTTCTGGCTGATGCTTCGGGGAAAATTGTCTGGGCCGGGCATCCCGCGAGTCTTCGTGGGGAGCAGATAGAAGAGGTTCTCGGCGGCGGCCCGCCGACTTCCACGGAAACGGCCACCGTGGCCGGAGGAAGCGAACAAGCGGGGGCAGCCACGGAGCCACTCGGGTCCGGGACGGCCGAAAATACGCTCACGTCCGCCGGTGGAACAACTTCCGGGGCGGATGTCTTGCCGGCCGAAGACGTGGCTGGCTTGCAGTCGAGTGTCGGCTCGGAGGTGGCGGTCGAAGGAGTGATCAAAAATGTCGGCCAGGATGCCAGCGGCGGAATTACTTTCCTCAACTTCGGCGAGCGGAAATCCGGATTGGTGGCGGTGGTTTTTCGCATGTCCTACGACATGTTCCCCGAAGGCTTCGACCAATACGCGAACCAGCGGGTCCTCGTGCGCGGCAGGTTGGAGAGCTACCAAGGTCGCCAACTCCAAATACGGATTAGTACTCCCGACCAGTTGGAAATCGTCACGAACCAACCCTGATTCCGCCGCTCAGCGGTCCGGCCCGCGCGTTTCCAGCAGGCGTTCCACGTATTTGGCGAGGATATCGAACTCCAAATTGACCAGATTGCCGGCCTCGAGGTCGCCGAGGTTGGTGTGTTCCAACGTGTGGGGGATAACCCACACAGAGAAGTCTGCTGGATTGACGGCGGAGACGGTGAGGCTGGCGCCGTTGATCGCGATGGATCCTTTGTAGACCACATAGCGGGCAAATTCCCGAGGGAGCGCGATATCGATGCGCAGATCGGGCCCTTTTTCTTCCAGCGCGACAACTTGGGCGGTGCCATCAACATGACCTTGGACAAAATGACCACCAAGCCTTCCGTCCACCCGCAGGGCGCGCTCCAAATTTACCGGGTGTCCGGGTTTGAGCTGCCCGAGGTTGGTTCGGTCGAGGCTTTCGGTCAGCAAGTCGAACATGAATTGGCCCTCGCGCTGGGCGGTTACGGTGAGGCAGCAACCATTAACCGAGACGCTCTCGCCAACCCGCACTCGTGTCGCCGTGCGGGGGCCTTTGACCAAGAGTTGCACAACGCGATCCGCGCGGCGCAACCAGACAACCTGACCAACTTCGCGGACCAGACCGGTAAACATGATGTCTGATTAATGACACGGGGATGGGCGGAAGGGAAGTTTCGACCACGGGAAAAACGGCTTCGCCCGATTTGAACCGGGCAGACGGATGTCGCCGGCTCTTCCGTCGGTGAGGTCAGCGCTGGAGATGACCCTCGATGGTGTAGCCGGGCAGGGGTGTTGCTTTCCACATTCGTCCGGTGGCGGCACGCATCTCACTTGGCGTGAAGGTCAGCAGGTCGAGACGTAAGCGGAAAAAGGACGGCAACAAATCCGGCTGTCCGTCGGGATTGAGCAGCCCGAGCACCGGGCTGGACTGCTCTTGCAGGCGGCCGAGGAGGGGCATGATCCAGCCCGGGGGTTGACCCGAGGAGCGGTATTCCAAAGCGGCAAACCACAACTGCCAATCCAACCTGGGCATGTGAGGCAGCAAAAAAGGCAGGTGGTTGTCATCGGCCGCCATCTGGTAGCGGAAACGGTAAGGCTGCCAAGTACGGCCGTCCGCGCTGGCTTCGATCGTGATTTCTGGTCGCTCAGTTGTCATCGTGCTGAAGAGGCCGTACGAATTCGCACTGCGTAGCGGGGCAAATGTTTCGAGCAGGGGTGCAATCGCGGGCGGACGGACGACCCGCAGGACGAGAAGCAATTGTAATGTGGTGAGAACCACCATGAGCAGGGCAAACCAGGGGAGAAGTTTGCCGCGGAGGCGCGCGGGCCACGCTGCGGTGACCACGGCACTCCCGGCGAAGCGCGGCCGCAGCCAAGAGGGCCAGGAGGCGTCGTCGACCAAACTGACGCAAAGAGCAAGGGTGAGCAGATTGAAGAAGCCGTAATGGCCTGAGGCCATGATGAGAACCATGAGCAAGCTGAAGGCCCAAAATGCGGTCATCCGCAGGCGCCGCGGACCGATGATAAAAAATGGCCCGAGCAATTCGATAGCGAAGACAACGATGAGGGAAAAAAGATGGAACCAGGCGGGGAATTGCGCCAACCACCAACTTGTCCAGACCGGAATCGGCTGGGTGAAATAGTGGCAGTGCAGCGCGGTGCCTTCCAACCACGCGTTACGTCCGGTGGCATCGAAGCCGTAGAGCTTGACCACGCCGGATTCGAACATCAGACGAAAAAGCAGCCACCAAACGAGGAGACGGGCGGCTCGTGGCGGGTCCGAGGCGCCGCATGGCGCGCGCAGTGACCAAGGAACGTAAAAGACAAGGAGCAGGCCGGCCTCGAGCAGGAGTGCATCCCACTGGAAGTTGAGAAAAACCGGGACAGCGGAAGCAAACGAGAGGTAGCAAATCCAGGCGGTGAAGGCGGATACCGCCGGAAGCAGGCCGAGGACGAGCGCTACCGAGGCTGCCGTTCCGACGGCCAGCCACACGTGGAGCATGAAGTCGCTGGATCCGAACCAGAGGAGGCTGGGCACAGACCACCATGCCGACCATGGACGGCCGGCCGCCGTGAAGCTCTCCTTCACCGCGGTGAGGTGGGCCTCGACCGGCAGAATTCCCTGCGACCCGGCCAACCCGTCGATTTGCGACCAGAGCGAGAGGAAGGCGAAGACGAAGATCAAGCCGATGAGACGGGGGAAGACGTATCCGGAAATGCGGTAACTCGTGACCAGCGTTTCGCGCCCCCAGAGCAAGTTGGTCATAGCGGCGCACCATTTCCGGTGTCCGGCCACCCAATGGTAGGCGGCCTCGGCGGTCTGGCGGAACATGGGCAGAATGCGGTAAGCACGCAGCAGCAGACTGCTTCCGGGCTGGTCCGCGGCCAGAGCGGCCAATGCCGCATGGGCGCCGGTGATGAGGGACCCATCCGGGCAAGACATCACGATACGCTGGAACGGCTCGCCTCCGGCCGCGGCCATGACGTCCGGCGGTGCCGCTTGCAGGGTGCGGTAAATGACCGCTTGGCCGGAGGCAGCTTGCCACCGCTCGACCCAGCGTCGGCAGAAAGCGCAGTCACCGTCCCAGTAAAGGACCGGCTGGTTCTGGCTTCGGTGTTCGTCCATCTTGGCTAAAGACCCTGCAATGGTGTAGGCTGCAAGTCCAGTTGTCCCGGCCTGCTGCCCGTCTGTGGGCCTCAGCGCTCGCCGACTGGCCAACATCGCACACCAGCCATGCCACGCCAGAAATACTCTTGGGAGGATGAAGCGCAGCCGCGCCGCCGACGTGCTTGGCGCTGGCTGTTGCTCCTGCCCTTGCTTCTCCTTCTGCTCGGCGCGGGGGTGGGCGCGGCCATTGTCCTGTCGGCTCGTTCCGAGTTTCTGATCTTGGCAGGACAGTTTGATCTCAGCCGGCTCGAGCGCATGGAATCCGCCTCGCTCATTTACGACCGCAAGGGTGGACTGATGGGTAAAATTTTCATCCAGAATCGTGACCCGGTATCCTACGAGAAATTGTCCCCTTGGTTGGTCCAAGCGGTTGTCGCGGCCGAGGACCAACGATTCTGGGAGCACACCGGCGTGGATTATTGGGGCATCGTCCGCGCGGCTCAGGCCAATTGGACGGCAGGACGCATCCGTCAGGGGGCGAGCACGGTCACGCAGCAACTGGCGCGCAACTCCTTCGACCTGAAAGGGCGGACCTACCGTCGCAAGCTCCTCGAGATGGCGCTCGCCGTACAAATCGAGAAAAAATTCCCCAAGGAAAAAATCATGGAAATGTATCTCAACCGCGTCTATTTCGGGGGCGGTCTTTACGGTGCCGAAGCGGCGGCGCGCGGCTATTTCGGGGTTTCAGCCGCGGAACTCACCCCTTGGCAGGCGGCCACCTTGGCCGGACTTCTCAAGAGCCCGAACAGTCTCTCCCCCTGGACCAATCCCGCGGGTGCCCGGGAAAATCGCGATGTCGTGCTCAGGCAAATGCGCGATTTGGGCTTTCTCACCGGCGCCGAATATCAGAAAGCGGTGGCGGACCAGTTGGTCATTCGCGAGCGGCCGAGTCCGGCCAAGGAGTCTTACGCGCTCGACCATATCCGCCAGCAGGCCATTGCTTCGCTCGGCTTTGAGCGGGCCATGAATGGCGGATTCCGTATTTACACCACCATAGACGCGGAGATGCAGCGCGTGGCCGAGCGCGCCCTGCAACGGCGGCTGGCTGAAGTCGAGAAACGGCCGGGATATGCCAACGAAACATTCGAGGATTTTCGCCGCCGCTATGACGCGCGCCCCCCCAAGGCGGGCGCTTCCAATACCATGCCCCCGACCTACCTGCAGGGAGCCGTCCTCGTGCTCGACAACCTCAACGGTGGTATCGTTGTCATGGTGGGCGGCCGCGATTTTCGTCACAGCGAATACAACCGCAGCGTGCAAGGCCGCCGCCCTCTCGGCACGGCCTTTGTCCCGCTGCTCTACGCTGCAGCCTTCGAAAAAGGCGTCTTTCCCGGTGCGGTCGTGCAAGACTGGGCACTGGACAACCGGTTGGTCGGTATCGGTGGCAGTTCGGGGGTGCTCGGGGAGTGGGGGGTGGAGCGGGCCGACAACGAATACGAGGGCGAAGTCACGGTGCGGGACGCCTTTGTGCGGGGTAAAAATGCCGCGGTGGTCCGGGTCGGTTTCAAAACCGGCCTTGAGGCGCTGGGCACGCTGACCAAGGATGCCGGGATCGGCTCGCCGCTGCGTCCTTTTGCCAACGCCTATCTCGGATCAAGCGAATTCACCTTGGAAGAGTCGACCCTCGCTTACACCATGTTTCCGGGCGGCGGGTCCCGTCCCGCGCGCACGCACATCATCGACCGTATTGATGACGGTGAGGGCGAAACCATTTATCGGCGGGCGGAAGAACGCAAAGCGGTTGTCTCCGATGCCACCGCATGGCAGGTGCACAGTCTGATGACTGATGCGCTGGCCCGGGGGACGGCGTCGAAGGCGATGACCGACTACGGCTTGGTTGTGGCTGGGGCAGCCGGCAAGACGGGGACGTCCTACGGTTTCACCGATTTATGGTTTCTGGGCTACGATGAGAAGCTGACTTGTGGAGTGTGGATGGGGTTCGACAAGCCGCAGCAGATTTTCCGTGGCGCCTTCAGCCGTGACCTCGCCCTTCCCGTCTGGGTCGACGTGATGAATGCTTCGCGCGGGGATTTTCCTTCCAACCCGCTCAAAGCCCCGGTCACCGTCGAGCAGGTGCAGGTGTGCCGTCTCAGCGGGGACCTCGCCACGGACAAGTGCATCGAAAAAATCAGGCGTCCCGACGGGACGGAGGTCACCGAGTCGACGGCGTACACCGAGTACGCGCGCATTGGCAAAGCGCCAAGCGCCGCCTGTCCTCTCCACTCGGGCGGGCCGCAATCTTACGTCAAGGAGTTTTCCGAGGAGGAGTGGCCGCGCGCCGCCGCCGCGATCGACCTGAGCATGGTCCGTCCGGTCGATGTTTCCTCCCTCCCGGTGGTCGGCGCGGCGGATCCCTACCAAAGTGTTTCTCCTGCTTCGATGGGGGGTATGGCCGCGGAAATGCCGGTGGCTGAAGCCGTGGCTGTCAATGCCTTTGCTTCACCAGCCGGAACAGTGGGCGGCGCGGAACATGTCGTCCCGGAAATCCGTCCGGCCCAGGCCGCCGGGGTTTCCGCCGCGGTGCAAACGGAGCGGCCGGCCATGAGTCTGCCTGCGCCGCCGCCCATCCGCTTCTAGGCGGCGCTGAGTCGGCAGGCGTGGGCGCTGAACCCCGCGCCGAATGAGGTGAGCCACCAATCCTCCGATGGCGCCGGCCGGTCTTCGCGCAGCGCTTGGGCCAAGGCAAAGAGAACCGAGGGGCTGCTCATGTTGCCGTGGCGGCGTAAAATTTCCCGCGAAATGGAGAGGTCGTGCCCGGGTAGTTCCGCTTCGAGGGCGGCCAGCACGTCCTTTCCGCCCGCATGACTGAGAACGCGGGTGATCGGTGGCCCATGGGAAGCGGTCGCGCGATGATAGAGGTCGCGCACGGCACCGGCGGCCAGGCGGGGTACGGAGGGATCGAGCAAATTCCGCAGTTTGCCACCGCGTTGCTCGAACCGGATGCGGTCGCGGTTTTCGGGGTCGTGGTGCGTGTCGAACGAATGGCATCGGATGCCCGCAGGGCCCGGTTGCGAGCGCCAGATGCTGGCCGCGGCGCCATCCCCGAATAAACATGCACTGATGATGACGCCGGGGTCATTGTCGAGGTAGAACGCGGCGGAGCAAACTTCGACCGCCACGCAGGCGACGGTGGCCGTCGGGTGAGAGGCCAGGACACCGTTGACCGCACGAAGGGCGGGGATGGCCGCACCGCAGCCGAGCCCGACCAAATCTTGAAGCCAAACATTGTTCCGCAAGCCGAGCGACTCCGCCACGTAGCTGCTCACTCCGGGGCAAAGGTAGCCGGTGCAAGTGCAAACGACCAAGGCGTCGACTTCGTGTGGCGCCACCCCTGCTGCATGCAATGCGGGCCGGAGTGCCTGAGAGGCGAGGGAGGGCGCAGAATGACGGAATTCCTCGTTCAGTTCATCTGCTTCCAGCGCGAAAAGTTGCCCGAGATCGCGGATGGCAAATTGCCGCCGCTCGATACCCGAGTCGCCACGCAGAATGCTCGAAAGCATGAGGCGGGAGCGACGATTCAGATCCCGCTGCAGGGCCGGGGAGCTGCGCACCAAATCGAGGCACTCGGTTTGGGTTATCGAGTGGTGCGGGTTGGCCGTGGCGAGAGCGTGCAGGTGCATGGCGCTCAATGGCAGAGGCGGTAGAGGGGTCCGAGCGGTAGCACCCGCCAGCGGTGCAACAGGTGAACAACCCGACGGCCGTGCGGGGCAAGAAGCCAGGGGTGAAAAAGCCGGCCCCAAGCCAACTTTCGGGCGAAACGCCGGCGCAGGTCCTTTTGGAGCAGGGCGAGCGTTTCGTCCCAGGTGAGACGTCCGCGTGCCCATGGTTCGAGGCGGCGTGCCGCGAGGGCGGCGCTTTGCATGGCCACGGTCATGCCGTGGCCGGTGAAGGGAGGAATGAGTCCGTGGTAGTCGCCCAGGGCGGCTGGTTGCGGGGCCGGTCGGCCATAGTCGAGGCCGGCTACGGCGCAGGCGCTCGATTCCACCGCGCTGGCGGACTCCAAACGGCGCGCGAGGGAAGCGAGTCCGGCCGCGCGGACGCGGTCGATCAACCCGCAGGCCTCACCGCGGCCGGGACGCGGGAACAAGCCGCACACATTGACGGCCCGGCCCTCGATCCGGGTCAGACCCACGTAGGCCCCCTGACCAAGATGAAGTTCAAGGTCCTCCCGCAAATCCAGTTGATGGAAATGCTGCTTCAGGCCGACCCAGCGTGAACCAGTTTGGGGACGTCTTCCGCTGGCCATGATGCGTCCGGGTTGCGGATCAGACGGGCCGCGGCACCCCGTGCGCAAATCACCGCCGGCCGCGGCGAAGGCCGAGGCCATGGCTTCGTCCAAGCGGTAGCGGCTGAGACAGAGGGCCGCCTCGGGCAAATTATGGCGCACAACGGGGTGCCCCGGTTCGGACCAAAGAACACCGCGGGCCAAGCGTGCCCCGGCCAGAATCTCGGTCAGTTGCAATTCCTGGCGGGTCGCATGGTCGAGGCCGGTGATGAATTCGCCGCAGACCCGATGCCGCGGGTACTTGCCTGCCTCGATGATGCGGGTGGGAACGCCGCGGGCGCGGAGTCCGAGGCCCAGGGCCAGGCCGGCCAATCCGCCGCCGATGATTTCCACTGTATGCATGGTCAAGGCAAGTGCGCGGAGACGAAATTAACTCCCGTGCCGGCTTTTCGTGCCGGCGGGATGAATGAGCAGCGAGAGGGGTTCGAACGAGTGTTGGGCGCGTCTCCAAAAATACACTGCTGCTTCGGAAGCTTCCTTGGGCAGGCGACGCCGGATGGCGATTTTGTCGATTTCCCCGGCGCGGGGCTTCATTACGCCGGGTTTGAGTAGAACCCGGTAAAGAATGGTGACAGAGGCGGAGCGCGGGCGGTCGAGAAGGTCGATGGGCGCAGCGGTGGCAATTTGCATGCCGATTTCCTCACGCACCTCGCGGCGCAAGGCATTGACCAGCGCTTCGCCCGTATTGACCTTGCCGCCGGGCAGGGACCAGCGGCGGCTGCCCTTTGCTTGCTTGACCAAGATAACCGCGCCGTAGGCGTCTTCAATCCAGGCCATCACTGACAGGCGTTTGCCGGTCTTGCTTGCGGAAGTGGTAGCCATCTCAGTCCGGCCCGCGTGCAAGGACCAAGACGCAACTTTTCGGCACGAGGCGAAGAACCGCGTGGTCTCCGAGTTGCGGCCCGGTCCCGGGTTGGTGGATATCGTGCGGCGAAGGTTGTGCCGTGTCGGCCAGCAGCGACCAGCAGTAACCGACCGGCAGGCCGGGCAGCGTGAAATCGAGAGCTTCGATGTGCATGTTGAAAGCAGCGTATAAAAAATCCCCACGCCCGCCGAGAGCACGGTCGTGGCCGCCACAGATGAGGAAAGCCAGGGAGTGGCTGCGCTCACTCCAGTCGGCCTGAGCCGGTCGGACCCCATGCCAGGAAATGTCCGGGTAGCCGCTGCCGGCTTCGTCTTGTCCGCTGAACCAATCGGCCCGGTGCAAACTGGCATGGCCGCGCCGGAAGGCGACAAGCAGGCGGACGTAGCGCAACAAGCCGGCCTCCCGGGCGGCCAGTCCCCAGTCGAGCCAGTTCCATTCTTCGTCGTGGCAATAGGCGTTGTTGTTGCCACGCTGGGTGCGTCCCATTTCGTCGCCCATAAAAAGCATGGGCACGCCTTGGCTGACGAGAAGGAGGGTCATGGCATTTTTCGCGCCGCGCAACCGCAACTCGTTGACCGCGCCATCGTCCGTGGGTCCTTCTGCCCCGCAGTTCCACGAGTAATTCTCGTTGCCGCCATCTACATCATTTTCGCCGTTCTCGCGATTGTGTTTTTTTTCGTAAGCGAAGAGGTCGGCGAGGGTAAAGCCATCGTGGCAGGTGATGAAATTGACCGAGGCGGAGGGCTTCCGGCCACTTTCGCGGTAGAGGTCTGGCGAACCCATGATCCGTTGGACCATTTCAGCGGTGGAATTGTCATCCCCGCGCAAGAAGCGGCGGGCGGCATCACGGTATTTGCCATTCCATTCCATCCAGCGTCCGTAGCTGGGGAAA
Organism: Verrucomicrobiota bacterium; assembly: GCA_027624625.1. Taxonomy (GTDB): domain Bacteria; phylum Verrucomicrobiota; class Verrucomicrobiia; order Chthoniobacterales; family JACTMZ01; genus JACTMZ01. The sequence goes on along the minus strand of JAQBWH010000009.1, from coordinate 12,510 downwards.
TTACCGACTTGGTAGAGCCCGCCGGCATCCCAGGCCTCGGCGATGAGTTCGCAATGAGCCAAAACCGGATCGTGGGCGATCGATTCGAGGAGGGGCGGGTTGGGCAGGGGATGACCCTGCGAATCACGGCCGAGCACGGAGGCGAGGTCGAAACGAAAGCCGTCGATATGGTATTCGGCCGCCCAGTAGCGGAGGCAATCGAGGACAAAATCGCGGACCACGGGGTGGTTGCAATTCAGAGTGTTTCCGCAGCCACTGAAATTCGGGTAGGCGCCGTCCGGAGTGAGCAGGTAATAAGTCTTGTTGTCCAGTCCGCGGAAAGAAATGACCGGCCCGGTGGCGTCCCCTTCCGCCGTGTGATTGAAGACAACATCAAGAATCACCTGGATTCCGGCCGCGTGGAAGGCCTTGACCAAGTCTTTGAGCTCGTTGACCTCCTGACCGTGCCGGCCGCCGGCGGCAAAACCGGCCTTGGGAGCGTGAAAGGCGAGGGTACTGTAGCCCCAATAATTGCAGAGCCTTTCGTTGGTGAGGGGATTCACCCGTGTGCTTTCGTGCTCGTCGAATTCGAAGACGGGCATGAGTTCGACGCAATTGATTCCGAGGTCGACGAGATGGGGAATTTTTTCGCGCAGACCGTCAAAAGTGCCCGGATGGGCTACCCCGGAGGATGAGTGACGGGTGAAACCACGGACATGCAACTCGTAGATGACCAGTTCGGAAACAGGAAGATCGAGCGGCCGGTCGTGCTCCCAATCGAAGTTGTTCTTTGGAATGCGCCCCCGGTGCGGAAAAATGTTGTGTCTCTCCGACAACCCGCCAAAGACCGGACGTCCGCCGACGGAGAGGGCGAAGGGATCGAGCAAAATGTTGCTCCGTTCGAAGCGGTGTCCGGCCTGGGGATTAAATGGCCCTTCCATCCGGTAGCCGTATTCGATGGCCTCGGGATTAAGATCAAAGACCATCATGGCAAAGACGTCACCCATCCGGAATTCCGGGGGGAAAGGGATTTCGGCAAAAGGGTGCGCAGCGTCCCTCTCGAACAAAACCAGCGTGCAGGACGTGGCGTTTGAGGAGAAAACCGAAAAGTTGATCCCCCCGGGAACAAGACTGGCCCCGAAGGGGACCGGGTGGCCATAGCGCAAACGGAAGACGTCGTGGTGGTGCGTCGATTGGTCCTTGCGGGCCACCGAAGGACTGTGCACCTCCGGCCGTGAGGCATGGGCGATTACTTCCACTTGATGTTGCAACCCATGCTGGGCTGCTGCAGGTCGGGGACGGCGGCGCCGGCCAGCAGGGCGTCGAGGGCGTGGCGCAGGTCGGAGCCGTCGCAGGCTACACCATTGCCCGGCGTGCTGCCGTCGAATCGGCCGTGATAATAGAGATGGTGAGCGCGATCGAAGACGAAAAACTCCGGCGTGCAAACGGCATGGAACGCACGAGCCACCTTCTGCGAGTCATCGTGGAGGACGGGAAAGGGAAGGTGCTGCTCGGCGGCCATTTTGGCGAGGTTGGCCGGGGAGTCGTCCGGATAAGTCACAGCGTCGTTGGCACTGATGCCGGCGAAAGCAACCTCTCGGGGCAGGTAATGGCCGGCAAGGCGAACGACTTCGGGCAAGACATGGCCCACGTAGGGGCAATGGCGGCAGAGGAAAATTATGACCAGAGCCTTCGGGCCGGCGAGCGATGCGGGGGTGACCGGAGCGCTGGTGACAACATCGGGCAGGGAGAAATCCGGGATGGGCATCCCAGGCGCGAGCGTTTCACTGAAGGTAAGAGCCATGAACGTAATTTCACCGCCGGGACACAGAAAAGCAATCCTCAGTGCGGCGGGGTCGGAGTTAGTGATTGACCGCTCGGTGCGGGACGGAAATATAAGCCCCGATGAAGATTCACCTCAATCGTGCCGGGCAGTCACTGGGTCAATTCACGCCGGAGGAGATTCGTGCCGGATTCCGCGAGGGCAAGTTCGTCGGCACCGACTTGGCGTGGCGCGATGGCATGGCCTCGTGGCAGCCGCTCTCCGAGGTAATCGACGAGATAGCGCCGGAGACGGAGGAAAGCGGTGTGCCGCCCTTGCTGGCTGCGGCAGGCGGTTTGCCTTGGGAACGCCGCGCCGAGGTGGGATTTTTCTCCGCACTTTTCGAGACGATCCGCTTGGTCTTGCTCGAGCCGAAGGCGGCGTTTGCGACGATGAAGCAGACCGGCGGGTTGGGTGCACCACTGTTTTTTTTCGTCCTGCTTAGCACGGTCGGCGTGCTGGCTGGGATTATTTACCAAACGATTTTCGACTCGCTCCAATCCGGCGCATCGCCCGAGGAGCGGGGTGTGGCGGCGACGCTAACTTCCCCAGTGGCGATTGGTTTGATCATCGTGATCCTGCCCATTTTGGTCACGTTGGGGGCTTTTGTCGCGGCGGGTTTCTTACATCTTGCGCTGATCATCGTGGGCGGTGCCAAGCGACCGTTTGAAGCGACGTTCCGTGTGGTGTGTTACGCGGGTGGGGCGACGGCGGTGCTGCAACTGCTCCCGATCTGCGGGACGATCGTCGCGAGCGTCTGGCATTTGGTCTGCGTGGTGATCGGATTGTCCGAAGTCCACGGCATCGGCCAGTGGCGGGCGGCGGTGGCGGTTTTCTTGCCCTCGATCGTTTGCTGCGCTTTGTTGCTCGCTGGGGTTGTGGCTTTGGTGGCGGCTTTCGGCGGGATGGCCGAATTGATGAAGGCGGCTGCCGAGAGCCAGCCTTAGGTTGTGGTCATGTCGCAACCGCCGCCCCTACCTTGGCCCGCGCGGACTGCGCCGGAGCGGGTGACCCTTGTCGTCTCGGCCGGTGTGCTGTTGCTCGCGGGGGCTCTGGCCTTGGCGGTGCGCGTCTTGCCTTTCGGTTGGCCGTGCGCCTGGAAGGCGGCGACCGGTGTGCCGTGTGCGGGATGCGGCGGGACGCGGTCCTTGTTTTTTTTGCTCGGCGGCGACTGGCAGGCGGCGCTGCAGTTGAACCCTGGTCTGGTTCTCGCCGGGGTTCTCCTTTGCTTGGCGAGCGTTTACGCGGCGGCGGTGCTGGCGTTGCGGATCGGGCCGTGGCGGCCGGAGCTGCGCGGGTGGCGGTGGGCGCTCGGGGCTGCCGTCATTCTGAACTGGGTCTACCTTGTGGCGGTCAGCCAGCCTTGAGCCGTGTCACCGGGCAAGGCGCACCGCCGGCAGGAGACCGTCTGGCGGGGCGCAACAGACCTGCACGAACTGGCAACCGTTGAGCGCAGCGGTGACGGTGTTGACGGCAAGTTCGACGGTGTTGCAGTCGCGGCTGAGGTGGCCGAGGATAATATGGCGCAGGGCGGGAGTGCGGGCGCGGACGGCAAGATCGGCGGCGGCGCGGTTGGAGAGATGGCCGTGGGGGGACATGATACGCTGCTTGATGGAAAACGGTCGTTTGGTGTCAGCTTGGAGCATTTGCTCGTCGTGATTGGCTTCGATGAAAAGACAATCGACGCCGGTGACGTGGTGGACAACGGAGTGGTTGATGTGTCCGAGATCGGTGAGGACGCCGATGGCGACGGAGTTGCAGCGGATGGTGAAGCCGACCGGATCGGAGGCGTCGTGCGGGACGGAAAAAGCGGTGATTTCGAAGGAGTTCAGGCGGAAGGTGCTGCCCGTGGTGAAGAGGCGCCATTCGGCGGCGGCATTGCGTTCATCTTGCCCGCGGACTTCGTCCGCGGTAAGGCGCGTGGCGTAAACCGGACAACGGAGAGTGCGAAGCAGGACGGCCAGACCGCGGACGTGGTCGCCATGTTCGTGGGTCAGCAAGACGGCGCTGATGGTGGCCGGGTCGAGGCCCGCGGTGTCGAGGCGCTGAAGGGTTTTTTTCGCGCTGAGACCGGCATCGATCAGGATGGCGGTGTCATCCGAAAGGATGACGGCCGTATTGCCATTGCTGCCGCTGCCCAGGACGATGAGTTCCACACGGGGGAGGGTAGCGGCCGGGGCGGGCCGGGGCAAATCAGGTTTGTTTTTCGATTATGGCCAAGCGGGCGGCCGATGCGCTAGAAACTGCATTGTGCTGGAATACCATCGGCTGCTCAATTTGGTTCTCAAGGAGGGACGTCCCCGGACGGACCGCACGGGGACGGGTACCCTTGGCCTGTTTGGTGCGCAGGCGCGGTTCGATTTGCGGGAGAGTTTTCCACTTGTCACGACGAAGAAGGTGCATGTGCGGTCGATTATCCACGAACTGCTTTGGTTTTTGCGCGGGGACACCAATACCGGCTATCTGCACGAGCATGGCGTGACGATTTGGGATGAATGGGCCAATGAGCATGGGGATCTTGGGCGGATTTACGGGGCGCAGTGGCGCACGTGGCAAGGGCCGCAGGGGAAGACGGTCGATCAGCTCGCGGAGGCGGTGCGCTTGATCACGACGAGTCCGGACAGCCGGCGGATCCTGGTCTCGGCATGGAATCCCGGGGAACTCGACCAGATGGCATTGCCGGCCTGCCATGCCTTGTTCCAGTTTTATGTGCAAGACGGGGAGTTGAGTTGTCAGCTTTACCAGCGGAGCGCGGATCTCTTTCTCGGGGTGCCTTTCAATATTGCCTCGTACGCGCTGCTCACCCTCATGATGGCGCAAGTCACGGGGTTGCGTCCGGGCGAGTTCGTCCACACCTTCGGAGATTTGCATCTTTACACCAACCATCTCGAGCAGGCACGGGAGCAGTTGTGTCGAGAACCGCGGCCGTTACCGCGCATGACGCTGAATCCGGGGCGGAGGAAGCTCGAGGATTTTGTCTACGAGGATTTCACGCTCGAAGGCTACGACCCGCAACCGGCGATCAAAGCGCCCGTGGCTGTATGATCGGGGTGGCGGCAATGGCGGCCAACCGCGTGATCGGGGCCGAGGGCAAGATTCCGTGGCATTTGCCGGAGGATTTGCGCTGGTTTAAGGAGCTGACCATGGGTGGTACCTTGCTGATGGGGCGCGTGACCTACGACTCGATCGGGCGGCCGCTGCCGGGGAGGAAAACGATCGTGATGAGCCGGCAGGAGAGGGCAGGGATTCCCGGCGTGACCGTAATCCGCGATTTGAGCGGGTTGCGCGACTGCGAGGTGCAAGGCGAAGTGTTTGTCGTCGGCGGGGCGGAGATTTACCGCGTCGCTTTGCCCTATTGCCGTGATCTTTACCTCACGGAGGTGCGGCGGGACGTGCCAGGCGACCGGAAGATGCCGGTCTTCGAGGACGTCTTCCGATTCTCCGCCCAATTACGGGAGACCCCGGAGATGCGCATCGTCCACTTTGTCAACGACGAGGTGCGCGAACTGCCACGCACGAGGCTGGAAGCTCCGCCCTGATCAGCGAGCGGGTTTTTGCGAATCCTTGTACCAGAGCACCCCGTGCCGGCGGAGGTTGGCGATGAGGGTTTTGAGGTCAGTGGCAACTTGGCGGTCATTGAGCATCATGGGGAGGGGGCCGGATCCGCTGCGAGCCGAGGCCATGAGCTGGCGTGCATCGGCCGCGGCGGCCTGCAGGTCTTTGCTTGTCTGGTCGATATTGGCGAAGCCCTCGCTTCCCTTTTTCAAGTTGGCCAGGGTCTGTCGGAGGTCTTGCAGCGATTCTTCGCTCAATGCCGTCTTGTCCAAGCGCTCGAGTGTGGTGTTGACCGTGGCCACCGCCTTGCGCACGTCGGCCATCAAAGCGGCACTGTCCCGGGTGAGATCCTCGATGCCGGTCTCGCGCTGGCCTTCGACAATCGAACCGGGCTGCAATCGCTGCCCGAGGTCGGCATCCGGCGGGACAACAACGTCAACGAAGCGGTTGCCGAGTAATCCCGAGCTCCCGATGATGAATTTCGAGGCGGAGGGAAGCACCACCGCCTCCCGCACTTTCAGTTCCACCGCGACTCCCTGCATGGTCGGCAAAACGCGCGGATTGCGACCCACGTAACCGATGCGGGCGCCCCCGAGAAGAAGGTCGGCGCCGGCAAGCAGGCCGCTGGCGTTGGGGAAATCAACCTGCAAGTCGTAGAATTTTTCCAAGCCCTGGCCGAGACGTCCGAAGTAGACGACGAGGAAGGCGGCCACGGAGAGGCCGGCAATAACGAAAAAGCCGACCTTGGTTTCGATGCGGGTATCGCGATTATACATAGTGTTCAGGGCTCGTCGTGCGACCGGCCTTCTACGAAATCACGAATCACGGGATCCGTCGAGGCGCGCAATTGGTCGCAGGTGCCGTAAAAGTAGCAACGCCCTTCGTGGAGCAGGGCGACGTGGTCGGCGATAGTGAAAGTGCTTTTCATGTCATGGGTAACCACAATGGATGTCACTCCGAGCTTTCGTTGCAGCCGGCGGATGAGCAGATCAATGCTGTCGGCCACGATGGGGTCAAGTCCTGCCGTGGGCTCGTCGTAGAGCATGCAGCGCGGCTGACTGACGAGGGCGCGGGCCAGAGCGACCCTTTTGCGCATCCCGCCGCTGAGATTGACCGGCATCTTGGCCTCTTGCCCGGCGAGGTCGACCATTTGCAAGGCCTCTGCAACCTTGGCGGCCACGACCGTCTCGTCCGTTTCGCCGCGCTCCCGCAGGGGAAAGGCCACGTTGTCGGCAACAGTCAAGGAGTCAAAGAGCGCGCCATTCTGGAAGAGCATGCCCATCGACCGCCGGACCTTGGCCAACTCGCGTTCGGGCAGGCCGGAAATGATTTCTTGGCCGACCGTTACGGTCCCCGAGATCGGTTGCATCAGCCCGATAAGATGACGCAGGAAGACACTTTTGCCCCCGCCGCTTCGGCCGAGGAGAACCAGGGTTTCTCCTTGGTGAACTTTGAGACTGAAGCCGCGCAGGATTTCCTGATCGCCGAGCGTCTGGACGAGGTTATCGACCCTGATGATCTCGCGGGGGTGGGCCTGCTCGGTCATTTGCCGGCGGGGAAGAAAACGTTGAGGGTCATGGTGAGGAAAAAATTCACGACTAGAATGAAGAGTGAACCGATGACCACAGCCTCGGTGGTGGCCCGGCCGACACCGACCGCCCCTTCCCGGGCATTGAGTCCCTGATGGCAGCTGACAAAAACAATCACCACGCCAAAGACCATTCCTTTGATCAGCCCCATGGCCACGTCGCGTCCGCCGGTGAAGAAGAGCATGTTCTGCACATAATAAACCTCGGAGACCCCGAGGACCTGCGTGGTCAGGAGGTAGGCGGCGAGGATGCCGACGCCGATGCACTCGGCGACAAGAAGCGGCATGGAAACGAGCATGGCGAGAAAGCGCGGAACGACGAGGTAGTCCACGGGGTGAACGGCCAGGGCGCGCAGGGCATCGAGTTGCTCGGTGACTTTCATCGTGCCAAGCTCGGCCGACATCGCGGCGCCGACCCGACCGGCGACCATGAGGCCGCAGAGCACGGGCCCCAGCTCGCGGAACATCGAAACGCTGACCACCGGGCCCACCGCGGCATCCATTTGCAGGCGGTGGAATTGGAAGTAGGTCTGTGTGGCGAAAACCGCACCGGTGAAGGCACCGGTGATGAGAACGACCAACTGGGAGCGGAACCCTACCTCGTAGATTTGTTGCACGACCAACTGCGGCCGCACTTGGCCGTGAAAGATACCGCGCACCGTCTCCCCGGCGAGCAAAGCAAGGTCGCCGAGGTAGCGGGCGAAGGAGAAAATAAGGTCTCCGACGTAGCGGGCAGGCGCCATGGCAAGAATACGGGCTAAGGACGAATCACTTGGGCGGACGGCTGGGTTGGCCCGACGAACCGCGCTTGAAGGTCGAGTTTGTGGAAAATACTGCGGATTTCCTCCACGGAAATTGGGTCGTCGGATTCGAGGAAAATTATGTCGTGCAGAGTGTCCGCTTTATAACGCACCCCGTGGATGGCTCCCAGTTCCAAATCCAAGCCCATCAGCTTGTCCGGAGCACGAATGCCGGGGGCATAGACTTGCATCTCTACCATCTCTACCAGTGTCGGGACACGGGCCTTGGTCGGCAAGGATCAAGTGCCAAACCGAACCGGCGGATTGCACCGGACGCTTGGGCCGATTAGACAAGAAGGCCGCCCAATTTATGCCCAAAGATCCATCCCTGCGTAAAATCCTCATCATTGGCTCCGGGCCCATCGTCATCGGCCAAGGGTGCGAGTTCGACTACTCCGGGGTCCAAGCCTGCAAGGCGCTTAAGGAGGAGGGGTATGAGGTGGTGCTGGTCAACTCCAACCCGGCGACCATCATGACCGACCCCGAGTTCGCCGACCGGACCTATGTCGAACCGATCACCGCGGAGGCTGTGGAGAAGATCATGGCGCGGGAGAGGCCGGATGCCGTGTTGCCGACTTTGGGTGGACAGACGGCGCTCAATGTTGCCATGGAACTCCACCGCAGCGGTGCCTTTGAGCGTCTCGGGACCAAGCTGATCGGAGCCAAGGCCGACGCCATCGAGCGGGGGGAGGACCGGCTCATTTTTAAGGAGATCATGCTGGAGATCGGGCTGGACGTCGCGCAGTCCGGGGTGGCCCACAACATGAAGGAAGCAAGGGATGTTGCCGCGGAAATCGGTCGTTACCCGGTGATTATCCGTCCGGCTTACACCCTGGGCGGAAGCGGGGGCGGTATTGCTTACAACCGTGAGGAATTCGAGGAAATCGTGACCCGCGGACTCGATATGTCGCCGGTCAGCGAGGTGCTCATCGAGGAGTCGTTGCTCGGATGGAAGGAATTCGAAATCGAAGTCATGCGTGATCGCGCCGACAATTGCGTGGTGATCTGCTCGATCGAGAATTTCGATCCCATGGGCGTGCATACCGGGGATTCCATCACGGTGGCTCCCATCCAGACGCTTACCGACCGGGAATACCAAGCAATGCGCGATGCGTCGTTCGCCGTGATCCGGGCCATCGGGGTGGAGACAGGCGGGTCGAATATCCAGTTTGCGGTCTGTCCGAAAACCGGACGCATGGTGGTGATCGAAATGAACCCGCGCGTCTCCCGGTCGTCGGCCCTTGCCTCCAAAGCCACCGGTTTCCCCATCGCCAAGATCGCGGCCAAGCTTGCGGTGGGATACACGCTCGATGAGTTGCGCAACGACATCACGCGGGAGACGCCGGCAAGTTTTGAGCCGACGATTGACTACTGCGTGGTCAAGGTGCCGCGCTTTACCTTTGAAAAATTCCCCCAGGCGGATCCCGTGCTGACCACGCAAATGAAAAGTGTCGGTGAAGCCATGGCCATCGGGCGCACCTTCAAAGAGGCCATGCAGAAAGCGCTGCGCTCGCTGGAAACCGGGCGGGCTGGGTTCGGCGCCGATGGCAAGGATGCTCCGCCGCTGCGATCGGATGGCTCTCTCGATGAAGAAATGCTTGAGAACAAGATCCGCGTGCCTACGGCCGAGCGCGTTTTCAGCCTCCGGCACGCACTCCTGGCCGGATGGAGCGTGGCGCGCATCCACCAAGTAACGGGCATCGACCCGTGGTTCCTCCAGGGTTTGGCCAAAATCGTCGACGCGGAGAAATCTTGTCCAGCCGACTTGGCGGCCGTCCCGTGGCGGCGCATGAAACGCCACGGATTTTCCGACCGGCAAATTGCCCACCTGACCGGGTCGTCCGAGGCCGCGGTGCGTACCGCGCGAATCGCGGCCGGGGTGGAACCGACCTACCGACTGGTTGACACTTGCGCGGCGGAATTCGAGGCTTACACCCCTTATTTTTATTCCACCTACGGCGACGAGGATGAGACACGCCCGGGCGACAAAAAGCGGGTCATGATCCTCGGCGGGGGACCCAACCGGATCGGGCAGGGGATCGAGTTCGATTACTGCTGTGTCCACGCCGCTTTTGCTTTTCGCGACATGGGGTGGGAAACAATCATGGTCAACTCCAACCCGGAGACGGTTTCCACCGACTATGACACAAGTGACAAGCTCTACTTCGAGCCCCTGACCCTCGAAGATGTGCTCAATATTTACCAGAGGGAAAAGTGCGATGCGGTCATCGTGCAGTTCGGCGGGCAAACCCCCTTGAACCTCGCGGCTGCCTTGGAGGCCAACGGGGCCAACATCATCGGGACTTCGCCGGCCAGCATCGAGATGGCAGAAGACCGCAAGCACTTTGCCGCGATGCTCGACAGGCTGGGCCTCAATGCAACCCAAGGCGGTACGGCGACCAACGAGGTCGAAGCGCTGGCGGTGGCCGAGAGGGTTGGCTACCCGGTGCTGGTCCGTCCGTCATTCGTCCTCGGGGGCCGCGCGATGGAAATTGTCTACTCGCCGGAGGACCTGCGGCGCTACATCCGCACGGCCGTGACGGCCAGTCCGGACCGGCCTGTGCTGGTCGACCGTTTTCTCGAGGATGCAACGGAAGTTGATGTCGACTGTCTGAGCGACGGGGTCGACACTTTGATCGGGGGGGTCATGGAGCACATTGAGGAGGCGGGCGTGCACAGTGGGGACAGTGCTTGCGTTATCCCGAGTTTTTCGCTTTCGCCGGAAGTTCTGGCCGAGCTGAAGTCCGCGGCCCGGGCCATGGCGCGCGAGTTGAAGGTCCGCGGACTGATGAATGTGCAGTTCGCGGTAAAGGACGGCAAAGTTTATGTGCTCGAGGTCAATCCGCGGGCCTCGCGCACCGTGCCTTACGTCAGCAAGGCCATCGGGGTGCCGCTGGCCAAGCTGGCCGCTCAGGTCATGGCCGGACACAGCCTGAAAGAACTCGGCTGTTTGGAGGAAGTGGTGCCGTCACATTATGCGGTCAAGGAAGCGGTATTCCCTTTCATCAAGTTTCCCGGCATCGACATCACCCTCGGGCCGGAAATGCGCTCCACCGGCGAAGTGATGGGTCTGGATCCCGACCTCGGCATCGCTTACGCCAAAGCGCAAATGTCGGCCCAACCGCCTTTGCCGGAATCGGGCCATGTTTTCATCAGCGTCAAGGATGCGGACAAAGATCAAGTCGTGCCCATCGCCCGGAAATTCAGCACCGCAGGTTTCCGGATCCACGCGACGAAAGGTACGTTGGCGGTCCTCGAGGCCGCGGGTGTCGCGGCGGAATTGGTTTACAAACTCACGGAGGGGCGCCCAAACCTTCTCGACTTGATCAAAAATGGGGAAATGCAGTTCATCATCAATACCCCGCATGGCCAATCGCCCCGCCGGGACGAGGTCGCGATCCGCAGCGCGGCGGTGGCGCATCGCATCCCGATCATGACCACCTTGCGCGCTGCACGGATGAGCGCACGCGCCATCCACGCGCTCAAGGCGGGGGGATACAAGGTCAAGTGCCTCCAAGAATATCACACCAAGGCAGGATAAGGCGCTCAGCGGTTGCTGCAAAATAAGTGCCGTTAGTCCCAGAGCCTTTGCCCGAGGGCGTCGGAAGCTGCGGTGATTTCCGCCTGTTTTTTGCTTTGCCCGGAGCCGCGGCCCAATTCCCGGCCCTCCCATAACACCCTGCAGGTGAAAGCTTTGAGGTGGTCTGGTCCGGTTTCGGAGACCACCTCGTAAGCGGGGCTTTGCGGGGAGATGGACTGGAGGAGCTCCTGCAATTCCCCCTTCGGATTGTGTTCGGCCGGTTCGCGGGCCAGGGCCACGAGATCTTCGCTCGCGACGCGGAGGAAAAAGCGGCGCACGGTTTCCAGATCACTGTCGAGATACATGGCGCCGACCAGAGCTTCAAAGGCATCGGCCAAAGTGGACGCCCGTTCGCGGCCTTGGCTCGCCTCCTCGCCTCGACCGAGCATGAGGTAGTGGCCGAGTCCGAGGGTGAGCGCATGCTTCTTCAACCCGTCGCGCGAAACCAGGCGCGAGCGGAGCTTGGTTAACTGTCCCTCGCTGAAGGTCGGAAACAACCGGTAGAGGTGTTGGGTGACCACCAGCTGGAGTACGGCATCGCCGAGAAATTCCAGCCGCTGGTTGTCAAAGTGGAATGTTTTGCGCTCGAACGAAAGGCTCGGATGGGTGAGGGCTTCAGCCAGAAGGAGCGAGTTGCGGAACTTGTAGCCGATGTGCCGCTCGAGCGGGTTCATATGGGCGGCCAGCTGCGCGGGACTGAGGTCGGTGGCGGGTGAATCTGGTTCCATGGGTTCACCGCAATCCGCGGAGCAGCAACTCGGCATTGGTTTTGGTGCGGTGAAGATTCCGCACCAAGGTCTCCATGGCCTCGACGGCGGGCAATTCATTGAGTTGTTTGCGCAGCACAACGACGCGGGATAACTCGTCCGGATGGTAAAGATTCTCCTCCCGCCGGGTGGCTGACTTGGTCACGTGGATGGCGGGAAAGACGCGCTGGTCGGCGATGGTGCGGTCGAGGTGGACCTCCATGTTGCCCGTGCCCTTGAATTCCTCGAAAATCAGGTCGTCCATGCGGCTCTGCGTTTCGACCAGGGCGGTGGCGACAATGGTAAGGCTGCCTCCTTCCTCCGTGTTACGGGCCGCGCCGAAAAACCGCTTGGGTTTCATCAGAGCCTGGGCGTCGACGCCACCCGACATGATGCGGCCTTTTCCTGGTTGGAGGTTGTTGTAGCCGCGAGCCAGACGG
>JAQBWH010000008.1 GCA_027624625.1 Verrucomicrobiota bacterium | reverse complement strand
TTCTTGCCGCGGCAACGTGTGCCGCGAGTGCCGCGCTGGGATGTTCGCTTTGTTTTGTCATCGTGCGCCGGATCCGTCAGGGACGCGCCAACAGAGCTGGACTTCAGTTGAATCTTGAACGAATGAAGGGCTTTTAGCCGCGTTCCGGGAGAAACCGGTCCGCTATCTTTGACGTGGGCCCGCCGTAGCCCAAAAAAGCCATTCCGGCTCTTGGCGGGGGTCTTCAGATGTGGATGGCGTGACCGCGGGATTGCTCGGCCGCTTCGTGGATCGATTCGCTCAGCGTGGGGTGCGCGTGGATCGTCGAGATGAGTTCCTCGTGGGTCGCTTCCATCTCGATGGCCAGGCCGAGCTCGGCAATCATCTCGGTGGCGTGGGCACCAAGAATGTGGGCGCCGAGGATTTCTCCGTGCGGTTCGCCGAAAATGATTTTGACGAAGCCTTCACTTTCGCCCACGGCAAGGGCTTTGCCGCTGGCCATGAAAGGAAATTTGCCGACTTTGTATTTGAGGCCTTTTTCTTTCGCCGCCCATTCGGTCAGCCCGACGCTGGCCACTTGCGGTTCGCAGTAGGTGCAACCCGGGAAGACATCCACCTTGCGCGGGGATTTTCCGGCGAACATGCCTTCGACCGCTTGGATCGCCTCGAAACTGGCCACGTGGGCGAGCCAAGGCGGCCCGATGATATCGCCGGCCGCGAAGACACCACGCATTGAGGTCTCATAGCGGTCGTTGGTATGGATCCAGCCCTTCGGGTCAAGTTTGACCTTTAATCCTTCGGGCAGGAGCGATGCCACCCCGATGGCCACGAGAGCAATGGGAGCTTCGAGTGTTTCGTTGGTTCTGCCGCTGACCGTGAGCTTGACCCCTTTGTCGGTCACCTCGGCTTGGTCGACTTTGGTGCCGGTGAGGAAGCGAATGCCTTGTTTGGTCAGGGACTTTTCCAGGGCCACGGAAACCTCAGTGTCTTCGACCGGAAGAATGTTGGGCAGCATTTCAACAACGGTGACCTTGGTGCCGAAGGCGTTGAAAAAGTAGGCGAACTCGATCCCGATGGCACCGGCACCAATGATGATGATTTTTTTCGGTTGCTCGGGCAGGACCATGGCCTGTTTGCTGCCGATGACGCTCTTGCCGTTGAAGGGGAAGCCGGGCATTTCGCGGGAGACCACGCCGGTGGTGACGAGGATTTTTGATGCGGTCTGCGTGACCTTCTTGCCATCGGGGTCGGTGACTTCGACCACCCCGGCTTTGGGAATGGCGGCGGTGCCGCGGAGGTAATCGACCTTGTTCTTTTTAAGGAGCATCTCGATACCCCCGGCCAGTTTGTCGACCACGCCACGGCTGCGGCTGATCACTTTGGGCCAGTCGAAGGAAAGCTTTTCGAAGGTCATGCCAAATTCGGCGGCATGCTTGGACATCATTTGGTAAAGCTCCGCGTTGCGGAGGAGCGATTTGGTCGGGATACAACCCCAGTTGAGGCAAGTGCCGCCGACGCGTTCCAATTCGACGCAGGCCACTTTTTTGCCGAGTTGCGCGGCGCGGATCGCGCCGACATACCCGGCGGGTCCGCCGCCTACCACAATGAGATCATAAGCCATAGGAACGTGGAGGATGCCTGTTTTCGGGATGAGGACTCAAGAAGGAATGCTCGGTAAAAGTTTGCAGTGTTCAGTTTTCAGCATTGAGCAAAGGCGTTAGGATTCCCGGATGCCGGAACTCGCCGAGGTGGCTTTTTATTCCAAGAAGTGGGCACCCGGGCTCGGGGACCGTGTCACTGAAGTGATGTGCCGGGAGCGGGCCCGGATTTACCGGACGGCGGTGCCAGCGGAAATTCGCCGTGGGCTGGAGGGGAAAAAACTCACCGGCATCGAGACCAAGGGGAAGCAAATGCGTTTCGTGTTCGAGAAGGCGAGCCTCGGACTGCATCTCGGGATGACGGGCAAACTTCTGGTCAAAAGCAAAGACCATGAGCCCGGGCGTCATGACCATCTGGTCATCCGGCAGACCAAGCGTTCCCTTGTTTTCCGCGATGCGCGGATGTTCGGGGCTCTCAAATTCGATCCGTGCGAGGAACCTGACTGGTGGGTGACGCTGCCACCGGAGGTCGTCTCGCGATCCTTCACCTTTAAGCTGGTGAGTGCTTATTTGCGGCGGCGCAAGGGAAGTCCGCTCAAGGCGGTGTTGCTCCAGCAAGAGCGGTTTCCGGGGGTGGGCAATTGGATGGCGGATGAAATTCTCTGGCGTTGCCGTTTCCATCCCGGCCGCAGGGCGGGAACGTTGAGCGAGGAAGAAGCAGAAATTTTCTTCCGGAATACGAAGCAGCTTTGCCGCGATGCGCTGAAAATTATCGGCCCAAAATATGGACGTCCCCCGGCCTCCTGGCTTTTCCGATACCGTTGGCGGCGCGGCGGGAAGTGCCCGCGGGATGGAGCCACGCTTGAGCGGGCGACGATTGGCGGTCGGACCACGGCCTGGTGTGCGGAGTGCCAGCGGAAGATTTGAACAGAAGGTAACGAAGGAAACGGAGGGGTCCCGAAGCAGACAATCACCCGGGGATCAATGCTATATTGTTTCTGGCGCAGACCGGAGGTTTCCTCGTTGACGAGAAGAGGCACCACAGCTGAACCATCCCCAAATATCATCGTCCTTCGCGTCGTTCTTCGAGGATCGCTTCGGTCAGGGGTGCACTGCACTCGGGCAGCGGTAAATCAAGCACGGCTCGTGCTGTCGGTTTGCGCCTCGGCGGAGTGACGAGGCCTTCGGCCACAAGGAAGCGACCGTGGTCGTCCATCAGTTCCTGCGGTCGGTCGCCGTTGGCTGCCGATCTCATCGGGCAAAGACGGAATGGCGCTCGTTCTCCGTGAGTTCGCGCCACTGGCCGGCGGCGAGGTTTGGGGGGAGATGGAAATGGCCGATGGCCACGCGGAGGAGTCGGAGGGTCGGGAAGCCGGCGGCGGCAGTCATTTTGCGGACTTGGCGGTTGCGGCCTTCGCGCAGGGTGAGTTCAATCCAGCTGGTTGGGACGTTCAGACGGTGGCGGATGGGCGGATCGCGCGGAGCAAGGTCGGGCTGGATGTGTGCCACTTCGCCGGGCCGGGTCATGGTTCCGTCGAGGACGATACCGCGGCGCAGCTTTTGCAACGCGTCCTCCGTCACCAGCCCTTCCACTTGTGCCCGGTATGTGCGGGGGTGGGCATTTTTCGGGTCGAGGAGTTTGGTGTTAAGTCCGGCTTGGTCGGAGAGGAGAAGAAGTCCTTCACTGTCGCGGTCGAGGCGTCCGAGCGGGTAGACATTTACCGGCAACCCGAATTCGGACAGGGTGCGTTGTTCCGGATGGTCCGGCGTGAATTGCGAGAGGACGCCGTAGGGTTTGTTAAGGGCTAAAAGCACAATTGGCAGTATTCAGTTTTCAGCCGGAAGGACAGAACTGAAACGGATGCCAAACCTCAGAGCAGAAGGAGCGCGGGTTTTTCGACGAGGCGGCGGAGGGCATTCATGTATTCCGCTGCAACGGCGCCGTCGACCACGCGGTGATCGCCGCTGCCGGAGATGACGAGGCGGTGACCGACCACGATTTGATCCTGCTCGTTGACTACCGGCTTTTTGATGATCGCCCCGATGCCGAGGATGAAGGATTGCGGCGGGTTGATGATGGGCAGGAAGCTGTCGATGCCGAAGCCACCGAGGCTGGAGAGCGTGATTGTTCCTCCCTGGTATTCCTCGGGCTTGAGTTTCTTGCCGCGGGCTTTGGCCGCGAGCTCTTTCATTTGCGCGCTGATTTCACGCAGAGTGAGGGTGTTGGCTTTTTTGATCACCGGAGTAATCAGCCCGTCTTCGATCGCCACAGCCACCGCGAGATTCACTTCGGCGTATTCGATGATGGCATCGCCATCGTAAGCCGCATTGATTTTCGGCACTTCGGCTGCGGCGCGGGCGGCGGCCAGAAGAATGAAGTCGTTGACCGTGAGTTTTTGTCCGCCGTCCTTCTCCGCCATGGCATTGAGTTCCTTGCGCAAGGCCATGAGCGGTCCGCCGTCCATAGTCACGCTAAGATAAAAATGCGGGATTTGTGTTTTGCTGGCGAGGAGGCGCTCGGCGATGGTCTTGCGCATGCCGGTCAGGGCGATGATTTTTTCTTCCCCGGCGATGCCGTGGGCGGCACGAATGGCCGGTGTGGCCGGAGAGGCAAATCCCCCACCCCCACCGGCTGGAGCATTTTCGACGTCTTTTTTGACGATGCGTCCTCCGGGGCCGGTGCCGGCGAGTGAGGAAAGATGGACCCCGCGGGCGGCGGCGACTTTGCGGGCGAGAGGAGAGGCTTTGGTTCGTCCGGGGTTAGCCGGGGCAGCGGCCCGGGGTGCGGGGGCAAGGGGAGTTATGGCTGCGGGCGCAGGAGTTTTCGGCTTTTCCGCAGTCGGAGTGGCTTGCGTTACGGGCGCGGTCTCAGCCGTCTCGCCGTCGGCGAGGATGAGTGCAATTTTGTCACCGACTTTGATGATGCCGCCCTCCGCGACGTAAACTTCGCTCAAAGTTCCCTCGTCGAAGGCCTCCATTTCCATGGTTGCTTTGTCGGTTTCGACCTCAGCGAGAATGTCGCCGACTTCGACCTTGTCACCTTTGGTTTTGACCCATTTGACCAGGGTGCCCTCGACCATGGTATCGCTGAGTTTGGGCATGGTCACGATGGGCATGGGAAGAAAGTGAAAAGTGTCGAGTGACGAGTGGAAAGTCGGCGTGGGCGGGCGACCCGTGAGCCGCGGTTAGGAGATGGCGAGGACTTTTTGGATGATGCGGTCGGCGGTGGGGAGTTGCAGCGCTTCGAGCGGGGGGCTGTAGATGGCGGGGGCGTCGAGGGAGCAGACACGCTGGACGGGGGCGTCGAGGTCGTCGAAGACGTGTTCCTGGATCATGCTGGCAATTTGCGCGGAGACACCGCAGAAGGGTTTGTTTTCGTCGACCAGAACGGCGCGGTGGGTTTTGCGCACGCTGTTGAGGACGGTTTCTTGGTCCAACGGACGGATGCTGCGGAGGTCGACAACTTCGGCCGAGATGTTGAATTCCTCGTGCAGGCGGTGAGCAGCGGCCAGGGCGGTGAGCACGGCGCGGCCGTGGGCGATGAGGGAAACATCGGTGCCCTCGCGTTTGATATCGGCCACCCCGATGGGAATGATATATTCGCCCTCGGGGACTTCGCCCTGATCGCCGTAGAGGAGGGTATTTTCCATGACGCAGACCGGGTCGTTGTCGCGGATGGCCGCTTTCATCAGGCCCTTGGCGTCATAAGGCGTGGCGGGTGAAACAACTTTGAGGCCCGGGGTGTTGGCCAGAAAGTTTTCCGGGGTGTGCGAATGGGTGGCGCCGACATTGGTGCCGCCGTTGGCCGGTCCACGGATGACCAGCGGGCAGTTGATCAGTCCGCCGGACATGTAGCGGACGCAACCGGCGTTGTTGATGATTTGGTCGTAGGCCACGTAGGCGAAACTCCAGAACATAAGTTCCATCACCGGACGCAGGCCCATCATGGCGGCCCCCACCCCGAGCCCGATGAAGCCAGCTTCGCTGATCGGAGTATCAACAACACGCTTGTCGCCGAAACGCTTCCAGAGGCCCTCGGTGATTTTGTAAGCGCCGTTGTATTCGGCGACTTCCTCGCCCATGACGACGACGTTTTCATCGCGCTCGAGTTCCTCGGCGAGGGCATCGTTGAGGGCTTGGCGGTAAGTGATGACGGGCACGGCGGAGAAAAGTAAGAAGTGAGAAGGATGAAGGAAGAGGTGGGAGTGACTCAGTCATTGAAGAAATGACGGCCGGTTTGGCCGGACTCGGTACCCATATCGACTTCATAATAAATGTCGCTGAAGATGTCTTCCGGTTCGGGAAACGGGCTGTCTTCGGCGAATTGCACGGCGGCCGCGGCTTCCTTCTTTGCCGCTTCGTCGACTTTTTTCAACTCGGCTTCGTCGAGGATCCCCTCCTCTTTCAGGCGGTTTTCCCACAGCGTGATGGGGTCGTGGTTCTGCTTGTAGAACTCGATCTCTTCCGGTTTGCGGTATTTCTTCGCGTTAGCATCTGCTACTGAGTGCCCGTAGTAGCGATAGGTGTCGATCTCGAGGACCGTGGGTCGGCATTTTTCATGGGCGCGTTCGATGGCATCCCAAGTTTTGGCCCGGACTTCATAGAGGTCCTCACCATTGACGATGTCCCAATCGATCTTGTAGCCCTCGGCGCGTTCGGCCAGGCAGGATTTGATCGCGGAGGAACGGGCCAGACTGGTGCCCATCGAATACTGGTTGTTTTCGATGATGTAGACCACCGGGATATCCCAGAGCGAAGCGAGGTTGAGGGACTCGTGGTAGACGCCTTGGTTGACCGCACCGTCGCCGATGTAGGTGAGGCAACAGCCTTTGAGGTCTTTGTATTTGAGGGCGTAGGCGATGCCCAAGCCGAGAGGGGTTTGTCCGGCGACGATCCCGTGGCCGCCCCAGAAATTTTTGTCCGGCGCGAAGAAGTGCATCGAGCCCCCCTTCCCTTTGGAGCATCCGGTGGCTTTGCCGAGGAGTTCGGCCATGCATTCGTTCATTGACATGCCGACCACGAGGGCGTGGCCGTGGTCACGGTAAGCGGTGATGGCGTGATCGTGATCACCCATGAGGGCGAGGGTGCCGACGGCCACGGATTCCTGCCCGATGTAAAGATGAAGAAACCCGCCCATTTTCCCCTGCTGATAGAGTTTGAGGGAGGCCTGTTCGAAGCGGCGGATGCGGAGCATATCGGCAAGGAAGCCGAGCTTTTGCTCCTTGGTCAGATCGGCGTTGATCGGGGCTTTGGCGTAGTCGACCGGGTTGCGACCGGTTTTTTTGGGCTTTTCGGCTCGGGTAACGCTCACGTGTGGGTGTCGGCTTCGGTTGGTAACGGGTGGCGGTCGGACCGCGGATGCGGAGGCCGGATGGTGCTTTCGCGACGGGTGAAGATAGTGGAAAATTTTACGGCTTTTGGCAAACGGAAATGAAGAGAAAAAGAGAAGAAGGAGACTCAAGTTGAAAGCCGAAACGGGAGGAGATCGGGATTGGAGATTTGAAATTTCACATCATAGCGGGGCTGCTATGACATTCTTCGGCATCCTTGCTTGCCGTTCGGGTTGGAATTAGAATGAAAAATGTTCTGGGCCTGAGTTAAGTCTTTAATCGACAATATTTTATATGCAAAATACTGACCAGCAATTAGTTGCACAAGCGATGGAGGTAGCTGGCCGGGCTTACGCGCCTTACTCCAAATTTCTGGTGGGCGCGGTCTTGGTCGGGAGGGATGGCGGGATTTTTGCCGGGTGCAATGTGGAGAATATCAGCTTTGGGCTAACCATTTGTGCGGAGCGCAATGCGGTCTTTGCCGCCGTGGCCGCGGGGTGTCGGGATTTCGAGAAGATTGTCATTGTGGCGGACACCGAGGTTCCAGCTTCGCCCTGCGGGGCTTGTCGGCAGGTCTTGGCCGAGTTCAATCCCGACCTGAAAGTGGTGCTGGCCAATTTTCGAGGTCAGAGCGAAACGTTCCATCTCGCGCAACTACTCCCCCGCCCCACGGCGGGCATTTTGGATCGTCCCTAACGTTCCACGTGGAACATGAACAGCATGTACGAGTACCCGGAGACATTTGACGTTTTGGTCTTGGGGGCCGGGCATGCGGGGGTGGAGGCGGGTTTGGCCGCCACTCGGTTGGGGGCGCACACCGGGATTTTGACCCAGAACTTGGACACCATCGGGCAAATGTCTTGCAACCCGGCCATCGGCGGCTTGGCCAAGGGGCACATGGTGCGGGAGATTGATGCCTTGGGAGGGGTGATGGGCTCGAATACGGACGCCACCGGGATCCAGTTCCGCATGCTGAATGCCCGGAAAGGTCCGAGCGTGCAGGCGCCGCGGGCCCAGTGTGACAAGAAAGCCTATCAGTTCCGCTTGAAATGGGTGCTGGAACACTCCCCTCGCCTCCATTTGCTCCAAGGGAATGCGGTGCGGATCTTGGTCGAGAAGGAGCGGGTCGTCGGGGTGGAGACCAACCTTGGGCTGCGTTATCGGGCGCGGTCTGTCGTGGTCACCACGGGGACGTTTATGCGCGGACTGATGCACGTCGGGCTGCAGAGCACGGTGGGCGGACGGATGGGCGATGCGGTCTCAACTTTGAGCGATTCTTTGCGGGATTTGGGCTTGGTGGTGGAACGGTTTAAGACGGGGACGCCTTGCCGGCTGCTTGGGCGGTCGATTGATTTTGGCAAATGTCAGCGTCAGGATGGTGACTCCCCTGCCCCGATGTTCAGTTTTTGCCCCGAAGATTGGACGGCCGAGAGTGGGCCAGGACCTCACGGTGAGAACGGGAGAACTCCATTTACCCTCAACCGGTGGGCGGACGGCCAGTTCCACGTGGAACAAATACCTTGCTGGATGACTTACACCAATGCGCGGACCCATGACCTGATCCGGGCTAACCTTGACAAGTCTCCGATGTACGCAGGAATTATCGAGGGGGTTGGGCCGCGGTATTGTCCGTCAATCGAGGACAAGGTGGTGCGCTTTGCCGACAAAGAGCGGCATCAGATTTTTCTCGAACCAGAGGGACGTCAAACCGGGGAGTATTATGTCAACGGGGTGTCGACCAGTTTGCCCTTTGAGGTGCAACTGGCCTTCATCCGCTCGGTGTCCGGCTTGGAAAAGGCCCACATTTTGCGAGCCGGGTATGCGGTGGAGTATGATTACTGTCCGCCGACCCAATTGCATCCGACGCTCGAGACAAAGTTGGTCGAGGGTTTGTATTTTGCGGGACAAATCAACGGGACATCTGGATATGAGGAGGCGGCAGCCCAGGGCTTGGTCGCGGGGGCCAATGCGGCGCTCAAGTTGGATGCCAAGCCCGCGTTCCACGTGGAACGTTCGGAGGGATATATAGGGGTGCTAATTGATGATTTGGTCACCCGGGGGACGCCAGAACCGTACCGTATGTTCACCAGCCGGGCGGAGTTCCGTTTGCTCCTGCGGCAAGACAATGCCGATTTGCGGTTGGCCGAGAAGGCGAGGGGAGTCGGGCTGATTTCTTCCGAGCGGGCCGCCAAGACGGCGGCCAAGGCAGTTGCCATCGAGGAACTAAAAGAAAAGTTACAAGTTGTTCGATATGATAGTATTACGCTAGCGCAATGGATCCGCCGACCGAAGAATTTTGTTACCTTCCTACCGGAGGAGATGCGGCGTTTGGCTCCGGAGGAGATTTGGTCGCAGGTGGAAACCGACCTGAAATACGAAGGGTATATCCGCCGCGAGAAGCAGTCGGTGGCGCGCCAGCAACGTCAGGAGGGACATCCGGTGCCCATGGATCTTGATTATGCGAGCATTCCCGGGTTGCGCAACGAGTCGCGTCAGAAACTGGCGCAGGTGCGTCCGGTCACCCTCGGCCAGGCCTCGCGGATCAGCGGGGTGACGCCGGCGGATGTGGGATTGCTGGCGGTTTGGATTCGCAAGCTGCGGGCTGGCAAGGCGGTTGAGGCATGAGGGTGTTTCTGGCGATTTTGGCATGGGGGTTGGCGGGGTGCGGGGAGGCGAGGGGGCCGGAGGCGAGCGGGGGGTCCGAAGGGGACCAATGGGCGTTGCGGGTGGAGGAGAAATTTCCGGTGACGGATGCCGAGGGACACGGCCCGGAGGTGGGAAGCGAGGAATGGGCGCGAGCTTTGCAGTGGAAGTCGGGGATAGCGGACCAGGAGGGGCACGGACCGGATCTGGGATCGGCGGAATGGCGGGCGGCGTTGGAGGAAAGGATTAGCCGGATTGGGGAGTGAAGCCGCGGACGCGCCGGGCTTTCGTCTTGGGGGGAAGCGGGTATATTGAAGCCATGGGTTCCATCCAGTTAAAGACCGCCGTTCCCGGTCCGCGGAGTCGGGCGATTTTTGCCGAGCGGGTCAGACATGTGGCACCGGGGCCGTTCCATACGACCCCTATCGTGGCGGAAAAGGCCGAGGGGGCGACGATTACGGATGTTGATGGGAATACTTACCTCGATTTCGCCTGCGGGATTGGGGTGGCGAATTTAGGCCATGGTGAGCCATCGGTGGTCGCGGCGGTGAAAGCGCAGGCCGACAAATTTTTCCACACGAGCATTAATGTGGTGGCCTACGAGGGCTATGTGGAGGTGGCCAAGCGGCTCAATGCGCGGGCGCCGGGGGATTTTGCCAAGAAGACCTTCCTGGCTAGTTCGGGGGCGGAGGCGGTGGAGAATGCGATCAAGTTTGCCCGCGCTTACACCAAGCGCCAGGCGGTGATTTGCTTCGAGCACGCCTTTCATGGGCGCACCTACCTGGCGATGGCTTTGACCGCAAAGGCGAATCCTTACAAGAGCGGGTTCGGTCCGTTCCCGCCGGAAATTTATCGCGCGCCGTTCCCGGATTTTTACCGCTGGCCGGGGGTGGACGGAGAGGCACCGGTTTGTCCGGGCAAATTGCCCTGTGCCTTGTCGCGGTGTTTGTGCTCTGAGGCGTTCGAGCGGTTTGCGGAAATCGCCCAGGCCGAGATCGGAGCGACGAATGTGGCCGCGGTGATTATCGA
Source organism: Verrucomicrobiota bacterium (assembly GCA_027624625.1). Classification (GTDB taxonomy): domain Bacteria; phylum Verrucomicrobiota; class Verrucomicrobiia; order Chthoniobacterales; family JACTMZ01; genus JACTMZ01. The sequence continues at coordinate 51,424 of JAQBWH010000008.1, read as the reverse complement.
ACCGGTGACCGGCGAGGGCGGGTTCATCCCGGTGCCGGCCCCGTTTTTGTGCATGCTGCGCGAATGGTGCGATAAGCATGGCGTGGTCCTGATTTTCGACGAGATCCAGACCGGGTTTGGTCGGACCGGAACGCTTTTTGCCTGCCAGCAATCCGGGGTGGCGCCGGATTTGCTCGTCTTGGCCAAGGGTTTGGCCAACGGGCTGCCGCTCTCCGCGGTGGTGGGTAAAGCGGAGGTGATCGATGCGGTCGGGGTCGGGGGCGTGGGGGGCACCTATGCCGGCAATCCGGTCGCTTGTGCCGCCGCGCTGGCTGTGATGGACAAATTCGACGATCCCAAGACTCTGGAGCATGCTCGGAAGCTTGGGAGACTCTTGGAAGACCGTTTGAAGTCTTGGTTCAAGCAATTCCCGCGCATCGGGCAGGTACGGGGTCTTGGTCCGATGCGGGCGATGGAATTGGTCAAGGACCGGACAACGAAAGAGCCTGACAAGCCGGCGGCGGCCGCCTTGGTCAAGCACAACTACGAAAACGGGGTGATCACCTTGTCCTGCGGGACGCACGGCAATGTGCTCCGGTTTTTGATTCCGCTCACCGCGACCGAGGCACAACTGAACGAAGGGCTGGAGGTGATCGAGGCGGGGTTGGCCAAGCTTTGAAGCCATGGAAATGCGCAGCATCGAAGCCATCGTGCGGCACTGAACGATCTCGCGTCGTGCGCACATAAAATCGTGTGCATTGACCGCCGAATCGGTGCGCGTCGCGTGGACCCAGAAGAAGCCGCCGCCGCAGCGCGTTTGGACAAAACGGACAGGCTAAAACTACTGAACATTTGAACAGTATTGGGGTTTCGTGCTAAATGTGCGGGGTGAAGCGGACCGAACAGCGTGCGGCGGTGCATTTGGATGCGGATGCCTTTTTTGTCGGGTGCGAGGTGGCGTCCGAGCCGCGCTTGCGCGGGAAGGCGGTGGCAGTCGGGGGAATGAAGCGGGGGATTATTGCTTCGGCCAGCTACGAGGCGCGGCGGCTTGGGATTTACACCCCGATGCCGACGGCGCGGGCGCTCAAGATTTGCCCGCACCTTATCGTGCTGCCGGGCGACTACGAAAAGTATGAGCATTTCTCGCGGCTCATGTTTTCCTTGGTGCACGACTACACGCCGCTGGTCGAGATCGGCTCGATCGACGAGGGTTACGGGGATTTGTCGGGGGTGACGCGGTGGAGTCCGCGCACAGCGGCGGAACGGTTGCGGCGTAATATTCGCGAGCATTTGCGGTTGTCCGTCTCGCAGGGCCTGGGGACGAACAAGCTGGTCTCGGCGGTGGCGTCAAAGTTGCGCAAGCCGGATAATTTTCTCGAGATACCAGCGGGAACGGAGCGGGAATTTCTCGCGCCGCTTGAGGTGAAATGGCTGCCGGGGGTGGGGGCGAAGATGGAGCGGGTCTTCCAAGCGGCGGGTTTGCACCGCATCGCGCAGGTGGCGGAGACGGCGGTGGAGAGTTTGGAATTGATCGCGGGCTCGGGGGCGGGGCAGTTGTGGGAATTTGCCCAGGGGATCGACGAGCGTCCGATCGTGACCGAGCGCGAAGATGCCCAGTCTTACGGAAAGCAGGAGACGTTCGATGAGGACACCACGGATGAAGAATTTGTGCGGCGTGTGCTGCGCGGGATGGCGGATCATTTGATGGCCAAGGTGCGGGCGGACGGAAAGATGATCCGGTGTGTCGAAGTGCGGTTGCGTTACAATGACATGGAGCAAAGCCGGCGGAGCGAGAGTCTGGAGGAGCCAACGGATTTGGAGACCGATGTTTACGGGGTGATCGACCATTTGGTGCGGCGGGCCTGGGACCGGCGGGTCAGCTTGCGTTTGGCCGGGTTGAAATTGTCGCGGGTCTATGACGGTGGCGGGTGGCGTCAGACGGGGCTGGACTTGCCCGGCACGGGCTATGAGCGGGAGACGCGGCGGGTCTTGGCGCGCGTCATGGATGAGGCGCGGGTGAAATATGGGGAAGGGAGTGTGGTCAGGGGGCATCAGATTAAAAGTGTTCAGTGCTCCGTTGGCCGTTTTCAGAAAGAGGCTGGCACGGGCAGCTTGCTCATCCGTGCGGTGAAGAGCGGACCTGCGGGCTGCGTGTCCTTCCCTGCGCTGAATATGAAGAGTTGCTTTAGTTTTATGGATTCGTTGCTCCGACCGGGGGACATTGTGCGGTTGGCGGGGGAGCGGGGGATGAAGGCGGTGGCGATGACCGATCCGAATTTGCATGGTGCGGTGGAGTTTTGTGCCGCGGCGCGGGAGGCGGGGATCCAGCCGATCGTGGGGGCGGAGGTGAAGGTGGGGGGGATGAGGTATTTGGCCTATGTGGAAAATGTGATGGGGTATCGGCATTTGTGCGGTCTGCTTAGCGGAACGAATAAAGATGTGCTGGAGGGATTGATCTTGCGACCGGTCACGGCGTTTCCGGAGGTGAGGTATGCTTCGGTGCAGGAGGCGAAGTTTTACGAAGTGGTGCAGAGCATCCGGACTTTGTCCTTGGCAGGGCAGGCCAAGGAGGGGAAGCGGCGGGGGGATTTTTCCTGGGGGCGGGAGATTAAGGTGTCGCCGGGGATGATCCGGGATGGAGAGGAGATGGCGGAGCGGTGCGAGTTTGTCTTGCCGATCGGCGGATTGAAATTCCCGCGGTTTGCGCCGTCCGACGGATCATCGCCTCGGGAATTTCTCGCCCATCTGGCCCGCGAGGGGATGAAGCAGCGTTACGGGGCGGCGCCGTCCGGTGGAGTGCGGCGCCAAGTGGAAGAGGAACTTCGCATCATCGGCGAGGTGGGCTATGAGGAATATTTTTTGGTCGTCTGGGATTTGCTCCAGCGTTGCCGGGAGCGCGGGATCGAATGGATCACGCGGGGCAGCGCGGCGGATTCGCTGGTTTGTTATTGCCTCGGAATCAGTACGGTGTGTCCGGTGCGGTTTGAATTATACTTCCGGCGCTTTCTCAATGCGGAACGGATGAAGCTGCAGAAGTTGCCGGATATCGACCTGGATTTTCCCCATGACCGGCGGGACGAGGTGGTGGATATTATCTTTGCCCGATACGGGCCTCACCATGCGGCTGTGGTGGGCGGATTCAACACGTACCAAGGTCGTTCCGCTTTTGCCGATCTGGCCAAAGCGCTGGGGGTTTCCGAACTCCAAATCCGGCGTATGACAGAAAAATTGCCGCACACTTCGGCCCGTGATGTGGCTGAGGTGGCACGGGACGGGGTGGAGACGGGTGGTCTGACCTGGGAGGAGAATCCTTACCGGGCGGCGCTAAAGTTGGCGGCGCGGCTCGACGGGTTTCCCCGCCATGCCAAGATGCATCCCTGCGGCGTGGTCATTTCCCGGGAGCCGGTCGGGGAACTGACACCGTTGTTCACCAGCGCGAGCGGGCGGTTGACCACGCAATTCGAGATGGAAGCGGTCGAGGCGATGGGGTTGGTCAAACTCGATATTCTCGCGCAGGGCGGGCTTTCCGTGCTTCGTGATGCACGCGCGGCGTTGCGGGAGAAGGGGGTTGATCCGCCGGAGCCCGGGGCATGGGATGATCCGCAGGTCTGGCGGATGATTGCCGAAGGCGAGGCGCGCGGATCGCATCATATCGAGAGCCCGGCGATGACATCTCTGGCCCGGATGTCCGGAGTACGGGCCATCGACCAGTTGATCGCTATTGTCTCGGTCATTCGTCCGGGCGCGGCCAACAGCCTGCGCAAGGAACAATTCGCCCGGCGGGCGCGCGGCGAGGAGCCGGTGACTTATATCCATCCAAGCTTGGAACAGGTCTTGCGTTCGACCTATGGCGTGGTCGCTTACGAAGAGCATGTGCTGCAAATTTGCGAGGTGTTCGCCGGATGGGATGCGGGGCGGGCGGACCAATTGCGGCGCTTGCTGGTGAAAAACCGGATGGCGCAGGTGGATTCGTGGCGCGAAGAATTCGCCAAGGCGGCGCGGGTCGTGGGTCGCGCGGAGGATGAGATTGCAGACGTGTGGGATTTGCTCATGAAGTTCCGCGGGTATGCCTTTTGCCGGGCTCATTCGACCGCTTATGGTTTGGAGGCTTACGAGGCGGCGCAGTTGAAACGGTATTGGCCGGCGGAATTTCTGGCCTCCGTACTGACCCACGGGAAGGGATTTTATTCCCGGCTGTTTTACACGATCGAGGCGCGGCGGTTGGGGATTTTGTTCGGGAGACCGGAGATCAACGGCGAGACAACAAAGTTTTCCGTTGGCAGGGTTCGGTGTCCAGTGAGCGCGAGAAAAACTAGCGAGGGCGCGGAGGGCGGGAGAATTCAGGTCCCATTGGGTATGACCAAGGGATTGTCGGAGGGATTGTTGCGGAGAATCGGGGAAAGACGGCCCTTTGTTTCTTTGGCGGATTTTTGGCGGCGCTGTGCGCCGCAGGCGGATGAAGTGTCGGCTTTATTGAGGGTGGGGGCGTTTGACGCGTTCGGGCCATCGCGCACGGAGATGTTCTGGGAATTGCGCGCCTTGGCGCCCTGGGTGACGGGACAGGGTCTGCTTTTGGAGGCGCGGGGTGCGGCTTTGCCGGACTGCCGGACGGAGCCGGGGCGGCTGGAAAAATTGCGCGATGAAATGGAGCTGCTCGGCTTTCCGGTCAACGGACATCCGGTGGAACTTTGGCCGGAGGTGGGATGGGAGACCTATTGTCCAGTCGGCGAGGTGCGGAAGTTTGCCGGTCAACGGGTCACGACGTGTGGCTTGGTTGTGGCGCAGCGTTTGCACCGTCAGTCGGACGGACGCACCATGAAATTCATCAGCATTTGCGACCGCACCGATATCCTCGAGTGCGAGATCTTCGCGGAGGTTTACCGCCGCTGCGGCGGGGTACTGGCACGGTGGCCGGTGGTCGAGGTGACGGGGAAGGTGGAGACCCCGGGCGGACGCGGTGGCGTGCTGCGGGTGGAGAAAGTGCGGCGGGCGCGGGAGCTTACGAAGCCGGACGTTCGTCGTAGGGCATTTCGGCCAACTGGAATTTCGGCACCGATTGGCGGATGAAATCCTTGAGCATATCGAGAGTCTGTTGGTCGGTCTTGGCCCCGGGCCGGAGTCCTTCGAGCACGGGAGCGCTGACGATCACGTAGGCCCAGCGATGCTGGATTTTTTTCACCACCATGTCCCAATTGGTCTTGGCCAAGCGAACCCAGTGATGAGGGGTGGAGGTGTCTTTGCCCACGAACCAGTAAAGGAAGTAACTTTTCAAATTGACCCTCTGACCGGGGCCGGTTTCGATTTCGCGGTTGAGGGTGAGTTTCATCACGTCGAGCGTGCGGCCGTTGGCCAGGGTGATAGGAAGCACTTCACCCGCTTGGACCGACCAGCCTTGCCCCGGGAGGCAGACTTCGGGGCGGTGGATACTGCGCTTTTCGCCGCCGCTGAGCACGACTTGGGCGGTGAGGGAGTTGCCGGTGAGATCCTGGTAAATTTTTTTCTCGAACTCGGTGTCACCGGGCAGGAGAGCAAGCTCGCTCGGCGAGACCGTCTCGCTCGTGCCCCAATACTCGCCGACCAAGGTGGGAAGATCCATGATCACCCCGGATTCGGGCGAGATGTTGGGTGGCGCGCTTTCGCGGCACAACCAGATGGTGAGAGCAGCCAGCGCGATCACCGTACCGGAGCGCCACCAGGGGATGTCGATGGCCCGGATCATGGGATTGGTGCCCTAACCGGTTGAGGGGTGAAGCGTTGCAGCAACCATCCGACCCCGAGCATGCCGCCGAGCGCGACGGCGAAGACGAGGAATCCGGAAAGCATGTGGAAAGTGGTCGGTTCCTCCAGTGTGCCGATGGCGGTTTCGGGTCCGAGCACAATGGTGCCGATGGTCAGCATGATAATGCGGGCAAAGTTGCCGGCCACAGCAAGGGGAACCGAGGCAAGGAAGACGACCCATTTTTGCCATGATTTATCCATGGCGATGAATCCGTAAAGGGCACTGACCATCATGAGGGCGAAGAGCGAACGGATGCCGCTGCAAGGATCGGCCACGTCGACGGCGAAGCGTTGACCGGCGGCGAGGCCGGCGGCGAAGTCGGGCGTCGAGACGATGGCCGTTCCTTGTTGCAGGCAGGGAAGACCGATCAGATTGAGGAAGCCAACGCTGACTGTGGACATGAAAATGCGCAGGGGGAAGGCGAGAAAGTTGTCCATGAACGGCAAAGGAAACATGAACGCGAGGAAGGCGATGGGGAAGGAAAGCGCCTTGAGCCATTGCCATCCGAGGAACCAAAGCACGAGTGAGCCGATAAACCCGAGCATGGCGGCATAACCGACGTAGATATTGTCCGCCAGATAGCCGACCCAATAGACAAAGAGGGTTCCGAGCAAAGCAGCCAAGCCGAGCCACGAACCGCTAACCGGAAGCGCGGCAAGTGCCCTGCGGCGGTAAACAACGAGTCCGAGGGTGAAGAGGGGCACCAGCCAGCAATGTTCCCACTCGGGGTTGTTTTTCCAAATCCAACCCATGAACTCGAACATGCCGACCCGCGTCGCCCCGTAGCCCGAGGCATAGGTGAACCAGAAAAAGAGGGCATAAAAAATACCGGCCGCGGTGAGAGCCGCGAAAATGTTCGGCGCGGCCAGGGAGGCTCTCCAATCGGGGGCCACAGCGGTGGAGTTCATGGACAGGCAAAACCTTTCACAGTGTTTACTCAGGAGCAACCGATTTCCACGCGGAAAGGAATTCACCCAGAGCCTCCCGCCACGGTCGCGGTCCGGGTGGAAGGACCGAGGCAAGCTTCCGGGCATTGAGGCAAGAGTGGCGCGGACGCTTGGCCCAATCGGGTCCGAGTTGCTCGTAAGGTATGGTTTGAATGTCCCCACATTTTGGAGCCAGACCCTTAGCGTTCATCTGCTCCAAGGTCGCTTGGGCGAATTCTTCCCAGGATGTTTCACCGGGGTTGACCAAATTGAGCAATCCGGTCTGGCCGGCCTCGATCAGTTGGCGTGTCCAGAACGCACCGTCGGCGGCGTAAAGGGAGCAGCCTTTTTTGCCTGCCGCGGTGCGAACAGATTGCTGTCGCAGGAGAAGACCAGGCATTTGGCTCATGAAGGTTTTTCCGCCCAGTCCGTAAAGCCAGGAGACGCGCAGAATCAAGCTGCGCGGACAAGCGGAGGGAATGAGTTGCTCGAGGTCGGCCTTTTGGCGTCCGTAAACCGAGAGCGGATGGGAAGCATCGTCCTCACTGAGTAACCGGTCGTCTTCTCCACCGAAAACGTAGTCCGAGCTGTATTGGACCAATAGCGCGTTCTGTGCCGCGCTGCGCCGGGCCAGGTCGAGGGGTGCCTCGCGATTGATGCGCCCGGTCTCCACCGGGTTCTTTTCGCAGGCGTCGAAATCGCAGACTGCCGCCGCATTGATGACGGCATCCCACCGCTGCGCGAACAACACGTCGAGGCGTGTTGCGTCGGTGATATCGGTGTCTTGGTGTGTTTGTGCGACCAGGGTATGCCCGGCGGCCAGCTCCTTGGCCAGATAACGGCCGAGTAAACCTCCGGACCCGAGCAGAAGAATATTCATGGGTTGAACTTCAGGTCTTCCAGTGATGCGAGGAGGTCATCGGAGGTCACGGCATCAAGGCAAAGGTAGCGGTCCATACCGCAACGGTCGATACACGGATGCAGAGGACAGGCCCGGCGCTGCACCACGCGATGGCGATTGTTCCATGGCGCGAACCAATCGGGTTCACCCGAACCGAAGATTGTCACCACCGGTTTGCCCAGGGCGGCGGCAAGATGGGCCGGAAATGAGTCGTGGCAGAGCACCGCGTCGGCGTCCGACAACACACTGACGAGGGACAAAAGATCGGGTGTTTTTACTTTGCGCGCATTCTCCGGGGTCACGGGCTCGGCCCCCTCCGCAAGCACCTCGACCAGTTCGAATTCCTGCGTGACCCGATCTGAAGCGGCGAGTTCGCGCCAGCGACTGAGTGGCCATTGTTTACTCGGAAGGCGGGCCTGCGCGTGTACGACGAGCACTGGGCGCCGCCGGCGTTCTTGGAGCGGCGCGCCGGTTGCCGCGATCCAAGGGACGGAAACATCGCACGAAAGATCCAGCGCTCCGGCAATTTGGTGCCAGCAGTGGAAGTGCGGTTGTTGCGGCGACTCGCGATGCAGCTTTTGGGTGAGTAGTGGATGACCGGGATGAAGCAACGACCAGAGATTTTCCAAAGCACGTCCGAAAAGACGCCGCTGCCGGCGCCACGGCAAGTCGGCGGCATAGTAGTTGCCGCGCGTCATGGGAAAACCGATCCGGCGCGCAGCGCGCGTTTCCGCCATGAGAACGCCAACCCGCGCATCCGCCCATGCGCCGACGGCGGCATCGAAAGACAAGGGGCGCAGCACACGGCCCTGGTCGCGGGCCGCCCCGAGCACTTGCCTCAAGCCGGTTGGTTGACCGTCTTCCCACGGTGTTTCCCACTCGTGAATTATCGGGGGTTGGGGTAGCAACCGGTAAACTTCACTGCTAGCCGGGCGGCAGAGGACATGCACTTCGTAACGGGTTGCCGCCCCGCGGACAAACGGGAGACTCATCACGGCATCACCGAGGTGATGAAGTTCGACCACAAGGAGGCGGGGCTTCATCGGGCGAACCAGCGTCGTTTGAGCAGGTAGTAATGACGTCCCCAGACGGCCATGGCGAAAGCGTTCCACCAAGGCCCGAAACGCCATCCCTCACGCGTGAGCATCCGGGCGGTCTCGCACCACATCTTGGAAAGTTGACGGCTTGTCTTGGCGTCCGCGTGCAATCGCGAGACAGCCAGAGGTTCGGCAATGTAGTGCCATTGCACCTTGGCACCCAACCGGAGCCAATATTCGTGATCCATGCAGTAATGAAGCGTCTCGTCGAAACCGCCGAATTTTTCATAGACCCCGCGCCGCCACCAGACGGCAGGTTGTCCGAGCGGGTTGTCCTTGATCAGCCCGGTCGGGGTAAACTTGGCCGCCGACTTGCGCCGTTTCCGTCCGGAATTTCCCTCGAGGAAAGAAAAATCGGCATAGACGAGATCAACGGTGTCCTCGCGGCTGAAGATATCCAGGACGCGCTGCACGGCCAGCGGCTCGTAAAGGTCGTCGGCGCACAAGTAGGCAAGGATGTCCCCCTTGGCCAGACCGAGCCCCTTGTTGATGGCTTGGGACTGTCCGTTATCTTTCTCCGAGATCCAACGCGCTCCGCCCTGTTGGCGCAGGATTTCGGTCGTTCCGTCGGTTGATCCGCCGTCGATGACGATGTGCTCTATATCGTGCGACGGAGCGTGTCCCGCGGCAAGGCGGACCGATTCAAGGCACGCTCCGAGGTAGCGTGCCTGGTTGAGCGACGGGGTGACGACCGACAGTTTCATGACGCACCGTTCGCACCGATACGACGGAAGATTTCCTCATATCGGTCAAGCACGGACTCCCACCGGAATTGTTCTGCGCGTTGCCGGGCGCGTCGTCCCACCGCGGCACAGCTTTCCGGATTGTCCGCGGCCCAACCGAGTTTTTCGGCCAGCGCTTCGACTGGTTGGTCCGGGCCGAAAGGAATACCGGCATCACCGACCACTTCACGTGTTGCCGTGCAGTCGTGATAAATGATGGCCTTGCCCATACCGAGTTGGTCGAGCAAAACCAAGCGCGTGGCCTCGATGATGGCGGGCATGATGAAAGCCCGTGAATGCTGGCTCAATTCGATGTAAGCCTCGGAAAACCGCAACCCGGTAAAAATAACCCGGTCGGTAGCCAGAGCCTCCAACCTCCGGCGGTGGGCGCGTTCGTAGGGATCGCCGCCCACCATGACCAGCGGCAGCGGATCAGCCAACTTGCGGTAAGCGCGCAACAGCAATTCCGCCTCGTTCTCCGGGGTGAAGCGGGAAACATAAAGGAAGTAGTTGTTCGGCTGGAGTCCCCAGCGCTCCAGTTCCCCCGACCGCACAGGCTCATCGCGCACGGTCAGGCCGTAGGAGAGGTGCTCGGTTTGCATGCCATGGCGGTCCGCATAACGGTCGGCGATGGTAGCGTTGTCGGCGATGATGCAATCAGCGGACTGCGTGGCCCAGCGCTCGCTCTGTTCCAACCAGAACCGGGCGAATCCGCGCCACTTTTTGCGGCTGAAGTCCGCCCCGTCCACATTGATGATCACCTTCGTGCCACGCCAGCGGGCGAGGCGTCCGAGAATGGCATTGCCCACCCCGCAGAGATAAATGATGTCATAGGGTTTACGCATCGCGTGGAGCATCGACAGGGTGCTGTGCACGATGGTGTCGAAGCTCTTGCTCGGGATGGTCGGCAGTCCGATGATGTGTATGCCCTCCCAGACCGGATGGGGTGCCCCGTGGTGCGGCAGGCGGTTGTAAACCGTCACGTTATGTCCTCGTGCGGCAAGGCGTTTGCCGAGTTCCTCGACGACCACCTCGAATCCCGAGTAGCGGGCTGGCACGCCGCGGGAACCGAGAAAGGCGATGCTTGGTTTTCCGGAGCCAGCGAGTTTTGCCTTCGGCCGCCCGCCCATAGCCTCGCGGATGGTGTAGTAGACAAAGAGCGAATTGAATTGGGTGTAGCGCTTCCAGAGACGGCCGGGCTCTTGGCAAAGGCGATAGGCCCACGTGGTGCCGGAGCGCTGCATCCACTGCGGTGCGAAAGTCCGCTGTCCACCAAGGAGGACAAAGGCATCGCCCACCGCGAAGAAGACCCCGCGGGCGTGGCGCGCCAGGTTGTCGATGATCCATCGTTCCTGCCGTTCGCCGCCGAGGGCGACCCAGATGAAATCGGGCTTGGCCTCCGCGATGGCCCGGGCAAAGGCTTTTTCGTCGTCCTCGGTCCACGTTCGGAAGGGCGGCGACAAAGTACCGGCAATTTCGAGACCGGGCTGGATTTCACGCAAGTGCGCCACGAGGGCCTCCAGCGTCTCCTCTGTTCCGCCGAAGAAAAAATGGCGCCACGGGCGCGGGGTGGCACGGATCATTTTCTCCATGAAATACGGGCCGTAGACGCGGTCCCTGAGGGCAGCCCCTTGTGCGTTAAGGCTCCAGCGCAGCGGCATGCCATCGGGCAGGACGAGGTCAAACTTCCGCATGACTTCGCCGAAATCGCGTTGGTGGCGGGCCAACGCGACAATGTGGGTATTGCTGGCCGCCACGGCGGCGGGACGTTGCTCGCCGGCCAACCGGATGCTTTCCTCGATGGCCGTATTGTAATCGACCACTGCTACCGGAGTTCCGAGGATTGTAATCTTGCGTAATGTCGCTCTCATGCCCCGGGCAAAACTAATGGAGCAGGTCTTCGGCGGCAATGGCGGGGTGGGAAACCGCTGGCTCCACGCCGCGCCCATGCTTAGGCTGCGGCCCATGAGCCTGAGCGTCCGGATCGACGAGGACATCAAAGCGGCGATGAAAGCCAAGGAGACCGACAAACTCGGTGCCTTGCGTATGCTCAAGTCGTCGCTCAAATACGCGGCGATCGAAAAAGGGGCGGCGACGGATGCCGCTCTGGCCGATGCGGACGTCATCACGGTCCTCCGCCGCCGGATCAAGCAGTGCCAGGACGCCATTGAGGGTTTCGCCAAGGGTGGACGTGACGAGCAGGCGGCCAAGGAAAAGGCCGAACTTGCTTTGCTTGAGACCTACTTGCCCGCCCCGCTCTCGGCCGACGAGTTGTCCGCGCTGGTCCGCGAGGCCATCGCGGAGTCGGGGGCGACCGGCAAAGCGCAAATGGGTGCGGTGATGAAACTGGTCATGGCCAAAGCGGGCGGCCGGACCGAGGGCAAGGCGGTCAATACGGAGGTTCTCCAGCAACTTGGCTAAAAAATCAGGATCGCGACGTGGCGGAGTCTGGGCGGTCATCGTGGCCGCCGGTTCGAGCCGGCGCATGGGCTTCAATAAATTGACGGCCGAGTTGGAGGGTCAACCCGTGCTCGGCCGAAGTATGGCGGCCTTCAACCAGTCAAAGCTCATTGACGCGATTGTTCTGGTTTGTGCGGCCAGCGCGCGGGCCGAGCTCGAGGAGATTGCCCGGGCCGCCGCCCCGAGCAAGCTGAAAGCTGTGGTCGAAGGTGGAGCACACCGCCATTTGTCCGTGGCCGAAGGTCTTGAGGGTGTGCCTGAAGATGCGGCCATCATTGCGGTGCACGATGCGGCCCGTCCGTTGGTCACTTGCGCCATGATCGAGCGTTGCCTCGAGAGTGCACGCAACAATGGCGCCGCGGCTTGTGCCAGACCGGTCACCGATACGCTCAAGCGGATTAACGCCGAGGGCTTCATTGTCGAGTCGGTCGATCGCGACGGGCTTTGGGTGGTCGAGACCCCGCAAATATTCCGCGCCGAATTGCTACGCCATGCTTACGCCGAAATCATCGCCACCGGCGGCCAGGTTCCGGACGAGACATCCGCGGTTCAAGCGGCCGGGGCCCCGGTTGCCCTGGTCGAGACTCCGGAGTGGAATGGCAAGATCACTTACCCGGCAGACCTGGAACTGGCCCGCCTTGTTTTGCGCGGGCGCAAAGCGGGTTGAGATCCCCATGGGCGGGAAGATTCTCACCATCGGCCTGGTTTGTTTCCTTGTGTGTGCCGCTGCAGCGATGCTCGCCGGGCCTTGGTTCTTTCCGCCTGCGGGTAACGATTTGCCGCCTTGTCCGTATCTTGAGCAACACAGTTTCGCCGAGGTGCCGCCGTATGTCGTCACCGCGATCGGTGCTTATGAATCAATCCGGGAGACTCTCCGGCGCGAATCTTTGCAAGGGGTGGGAGACCAGTCCAACGTGATCGCCCGCGCTTTTGCCGGGAGGGATCAACGCGTTGCCTCGCTGGCCAAGCGCCTGGCCGCCGAGCAGGACATCGAATCGGCGCGGCGGGCTTTCCGGCGCATGCACCGCTTGATGAGCAAGCATGCCGACAAGTTGCCGGAGTCTTGAGCGGTGGCGCGCGGTGTGCGCGGCCGGTGGGAAAGTGCCCTAGTAGTTGCGCGTGTTGAGTGTGACCTCACCGCGGAAGATAAAATAAACGCTGACCGCGCCAGGACGTCGAGCAGGTGCGGCGCGGTCGTGATTTTGGGAATGGATCTCACTCCTCCGGCCAAAGACGACCCGATCGATCCTCTGGAATTGACCGGCGCGATGATCCGCCGACTGGGGAGCGGGGTTTGCGGTGCGCTCATTCCTTTTTCCCAAGCAGCCACTTTGCGCTGGTGAGCTTGGGGCAAAGATGAGAAGAAAACATTTCTTCTGGCCATGATCGACCCACCTTTGACCCAAGCCATTGCGGAATCTTTTCTGCAGCCGATGGGACCTGTGGCGACGGAACAGTTGCGACATCTTAAACTGGTAACCCTTCTGACTATGATCGCGGTGGTTCCCGTCCTGGTGGCTACGCCGTGCATCCTGTGGAGTTATCGTCGAAGCAAGCCGAAGGGCAAATATCGCCCGAATTGGGAGTCAAACCCGGTGCTTGAATTGTTGATGTGGGGCGTGCCCATTCTCGTCGTTACTTTGATGGGAGTCGGCCTTTGGAACACAACCTTCCGCCTCGACCCCTACAAGGAACTGGGCAAAGACCCGCTGCAGATCCATGTCATCGGACTGGATTGGAAATGGATCTTTATCTATCCGGACGAGGGAGTTGCGCTGGTGGACGAGTTGGTGGTGCCCGAGGGGCGTGCGGTCGAGTTGACCTTGACGACCGATACGGTGATGCAGAGCCTTCGTATTTCGGCCATTGTGGGTCAGATTTATGCCATGCCGGCAATGACCACGAAGTTGAATTTCATTGCCGCTAGGCAGGGTGAGGCCACCGGGATGAATACGCAGTTCAGCGGGAACGGATTTTGGAAGCAGAAATTCCAAGTTTTTTCGGTTTCCCAGCAGGAATACGAGGCCCGGATGAAGAAGGCGCAATCGAGCGACCTCGCGCTTACCGCCGACACTTACGCCATCCTTGCCGTGCAGGGGACTGCGGAGGAGGCGAAAAAACCCCTCGCCATCGAGAACCGGAAAGGTCCGATCGAAATGGTACTCGGGGACTCGAAAATTTTTCAGCGTGTGCTGGCTCGCTACATGGTTGAGGATATGACCCCGGAAAGCCAACCGGGCAGCCCCTCCTACGACCCCGCGAAATCCCCCCTTCCGGCCGCCCCAGAGAAACCCATGATGGAAATGTAGAATGCTCGAGGCTCTTTTTGGCAGATTGACATGGGATTCGATCATCCTCGTCCAGGAGTTTGAAGATCCCAATTTGAACACCTTCATCACCGCCGGTGCGGCGGCTATGATGCCGGTGGGAGGCGCGTTGGTCGTCGCTCTTCTTTTTTGGATGAAGTGGTGGAAGCCCCTTTTCGATTGGCTGACGAGTGTCGATCACAAAAAAATCGGCACGATGTATATCATCTTCGCGGTGATCATGTTCTTCCGCGGGGTGGTTGAGGGGGTCTTGATGCGGGTCAACCAAGCGGTCGCCCTCGATGGAGGGTTTCTCTCCTCCGATCATTTCAACCAACTCTTCACGACCCACGGCACCAACATGATCTTCTTCGTGGCGATGCCGTTTCTCATCGGTCTGATCAATATTGTGGTCCCTTTGCAGATCGGTGCCAGGGATGTTGCCTTTCCGAAGCTCAATCAAATCAGCCTCGGTCTCACGGCGGTCGGCGGATTTCTCATCATGATCTCACTGCTGGTCGGGGAGTTTTCGACGGGCGGGTGGACCGGGTATCCTTCTTTCACCGGTCGTTTGATCAATCCCGGAGTCGGACCAGATTATTACATTTTGTCCATCGGGATTTCCGGAATCGGCTCCACCCTCACCGGGGTCAACTTTGCGGTGACCATTTACAAGATGCGCACGGCGGGGATGAGTTTCATGAGGATGCCGCTGTTCACGTGGACGGCCCTCTGCACCTCCATCCTGCTGATCTTTGCAATGCCGCCCCTCACGGCCTGCTGCCTCATGCTCGGGCTCGACCGCTACCTCGGCTTCCACTTTTTCACCAACGACATGGGTGGGAATCTGATGAACTTCATCAACCTTTTTTGGATGTTCGGCCACCCGGAGGTTTACATCCTCATCCTTCCGGCCTTCGGGGTGATGTCGGAAATCGCGGCCACATTCTCCGGGAAGCGCCTTTACGGCTACACCGGGCTGGTTGCGGCAACGATGTGCATTGCGGTTATTTCCTTCATGGTCTGGCTGCATCACTTCTTCACCATGGGGCAATCGGCCACGGTGAACGCTGCTTTTGGCATCGCGACGCTGCTGGTTGCCATCCCGACGGGGGTGAAAATCTATGATTGGTTGGCGACCTTGTGGGGCGGGCGGATCCGTTTTACCACGCCGATGCTTTACCTATGCGGATTTTTCGTCCTCTTTGCCATTGGTGGTCTCAGCGGAGTGATTCTGGCCAACCCCACGCTCGACTACCAGCTGCACAACAGCCTTTTTCTGGTCGCCCATTTCCACAATGTGATCATTCCCGGAGTTCTGTTTGGCGTCCTCGCGGGCATCTACTTCTGGTTCCCGAAAATTTACGGGTTCCGGCTGCTCGACGGTTACAGCCGGATCACGGCATTCCTCTGGGCCTTCGGCTTCATTCTGGCCTTCCTGCCTCTCTACCAAGTCGGGATGATGGGATTGACCCGGCGAACGGTAAACTACGATGATCCGGCACTGGTCCCCTGGTTGGTTGTCTCGGCCACTGGCGCGCTCTTTCTTGGTCTGGCCTTTCTTTTCGTGCTCCTGACCCTCTGGCGAAGCGTTGTCAACCGGAAGAAATTGGCGGTTCCCTTTGGTGATCCTTGGGACGGGCGAACCCTCGAGTGGTGGACCCCCGCGCCGACTCCCGAATGGAATTTTGCCGTTCTGCCCAAGGTGGATGGCCGGGATCCCTTTACGGAGGCAAAGGCCAAGGGCACGGCCTACCAGCCGATCGAGAAATACGAAGACATCGAGATGCCTGCCAACACCTACTACGGCCTGATTATTGCGGCACTGGGCTCCGGGCTCGGCTTTGGCTTGGTCTGGTACATGTGGTGGTTGGCCATCATCTGTTTCCTCGGTTGCATCGTGACAGTCATCACTTACGCCTTTTTGCCCGAAAGGAAAAAAATCATTCCCGCCGCCGAGGTGCGTGAGATCGATGAAGCATGGCGCCGGGCGGCCCGCGAAGCCCGGGGCGTTACGCGCGACGACGAGTGCAACGAGGCAAACCAAGGGTTGGCCCGTCCCGACCTCATCACCAACCCATGAGTGCCTCGACCAGACAATCACTGCATCCCGGCCTGAATCTGGGCGCAGAGCACGGCGACGACCACCTTGAGGCGGAGACATCCGTTTTCGGGTTCTGGGTTTTCATGATGAGCGACATGGTGACCTTCGGGATGTTTTTTGCCGTCTTCGCCACCACCTTGCCTCTCGCCTGTTGCCCCGGCCCCACGGAACTCTTCGACCTCGGAAGCATTGCCTGGCAAACCTCCTTTCTTCTTCTCTCGAGTATGACCAGCGGAATGGCGGTCTTGACCATGAAGCAGGAACACGGCGGCCGAAGTGCCTGCATCAAAAAATTGGTCTTTTGGCTCCTACTCACGGTCTTGCTCGGGTGCGGATTCCTCTATCGTGAAATTTCCGACTTCATCTTCATGGCGACCGCCGGGGGACCGCCGACCCGCAGCGGCTACCTCTCCGCCTTGTGGTCCTTGGTCGGGCTTCACGGTCTGCATGTGACCGGAGGAATTCTCTGGTGTCTGGTCATTGTTGTCGGGGTTATGGTTCGGGGTGTCGACCTCCGCTGGAAGTTGGCCCTGCTCCGTTGGGCGGTGTTCTGGCATTTTCTTGATGTGGTCTGGATCTTCATCTTCAGCTTCGTCTTCTTGGGAGGATTGCTCTAATGGAAAAATCCAAGGAACTTCATCATTATCTGATCGGTCTTGCGCTGGCGGCGGTTCTTACCGTCATTCCCTTCACTCTCGTGGCGACGGTGGGAGGCAAGGCCAGCTATGTCGGTCTCATCTTCTGTGCAATCCTTCAACTGATCGTCCACCTTCGCTTCTTCCTGCACCTCTCCTTCAAAGGACAGCAGAAGGAAGATCTCCAACTGGTTTTGTTCACCGGTTTCATCCTGTTCCTCATGATTGGAGGAACCATCTGGGTCTTAGGCAATCTTTACACCCGAATGTAAGCTCGGTGTTGGGGCGGAGGGCTTCGCGGATCGATGGATCCCGTCATTACCTTTACTCGGGCACCAGACGCACGATTTTGCCCGGATTATCGTAAACGAGATAAACAAAGCCGTCCTCAAAAATGCGCACGTCCCGGATACGGCCGGTGTCACGGAGCAGGATCTCCTGCTTCGCCACGCTGGTTCCATTGAGTTCAAGACGCAACAACCTTTGCCCGGCAAGTCCGCCGGCCAAAAGATTGCCGCGCCAGCGAGGAAATTTATCACCCCGGTAAAGGGCGAGCCCGGATGCGGCAATGACGGGAGTCCATTGCACGACAGGATTTTCCATTCCGAGGGCTGACTTGTCTTCGCTGATCGTCGTCCCGTTGTAATTGATGCCGTGGGTGACAAGCGGCCAACCGTAGTTGGCACCTTTGCGGATGATATTGAGTTCGTCTCCGCCGCGCGGCCCGTGCTCGGTGGCCCACAATCGTCCGGTTGTCGGATCGTAAACCAAGCCCTGGGCGTTGCGTGTGCCCAAGGCCCAGACTGAAGGCATGGCACCCGGCGTGCCAACGAAAGGATTGTCGTCCGGAATTTGTCCGTCATCCCCGATGCGATGGATTTTTCCGGCGGCCTGTGCGAGGTTCTGCGCCGGATTCTCCGGGGTGGTCGGCCCGCCGCGATCCCCGACGGAGAAAAACAAGTGTCCGCGCCCGTCGAAAGCGAGGCGTGAGCCGAAATGAATTTCGCCAGAATGGGCCTGATCCTCGGGCGGATCGAATACGGTCTCGACATGGGTGAAGCGGTCTCCCTCCAACTTGCCGCGCACGATGGCGGTGTGCGCGCCCTTGCCGGTCGGTTTGGAAAACGAAAGGTAGATCCAGCCATTTTTTTCATAATCGGGGTGAAGCACGACATCGAGAAGCCCGCCTTGGCCGGAGGCCACCACGTCCGGAACGCCGCCCACCTCGCGCGGTTCCGCAGAGGCGGCGGCGAAAAGAAGAAGTCGTCCCCCCCGCTCGCTGACGAGAAACCTTCCGTCGGGAAGCTCTGCCAGCGCCCACGGGTGTTTGAGTCCTTCGGCGACGGTCTCGGTGCGGAAGCGGTGGGCGGAGGAGTCGATCACTTTGGCCCGACAATCGGCAAACCCCAGAAGCAAGATGAGCGGCACAAATCTCATGGCCGCTCAAGGTCGACCAAGCCGGCCGATCCGTCGAAGCGGAAAACGGCGCGAGCACGACCCAAGGGAGGGGCCGGCGGGGCGTTTGCTCTCCACGGGGCCGAGGCCACGTTGGGTTGCTTTTGGTCCGCGGTGGTGATCATCCACTGCGCCGAAATTTCCGAAAGAGCGCCGAGTGCCCTGTTGCCGGTCGGTGGTTCACCGGGTGTGGTCACCCTGCCGAATGGATTGATGACAGCCCCGCTGTTGGTCAGCTTAGTGTTCATGACCCAAACCCGCATTTGTGCCCGGTCGGCCGGGATGGTTTGGCGCGCGTAAGCGCGGGGCATAAGGGAGAAGACCAGATATTTCGGCGGGGAGGTTGGCACCCCGAGGTAAGCCGCGCATTCGGTGACGATGCGGCCACCGCGGCCTTCTTCGTATTCCAGCACCTGTCCGGGAAAAAGTGGTGGCAATTTGCCTCCGTGTTCCGCCGGATATTGTAGCACCGCAACACCCATGGTGCGGGTCTTGGCTAAAGCATCCGCTCGTTCGAGGTGATCGTAGAGCCCCGGCAGGGCGCCCGCAGCCAATCCAGCGAGGACCGCCACGATGGCCGTGACGATGAGAACTTCGACCAAGGTGAATCCCCTGCCATGAAAGAAAGCGGTCCGTCCTTCCGAACGGACCGCTCTGGTCGATTCCGCTTCCGTCGTTGGCCTCAAGCCAATGCGACTAAGGCGGGTCGAGGGGCGCACGAGGCATCGTTGCAGACACCGTAAAGTGTCAACGAGTGGCGCTTGACCGTGAATCCGGCAGGCGCCATCTGGTCAATCCCTGAGATGCAAGCCTCAACTTCGAACACTTTCTGGCAGGTTTCGCACAGAAAGTGGTGGTGATGGTGTGGATGCTTGCGCTCGTAATGGGGAGGGGCCCCTGGGATTTCCACCACTTCCACCGCACCCATATCCATAAGGATACGGAGTGCGCGGTAAACGGTGGCGATGCCCAACCCTGGTGACAGGGTGCGGGCGGAGTTCCATATGTCGGCTGGGGTCATGGGGCGACCCGCATCTTCGAGCGTTTTTTGTACTGATGATCTTTGTCTGGTAGCGTAGTTCACTTCTTTTGTTAGTTGTTAAGGTGACGTGAGGGTCACAAGAGTGTAGATTTGATATTTGAGGTTAATTTGCAAGTACAAATTTCCGGCCTCAATCTGACGGCAAAGCACCGCCCGTCCCTTCACTTATTGATTCCGCCATGATTATGTGCCGCCGGTGAGAACTCGGAAGACACCATTCTGATCACGATAAAAACCTCTCAATTCAGGATTCTTGCCAGTGAGGGCCTGCATGGCTTGGTCGAGCCAGTTTCCATTTTCCTCCCATTGGTCGGCCCGCAGGCTGCCATCCGGATTGTTCACTTTCTCAAACGGGCGCGTGATGGCGGCGTAAGCTTTATCGGAGAGGCGGGCGGCCTCCAGTCGGTCGGGCCGGTAAACCACAAGCCAAGTGCCGCCGTAGCCGTCGGGGTCCTTGGGCGCAATGAGGCGGAAGGCGAGTTTCCCACCGCGCGCGTCGCGTTTGGTGAGGCTGAGGCTGTATAGTGCGCGGATCTGGTTCTTGTCGTGCAAGTAGCCGGCGATGAGTTCGCGGAAGACTTGCCGTGTTCTCTGGCGCGGGCGTTTGGAACCGTAAATACCGAATTCGATGGCGACCGGTTTATTCGGGTCACCGTAAAGATTAAGTTCCCCTTGTTTGTTCGCGCGGAAGGAAAGGTAAGGGATGTTGCGCAGCAGGCCGTTGTCGATCGTGGTGGGGGGAATTTGTTCGAAACGCCAAATGCCGTCATGGGTACGCAAATCGTGGACGATTGAACGCCACGAGGGCAAAGCATCGCGGTCCGTGATGTCGGCAAAGATGGCTTCGCCGTTCGGCGCATCGTCGATGCGGCGGATGTATTCCTTGGGGATTCGGGCCTCGCCCTGGTCGGTCTCAAGGACAACCAGATCGCGGGTGTTTTCAATGATGAGCCCGCGCAATTCGGTGCCGTCATTCATCCGTACTTGATCCGGAGCCAAGTCGAAGCGGGGGAGCGCCCCAACCTCAAGGGGGAGCAGACAGGCGGTGGCCAAGGCGAGGCGGGTTGCCAACACAAAAGAAGAATACTAACGTCTCCCACGCCATGCAAGCTGCCCGGTTCCTTCTTGTCGTTGCGCTGGCTGCGCTGACCGGATGTGTGACTCCGCCCGGCGGTTACAACCGCCCGGAGGCAGCGGTGGTGCTGAAGCCACTGCCCAAGGAAAGATTCTGGTGGGGAACATCAACCGCCAGCTTCCAGAACGAGGACCGTGGCCTCGCACCGGACGATCCCATGAATTTCCGCACCGACTGGGATGTTTTCGCGGAGGAGGGCAAAACACCGGCGCGGGGCGACAAGGCGGTGTCATCCTGGACGCGCTTCGATCTCGACCTCGGGGCGCTCAAACAACTCGGCGTTTCGCACTTCCGCTTCGGGGTGGAGTGGGCCCGGATCGAGCCCCGGCCCGGGGTGATCAACGGGAAAGCGCTGGCCCGTTATGTCGAGATGGCGCGGCAACTGCGTGCCGCGGGCATCGAACCGGTGGTCACCCTTTGGCATTTTACCTTCCCGGATTGGCTCTATGACAAAAAAGACAAGCGTCGCGTCAATTTTCTTCATCCCGATGCCAAGGAAGCATGGCGCGCACACGTGACTCGCGTGGTGCAAGCCATGGCCCCCTATGTCCGCATTTATGTTCCGCAAAACGAACCGAACGGCGCCGTTAATCTCGGCTGGATTGCCGGACACTGGCCCCCGGGTCTTCTGCTCCGGCCCTTCGCTTACAAGCGGGCCCTGCGGGTTTCGGCCGAGATGTTCCGCGATGCGGCGGAGATCATCCGCCGTGAACGTCCCGGCGCCATCGTCATGGGCATTTATTCCGTACCCGACTGGCGCCGCAGCCACCTCGCCGATCCCACCGCGCTGGTCTACAACATCGTGCAGCGCCAGAATTTCGACCAACTCGACATGGTGGCCGACTCGATGGATATCATCGGGGTGAATTATTACTACGCGCAAGATGCCAACCTGGTCCGCTTCCTCAGCCGCGGCCACGGCGAGGTGTCCTCCAACTACACGCAACTGGGCTGGGAAATCGTGCCCGAGGGCCTCCATAATGTCCTCACCACGGTGCACCAACGCTACGGCAAGCCCATCGTGGTGACCGAGAACGGCCTGGGCACACAGAGCGAACAGAAACGCATCCGCTACCTGCGTGAGCACATCGCCCAGATGCGCCGGGCCATGGCCGACGGGGTCGACGTGCGCGGCTATTTCCCGTGGACGCTGGTCGACAACTATGAGTGGACGGAAGGATGGCATGGGCAGTTCGGTCTCTTTTCTTTCGACCGCCACACCAAGGCTCGCAACCTCGAACCGACCGGCAGGTGGTTTTCCGCTTACATCAAGGCACACCCCAATCCCTGACACTGGCGAAACGCAACGCGTTACAATCTTGCCTTGCCGCCGGGGCGAACTGATGGATTCTGGTGATAGTGAGGAAATTAATTGTTAATCACCTGAAGATCAAATGGAGCGCGGCGCTTGTTTCCTTGGTCTTTGGGTTGTCGTCCGCGCACCTTTGGGCCAACGAGCCGCTGCGCGTCGTGACCTCCTTTTATCCGGTCTATGTTGCTGCACTGAATGTCACCGCCGGAGTTCCCGGCGTGGAGGTTTCCAATTTGGCCAGCCCGCATGTCGGGTGCCTGCACGATTACCAACTCACGGCCGGCGACGTGCGACGGCTCGCTGATGCGGACCTTCTCCTGGTCAATGGGGCCGGCATGGAGCCTTTCCTCGGCAAGGTGGCGCAGCAATCACCCGGTGTCAGGGCCATAGAGGTGAGCGAAGGCATTGCGCTCCTCGATGACAATCCGCATGTCTGGGTGAGCCTTGAGGGGGCCCGGCGTCAGACCGAGAACATCACAGCCGCCCTTGCCGTGGCGGCACCCGACCGCGCGGCTGCGTTCCGCGCCAACGGCTCAACCTACAGCGCGTTGTTGTTCGCGCTGGAGGCAAAAATGCGCGCCGCACTTGTGCCGTATGCCGGCACGCCGATTGTCACCTTCCACCAAGCGTTTCCCTATTTCGCACGTGATTTCGACCTCGATCTGGCCGGGGTGATCGAGCGCGAGCCCGGAGCCGAGCCGAGCGCACGCGAGTTGGCGGACACCGTAAAATTAGTCCGCGAGCGCAAGGTCAAGGCGCTCTTTGCCGAGCCGCAGTTCCCCGACAAAAGCGCGCAGGTCGTGGCGCGCGAAACCGGGATCCGGGTTTACAGTTTGGATCCCGTGGTGACAGGTCCGTCCGATCCCGGAGAGGCACGCGGGGCTTACCTCCGGGCCATGGAAAAAAATCTCGAAGTGTTGCAGGAAGCTTTGCGCTGATAGAGCTGTTGGCATGCACCTTCCCCCGGATGACGCCTCCGCCCACCTCGGCATCGCCCCGCACCGCTGCGGAGAGTGTTGCACCACCATGCGCGGGGTGTCTGCCCGGCGCAACAGGGTGGCGGTGCTCGAGGATATCGACCTCCATTTGCACTGCGGCGAACTGACCGCGGTGATTGGCGAAAACGGGGCGGGCAAGACCACGCTGGTCAAATGTCTGCTCGGGGAAATACCGCACACCGGTGAGGTGCATTTTCTCGACGCGGCCCGCCGGCGCAAAGACAGCCCGGTCATCGGTTACGTGCCGCAGCACAACAGTTTCGACAAAGAGGCTCCGGTCAGTGTGCTCGATCTTTTCGCTGCTTCGCTCTCGGCGCGTCCCGCGTGTCTCGGTGTCTCTGCTCCGGTGCGGCAAGCGGCGCTGGCCGGCTTGCAACGCACCGGGGCCGACCTGCTGGTCGACCGCAAGGTCGGCACCCTTTCCGGCGGCGAGTTGCAACGCGTCTTGCTCGGGCTGGCCCTCACCCCGGTGCCGAACATCCTCGTCCTCGACGAACCGATGTCCGGGGTCGACCACAGCGGGCGTGAACAATTTTACGGACTGCTCTCCCAACTGCGCCGCGAATTCGACCTCGCCGTGCTCCTCGTCTCGCACGATCTGGCCACCTTGGCGCGCTTCGCCGACCGGATGGTTTTTCTCGACCGGCGTATCGTCTGCGAGGGCACGCCGTCCGAAGTGCTGCGCGATCCGCGGGTGCGCGAGGCTTTCAGCCTGCATTCGCTTTCATGATGGATTCTCCGCTTGCCCTTTGGCACCGCGCGGTGTCCTCGCTGCCTTTCGAATGGGCCGGTTACGAGTTCATGCGGCTCGCCTTGCTCGCGGTGCTTCTTATTTCCCCGTTGCTCGGAGCGCTCGGGACCGTGGTGGTGGCCAATCGTATGGCATTTTTTTCCGAGGCAGTCGGCCATGCCGCATTCACTGGCATCGCCATCGGCGTCATTCTCGGCCTGGCCGACCCCATGTGGCCGATGATCGGATTCGCCCTCGTGCTCACCCTGGCCATTGCTTGGGTGCGCCGTCGCGGGGCTTTGTCTTCCGATACCGCCATCGGGCTGGTTATGGCTTTCACCGTCTCGCTCGGCATTGTCATTCTCTCGCGGGGCGGGGACTTCGCGCGCTACACCAACTTCCTCATCGGTGACATGCTGGCCATTGCCCCCCGCGATGTCGGCTGGCTGGCCGCGCTCGGGTCGATCGCTGCCGGACTCTTTCTCTTTTTCTTCAACCGTCTTTTGCTCGTCACGATGAGCCCCTCACTGGCGCGCAGCCGGGCCAAGCACGCTGGGGCGGCCGAATTGGTCTTCGCCTGCCTTCTTGCCGTGGTCGTGACTTGTGCGCTCCCGTGGATCGGCATCCTGGTGATCAATGCCCTGCTCATTCTCCCCGCGGCCGCGGGCCGGAATTTGTCGCGCAACACGGCCGGTTTTTTCGGATGGTCGGTCGCCGTCGCCTTGCTCGCCGGGATTGTGGGGCTGATCGCCTCGTTTTACGCCTCGACCGCGACCGGTGCGACCATCGTGCTGGCCGCCATGGCGGTTTATCTGCTCACCCTGCTGCGGCGGGTCGTACCGTGAAGGCAACCATGGTCGCCTTGCCTGGCTTTCTGGGCCGAGGAACCGATTGGGATGCTGTGCGCAGCGCTTCGCGGGCCGGGTTATGCTGGGTTTGTCCGGACCTTTTTGCCGTCGGGGAGGAACCGGTCGGGCCGCCGGCTGCAGATGGACCGTGTTGGCTGGCCGGCTATTCTTTCGGCGCGCGTCTCGCCTTGCGCTGGCTCCAGAATGCTCCCGGGCGATGGCGGGGCGCCTTGCTGCTCTCGGCGAACCCCGGGAATTTCCAAAGCGAGGAGGAACGTGTCGCGCGAAGAAAGTCCGACGCCGCATGGGCCGCTGCTTTTGCCGCCGAGCGGTGGGAGTCGGTGACCAACCGTTGGAATGGGCAGGCGGTTTTTCGTGGAGGATCCGCGCCGCGGCGCGAAGAGAGAGATTTTGACCGGGTGAAACTTTCCGCCGCTTTCACCGCTCACTCCGCGGCCGAAGAATTCACCGATATTTTGCGCCTCCCGGCCCGTTTGGTTTGGATGGCTGGAGCGGAGGACGGGAAATTTGTCCGCCTGCAAAACCTGATGCGCGATGCGGGATTTCCCGGCACGTTCCTGACGGTCGGCCATGCCGGTCATCGCCTACTGCAAGACGCCCCGGAAGCGGTAGCGGGGGCGCTCGATGATCTGGTTGCTTGATCCGCAGGCGCCGAAAAGGTGAGGCTACGGGCGGTGAGCAAACTGATTTACGCTGCGAGCCCACGTTCGGCTGACATGCTTTATGCCACGGGCTTCCATGCTCCGGATGCTTTTCTTTTCCTCGAGCATCGGGGCAAAAAGTCCATCGTGCTCAATGATCTTGAGATCGACCGCGGCAGACGCGAGGCGGAGGTCGACGAGGTGCTCTCGGCCTCCCAGCTTGCTCGTGAATTTGGCGGTCACTCCCCAGCAGTCATTGCCGCGGGTCTACTGGGCCAACGCAAAATTAGCCGGGTTGATGTGCCCGGGGATTTCCCGCTCGCTTTGGCCCGCACGCTGGAAAAAGCGGGCCTCCTTGTGGTGCCGGCCGAGGGGCATTTTTGGTCCGGTCGTGAGTTGAAAGATCGGAGCGAACTGGTGGCCATCGGCCGTGCCACACGGCTCGCCGCGATCGGGTTGGAGCGCGCGGTCGAGGTTCTGCGCGTTGCCAAAATCGTCCGTGGAGACCTGCTGCAATGGAATGGCCAAGCTCTGACCAGCGAAATTGTCCGCGCCGAGGCTGATTCCGCGGTGCTGCGCGCGGGTGGCACTCCGGAGGGAACGATTGTGGCCGGCGGTCGCCAAGGGTGCGATCCGCATGAGCGCGGGCACGGCCGGCTGCGAGCCCACCAATTGATCATCCTCGATATTTTTCCCCGAGATGCACGCACAGGTTACTTTGGTGATCTGACCCGAACGGTGGTGCGTGGACGTGCCAGCGATGCGCAACGGCGACTTTGGGAAACGGTTTGTGCCGCCCAACGCATGGCCATCCGCTTGATCAAGCCACGGGTTAAAGGTGTCGCGGTGCACAAAGCAGTGCAGCAATTTTTCATTGCCCGCGGCTACCGCACGGAGCAGATGGGCGGACGCTGGACGGGCTTCTTCCACGGAACGGGGCATGGTTTGGGGCTGGATTTGCACGAAGAACCACGGCTCTCGGCCACCGTTTTCCGTCCGGGTCAAGTTTTCACCGTTGAGCCGGGCCTTTATTATCCGGATATTGGTGGCGCGCGTCATGAGGACGTGGTTTCGGTGACCGCCCGCGGCTGCCGCTTGCTTTCCCGTCTGCGGGTTCCGCTGGAACTCTGACTGGATTTTGAACAAGATGAACTTTTGGTTGTCTGTCAGGGTAATCCCGAAAAGTTTATGAGTATGTCTGTTTACCTCCTGCTTATTGGCGTGCCTCTTCTTCTCGGTCTTTACGCCCAGATGCGGGTGTCTTCCGCTTTCGGTCGCTACAAAAAGGTGGCTGCGACCTCAGGGGTGACCGGTGCGCAGGCCGCCCGCGAGATCCTCAATGCCGCCAAAATACACGATGTTGAAGTCCGGGAAATCAACGACATGCTCGGCGACCATTACGATCCGATGAAGAAGCGCCTCTGCCTTTCGTCTGATGTCTATAACACCCCCAGCGTGGCCGCGCTCGGTATCGCCGCCCATGAAGCGGGCCACGCCATTCAGCATGCCCGTGCTTATGCCCCTCTCAAATGGAGGATGGCCATTGTCCCGGTTACTCAATTCGCTTCGCAGATGCTGCCTTTTGTCATCATTGGTGGATTTATGTTCCACATCGGCGGTCTCATTTCGCTTGGCATTATTTGCTACGCCGTACTTGCCGTGTTCCAACTGATCACTTTGCCGGTCGAGTTTGATGCCTCTAAGCGCGCGAAGGTTATTCTTCAACAAATGGGCATGGTTCAACCTGGCGGCGAAGCAGCCGGGGTCAACGCTGTCCTCAATGCGGCGGCGCTCACCTATGTGGCCGCATTCGTCGCTGCGCTCGGCAACCTTGCTTATCTTCTCATGGCGCGGCGCCATGAGTAAGCCCTCCGCGTCGCCACCGGTTGTCCTGACTATTGCCGGCTCCGACAACTCCTGTGGAGCGGGAATCCAGGCAGACCTCAAAACTTTCGGCGCTTATGGCGTCTACGGTCTCACCGCCGTCACCTGTGTGGTCTCCGAGGTTCCGGGACGGGTGGAGAAAGTGCAAGCGGTCAGTCCCGAGGTTCTACGCTCGCAGATCCGCATCCTCTTCGAGGCTTACCCGGTCACCGCGGTGAAAACCGGCATGCTTTATTCTCGCGGCTTGCTCCGCGTGGTTTCCGAAGAATTGGCCGATCGTCTCGGCATGTTTCACCTCGTGGTTGACCCGGTCATGGTGGCAAGCAGCGGTGATCCGCTGTTGAAAAAGGACGCCGTGCGCGCTTACGAGGAAGAAATGCTCCCGCTGGCCGATGTCATTACCCCAAATCTCGACGAGGCTGCCGTCCTGCTGGGGCGTAAAATCACCTCGTCTCGCGCCATGTCCCATGCTGCGGAGGAACTGCGGGAGAAATACGGTGCTGCCATCTTGCTTAAAGGCGGACATTTGCGCGGTCGTGATGCGGTCGATGTCCTTTGCGACCGCCATGGGGTGCGCGAATTCTCACTGCCACGACTGAATGGTTGCGAAACCCACGGCAGCGGTTGCACGCTTTCCGCGGCCCTTGCCGCGGGTCTGGCCCGCGGCCAATCCCTTGCGGCGGCCGTGGCCGGCGCGAAAAAATTCCTCCACCAAGCCATCGCGCGTCAACTCATCTGGAAACGCGGCCGGGTTTGCACCCGCGCCCTGCAGCACCGGGCGGCTGGAAGGGGCCGATGAAAATTTTCCACGCCCTCATTTTAACTTTATCGACTGCTCTTGCCCCGATTCGTGCCGCCGAATCCACCACTCCTTCACCCGCTGTGCCGCCTGCTCTCGATCCGTTCCTCGTGCTCGACGCCGGGCAGGTGGAGCAAGCCATCTCCATCCTCCGGCGGGATCACGTGCGCGGGGCAAAGATCGATGATGCGGCCCTCGGGCGCGCGACGCTGCAGGGTTTGATCCAAAGCCTCGCACCCGGTGCGGCCCTTGCGGCCGACGCCCCCGCGCCTGTCCCCCCTTCGCCTTTCCGGGCTGAAATCCTCGACGGCCGCGCCGGATATATCCGACTTGGGTCGCTGCAAACGGAAAACTTGGCCGAACTCGAAGCCTCCTTGCGGGACTTCGCGGCAAAGGACGTGCATGGCGTCATTCTTGATCTGCGTGCCACCCCGGAGTCCTCCGACTTTGCCGCCGCCGCGCAGTCGGCCAGCCGGTTTTGCCCGCCGGGAACCGCGTTGTTTACGCTGGCTGGTCCGGGTCGCGACGAGAGCGAGGAATTTGTTTCTGCGGGCGACAATCTGTTGCGCGGCGCGCTGGTGGTCCTGATCGACGAAAACACCGCGGGTGCGGCGGAGGCCCTTGCCGCGACGTTGCGATGGAACGCCCGTGCTCTGCTGGTCGGAACGCGCTCGAGCGGGCGTTGTGTTGCATTTGCCGAGGTCCCGGTCGGGGAGAAGACGAGTTTGCGCGTTGCCGTGGCCGAGATCCTGGTCGCCGGCCAAGAGGTTTATCCGCGCGGGCTGCGGCCCGACATCGAGATCTCGCAGGATGCCGCCGAGCGCGAGACGATCCTGGCTGCGGCGCTGGTGGATGGCTCAGCGGGCTTTGTCTTGGAAAAAGAACGTGCGCAATTTGATGAGGCATCGCTTGTCGCCGGCACCAATCCCGAGATCGGCAGCGTGGCGGTCAAACCGGGGTTGATCGACCGTCCACTGCAGCGCGCTGTGGATCTCGTCACCGCCTTGCGGGTTTTCCGCAAAACGGACTGATTCCGTTCCGCCGGACATACCCCATCGCTCACCGGGGCATCATCTCACGCAACAACCCGCCGATGGCTTCGGATGCGACGTCTGGAATTTCGACCACAGATTTGGCGGCACCCGCGGCCGGGGCGAGCGCGAGCGCGGCGGCTACCCGCGCGCTGAGGTTTTCCGTCGGTGCCGCGGGTGTCCCACCGATCCTAACCCGCGTCCAATAATAGCCGTCTTCCCGGCTACTGAAGAGCACTGGCACGAAGGCGGCGAGGATGGGCCGGCCCGCAGCTTGCACCCCGACATGCAGGTCGGCATCGATGCGGTCGGTGGCAAAGGCTCCTTTTCCGCGCACGGCCAATCCTTTGGGGGAAACGGCCAGCAGGTCGTCCACCTCCATGCGGCCGTCGGGCTGCATGCTGAAATTGAAACGGAAAATGCGCCACGGAATGCGCTCCCAATCTTGGTGGTCGAAAAGGCCGGCCAGTTTGACAAAAAGACCGACGGATTTGGTTTCTGCACCTGCGACTTCTATTTTTCCGCGGATCACACCGTCTTTGAGCACGGCCTCGCCTGTGGCCCGGCCGCCGAGGTGGCTGGAGACATCGGGAGGCACAAGCACGGCGGGGTCGAGGTCATGCCATGAAATTTTGGCCGACCAGATCCCCCCGCTGTTGGCGGCCGAACCGGCCATGGTGCCGCCTCTCACATCCTTGAGGGCAAAGCCGTCAATACTCCAGGATCCTCCCCTGTGTTTCGCGGCCAAGTGTTCGATTTGCAGCGGGGAACGAGCCTCCGCGCCAAGCGATCCGCCCGCCACGGAAAACGTCCAGGCGTCCGCGCTCTGCACGGCATGGACTTGGGCCCCATCGACTGTCCACCCCCGGCCGTCGGCGCGCCGGAGCCGGCTTTTGGCCACCCGCAAGTCGAGCGGTCGTGCAGCGGAAGCGTGGTAGGATGGTTTGCCCGGCTTCTTGCCCGGTTCGAGCTGGGGCGGGTAGACCACGTCCACCGCGGCCACCTCGACCTGCAGGGGTTGCGCCGAGGCACCCAGCAGGTCCCTCCAGTCGACCACCGCACGCAATTCTCGTGCCTCGAGGCTCTGGAAAGCATAGTCCCCGCCGGACATCCGGAAAAGTTGTGCCTGGAGAACACCGTCTTTCCATGCCACGCCCTGCAAATCTACGTCTGCGCCAAGAGCGTCGGCCAGTGTTCCGGCCAGTTGGCGCTTGATCCAGTAGTTGGCGATGTGCTCACGCACCAAAAAGGCCGTGCCGGCGGTGATCAAGAGCGCCGCGACGACTGCGGTCGGGATCTGCCAACGTTTCACTGCTTCAATAGAGCATGCGGCTGGGCAACTGGCCAGCGGTCTCGCCGCCTTCTCCGGGGCATGGCCGGCGGGAAGGTGGCTCGGTCGGGGCCCGGCCCGCCCGCGCCCGCCTGTGAGCGCGGGCTTTAACTGGATTCCCCGACCGGTGGAGTTATTGTTTCGTCTCGCGGTGTGGAATCCCCGTTTCCGCCTCCACCGGCGGGGCAACATTCCGGTAATTTCCAGCGACCATGTGGCGACACGTCAAAACTTTCCTCCTCTTCCTGCGCGAAGAGAAAGCGTGGTGGCTGGTTCCGCTCATTGTCATTCTCGTTATTCTCGCGGCAATGCTGTTATTTAATGGCAGTGCGGTCCTCGCGCCCTTTATGTATCCGGTCCTTTGACTCCGCGCACCCGGGAGATGGCGGAAGAATGTCTTCAACGGATGTTAGCAAGCTCTTGGCGGGCGATGGTTAAATCCGGGCTGATCCGCAGGGCGCGTTGCAGGTAGTCGGCAGCTTCGGACCTTCTTCCCAATCTGGCCATGACCGAGCCGACGAAATAATGCGGCCAAGCGGCATGCGGCAGGAGTTCGCAAACCAAGATCCCCTGATTGACTGCTTCCGACAGGCGTCCGGCCCGTTCGAGGAACTGCGCATAATTCCACCTCAGCAAGGTATCGTCAGGCTGGCTTTCCAGTGCCGCTTCATACATTTGCTCATCGCGGAAGGGAGACAGGGGAGTTGTCCGGGAATCTGCTTCTTTCACCCGGTCCTTGCCGTATTGCAGGTTGCGGGGGTGGCTGGATTGCGAGGTAAAGGGCGCCACGGAAATCCGTCCGAGCGCCACTTCCCAAACCCGTTTTTGATCCCAGTCGGTCGCAGCCAGACGCCGCAGGCAGGCTTCGGATTCGGCTTCGGCCGGCAGCGGACGTCGCTGACCGGTGATCGCCGCCGGGAGTTGGCTTTCCACTTTTTCGGCCAGGATGCGAGCGAGGAGTTCGTTTCCGGCCATGGTGAAATGGACATGTTCGTAAAAGAGCTCTTGGCCCGGAATCCCCTCGGGCGTTTGCTCGGAGAGTCTCTGCGCGGCGTCCACCCCGGCCACCGATGCGCCGGCCTCCTCGATTATCCGGTTGATCCGGGTATCGGCTCGGACGGGGAGGGCATCGCAATCGCGCGCCCGCTCGAAGGATGTCCGCGCCGCACGGCGGTCGTGCAAGGCGAGTTGGCAGGTGCCGATGCGAAATTGCAACTCGGCAAAATCGGAGTCGATGGCGGCGGCTTTCGCGTACACCTCAAGGGCAGCCTGGAACGAACCGGCGGCTTCAAGGGACCGGCCCTGCTCGAACAGTTCTTCCCATTCGGCCAACTGCGATGGCTCCAGTCCAACCTTGTGCAGCGAGGAAAACGGCGAGCAATCCCGCAGATTGACCGCCACGGTGCTGAGAATAACCGGGAGACCGGCGTTTTTCCCCGCGGCGAGAATGTCATCAAGGTTAACCTTGAAGTTTTCATAGGTCCGCAGCTTTTTCGGATCGTCGTAAGTCAGTTGGTTTTTGCTGAACATGTTGATGCCGTCCCACGATTCCGGAGCCGGGGATCCTCCGCGGACGCTGCTGATCAGCTGATCCATAAGCTGTCCCACTCGGGTCGTCTTGAGCGCGAGAACGGTTCGGACAAAGCCAAGGCTCGGCGCTTTTTCTCCAAACACGGTGCCTGCTCCGTAAGGGCCGATCATTTCGTTGTTCCCCATGTAAACAATCCACAGGTCGCCGTCGTGCTTGGCGCATTCCTCGGCGATGGGGAGAAGCACGTGGGAGTTGATTGCGGTGATGGCCACGCAAACCACCTCGAAATCGGTCGATGGATACCGGGTCTCCAAAAGGGCCTCCAAATAGCGACCTACCCCGAAGGAAGGATCCGGGTCTCCGTAGGCGGCGGACTCGCCGAGCAGGAAAATCCGGTAGGTCCCCGCCGGCTTGTCCGCAGCCATCCTGCCGGAGAGCGGGGCGCGGGCCAAAGCCGGTGGGAAGAACCGATGGGTGAACTTTTCGTTGGGAATAAGAAATTGTTCGCCGCCGATGGTGAGGGGAAGGAACAAGCGGGTCGAGTACCCGTAGCCCGCCAACCGCAAGGTCAACTCCAGTCCGCCGAAAATCATGAGTGGCACCAAGGTGGCGGCGGCCAGTCGCATCCACCGGCGCCGGCCGGGGCCGGCCGGTTGCTCCCGGACGCCACTTGTCTCGGCCGCTCCGGGCGCCTTCACCGCCCGTCGTTTCTTCGGTTTCTTTTTCACGCGGTCGAAGATCGGTGATCTTTCTCCGGGGCCGACCCGATGGCAAGAGTCCGTTCCCGGGCTCCGCGGGAAGCAGACGGTGAAACCTTCCGTGCTTCCGCGGGCTCCGCCAGGCAGCCGGACAGCGCGGCTGTGGCGTCCGTTTTCTGCTGTGCAAGGTGCTCCGGAGGCGGTTTTATGGCCACCGTCATGCCGATGTCCCGCTTCCTCTTATTGCTCGGACTGCTTCCTTTGCTCCTCACGGGTTGTCCGAAAAAAGAGAAACCCATCATGCCGGAACTGACGGTTCCGGTCACCGCGCCGCTGCAGCAAAAAGTTCCCGTCATTCGCGAGTGGGTCGGTATGCTTTCCGGCTTGGTCAATGCCAACATCGTGGCCCAGGTCAGCGGCTATCTTGTTTCGCAAAATTACGAGAACGGGTCGCTGGTTAAAAAAGGCCAACTTCTTTTCCAAATCGACCCCCGGCCTTTCAAAGCCGTTCTCGACCAGTCGACCGGCCAACTGGAAGAGGCCATGGCGCGTCTCGTCCGTGACGAGGCCAATGCCAAGCGCGCCGTTGATTTGCTGGCTAAAAATGTCATCAGCCGAGAGCAATACGATGATGAAATCCAGGCTTTCGAAGCAAGCAAGGCCGCGGTTTCCGCCGCCCAAGCCGCCGTGGAGCAAGCGCGCCTCAACCTCGAATTTACCAGCATCACCTCGCCGATCGACGGTCTTGCCGGTATCAACATCGCGCAGGTCGGAAACCTCATCGGACCGCAGACCGGTACGTTGACCAGCGTCACGATGGTCGATCCGATCAAGGCGAATTTTTACATCAGCGACTACCAATATTTGAACTACATCAATCCTTACTACGGCGATCCGGAGAAACTGATCCGAGATGAGGCGAAGGGCGGATTTGGCCTGCAAATTATCCTCGCCGACGGCACGGTCTACCCGCATCCCGGCCGCCTCATGGCGGTGAACAATACGGTCGGCAAGGACACCGGTGCCCTCGAGTTGGAAGCGCAATTTCCCAACCCGGGCAATTTGTTGCGCTCCGGTCAGTTCGCCCGCGTGCGCGGTGTGACGCAATGGATCGACGATGCGTTGCTCGTCCCGCAACGCGCGGTCAACGACCTTCAAGGCAAATCGCAAATTGCGGTGGTCGGCAGCGACGGCAAGGTCGACCTGCGCATCGTGCAGATCGGCCCGACCTATGCCTCGATGCAAGTCGTGACCGGCGGGCTCCAACCGGGCGAGCAGGTGGTTGTCGAAGGGATGCAGAAATTGCGCCAGGGCATGACAGTGAAGACCACCTCGTGGAAAATGCCCGAAGGTTTCAACGTGGAACCCAACCTGCCGCAACCGGAGATTCCCCCGTCGAGCGGGGGCGACTATGTGGAGTTGCCGCCAGAAGCGGCACTGGAAGGTGCGGCGGCGCCGGAAACCCCGGTCATCCCCGCAACCCCGCCCGCTCCGTCGCCCACCCCGACTCCTTTGCCCGAAGCTTCCGCCCAGCCCGCTTGAGGCGCGCGTCCGACCATGCCCCAGTTTTTCGTCAACCGTCCGATCGTGGCGATGGTCATCGCCATCATCACGGTCATTGTCGGTCTTGTTTCCATGGCGCGCCTGCCCATCGCGCAATACCCGAATATTGTTCCCCCGCAGATTCAGGTCAATGCGACCTACGTCGGCGCCGATGCCCTCACTGTCGAGCAATCCGTGGCCACGCCGATCGAACAGCAAGTCAATGGCGTCGAGGGCATGGAATACATGTATTCGGTCAATGCCAACAACGGCAGCATGACGCTCAATGTCTTTTTCGGCGTCGACACCGCGCCGACCGACGACCAGATCCTGACCCAGATGCGGCAGAGCCAGGCCAATTCGCAGTTACCCGCTCCGGTCGTCGAATACGGCACGACCGTGGAGCAAAGCACCTCCGCCCCGCTGCTTCTTTTTTCGCTCTTTTCGCCGGACAAGACCTTCGACGCCCTCTTCCTCGCCAATTACGCCTTTATCAACCTGAACAATGAGTTGGCCCGCCTGCCGGGAATTTCCAACGTGGCGATCTTCGGCGCCGGTCAATACGCCATGCGCATTTGGCTCACCCCGGATCAACTGGCCAAGCTCGACGTCACCGCGCAGGAAATCATCAATGCGGTCAAGCAGCAGAACCGCGTCAATCCGATCGGAAAAGTCGGCGCCAAACCCGTCCCCGATGGCCAGGAATACGCTTACACGGTTATTGGCGAGGGCTACCTCACCACGGTGGAGGATTTCGGCAATATCGTGGTTCGGGCCAATTCCGACGGTTCCATTTTGCGCCTCAAGGATGTGGCACGTATTGAACTCGGCGCACAAAATTACAATGTCGAAGGACGGTTTCAGGGCAAGCCCTCGGCCATCGTCGCCCTTTACCAGACGCCGGGGAGCAATGCCCTCGACGCCGCTTCTTCCGCCAAGAAGCTGATGGCCGATCTTGCCGGGCGTTTTCCGCCGGGCATGCAATACACGGAATCGCTCAACACGACACTGGCCGTGACGGCGGGGATCGAGGAAATCGTCAAGACGCTCTTCGAGGCACTGCTTCTGGTCATCATTGTGGTCTTCATTTTTCTGCAGGGTTGGCGTGCCACGCTTATCCCTTTGCTGGCCGTGCCGGTCTCGCTCATCGGCACCTTTGCCATTTTTCCTCTGCTTGGTTTTTCGATCAACACACTCTCACTCTTCGGCCTCGTTCTGGCCATCGGCTTGGTCGTCGATGATGCCATCATCGTGGTCGAGGCGGTCGAGCACCATATCGAGCAGGGTATGACCCCGCGTGATGCCACACTCAAGGCCATGCAGGAGGTTTCCGGTCCCGTCGTCGCCACCGCGCTCGTCCTTACTGCCGTCTTTATCCCGACCATTTTCATTCCCGGCATCACCGGCAGCCTCTACCAGCAATTCGCCGTGACCATTGCCGTGTCGGTTTGCATTTCCGCCTTCAACGCGCTCACCCTCAGCCCGGCCATTGCTTCGCTCATTCTCCGTCCGAAGGGCGAAACACGCGGCCCGCTCGGCGCGTTCTACAAGTGGTTCAACAACATGTTCGGCAACGCGACGAACCAATATGTGCGGATTTGCGGCGGCGCGATCCGCAAACTCGTGCTGAGCGGCGGATTCCTCGGGATCCTCACCCTGGCCGCGTTGTTTTTCGGGGGACGCCTCGCACCGTCTTTCCTCCCCGAAGAGGACCAGGGCTATTTTTACGCCGCACTGCAATTGCCCAACGCTTCGTCCCTGGAGCGGACGTCGGCCGTCGCCGCCCAGGTTGAGAAGATCCTCATGACCACACCCGGCGTGGAATACGTCACCACGGCGGTCGGCTTCAATCTCCTCAGCCAAGTCAACACCACTTACAACGCATTCTTTTTCATCACCCTCAAGCCATGGGGTGAGCGCACTTCGCCGGAGACGCAATACAACGCCGTTCTGCGTTCGATCAACGGCAAGCTGGCCATGCTGCCGTCCGCCATGGCCTTCGCCTTTTCGCCGCCTGCCATCCCCGGTGTCGGCACTTCAGGCGGCGTGAATTTCGTCTTGCAGGACCGTTCGGGAGGGACTGTCCCGTTCTTGGCCGAGCAGACACAAATCTTCATGGCCGCCGCCGCCAAACGCCCCGAGTTGCAGAACTTGAACACCACATTCTTGCCCTCCGTCCCCCAGCTCAAGCTTTCGGTCGATCGCGACAAGGCGTTGATCGAAGGTGTGAGCATCAATGACGCCTACGATTCGCTGCGCGCATTCCTCGGTGGAGCCATGGTGAATTATTTCAACCGATTCGGCCTGCAGTGGCAGGTTTACGTGCAGGCCGAGGGAGCTTACCGCACGGACATCGACAAAGTCGGGCAATTTTACGTGCGCAACCGCAACGGCGAGAGTGTTCCGGTCTCCGGCATCGTGCAAAGTAAACCCCGGTACGGACCGGAATTCACCATGCGCTTTAACATGTATCGCTCGGCCCAAATCAACGCAACCGCAGCCGACGGCTACAGCTCCAGCCAGGCCATGGCGGCCATGGAGGAAGTATTCGCCCAGACCATGCCGAAAGAAATGGGCTTCAACTACCTTGGCATGTCGTTCCAGGAAAAGCAGGCGGCCGAGGGCGTCTCGCCGGTGGTCATTTTCGCCCTCGCCCTCGTTTTTGTTTTCCTCATCCTCGCCGCGCAGTACGAAAGCTGGTCGCTTCCGTTCAGCGTGCTGCTCGGGACTCCCATCGCGGTCTTCGGCGCCTTCCTCGCGCTCTGGGCCCGCGGGATGGAGAACAATGTCTACGCGCAGATCGGGCTTATCATGCTTATCGGCCTCGCGGCCAAGAATGCCATCCTCATCGTCGAATTCTGCAAAGCCGAATACGAAGGGGGAAAAAGTCTGTTCGACGCGGCCTTGGCTGGGGCCCGCGTGCGGTTGCGCCCCATCCTCATGACCGCCTTCGCCTTCATCCTCGGTTGCGTGCCGCTCTGGACCGCGACCGGATCGGGCGCCATCTCGCGTCAGACCATGGGAACAGCGGTCATCGGCGGCATGGGCGCGGCGACACTTTTCGCCATTTTCATCATTCCAATGCTTTTCTACGTGGTGGAAAAACTCAGCGGGTCGAAATCCGGCCGCACGGCCGACACCTTGGACCAGTCCAAGTGAGAGGAAAGAGGGAAGCTACACGCTCCTCGGGACAATCATTGGCGGGGCGAGCCGATGGGTCCGGTTTCAGCCTCCCCGTTTGATCCGCGTGACGTGGCCGGTTGATCTGGTGCCTTGTCTTTTGGCTCGAGTTCCATGATGCGCCGCGCGCTCCGGTCGCCGATCCAGGCACCAAAGCGCACCCACCCCGAGTCCTGGGCCGCCTCGGCAATCTTCTCGAGACGCTCTTTCTCTTCCTCTGCGTCATCCAATTTCTGGTGCGTGCGACGGAGTGCGTCCGCGTAGGCAACGAGATCGAGCGGATCCTGCCCGCCGAGCAAAGCCTCCCAATGTGCCGGTGGGTTCAGGGCCTCATGGGAGCGCAGGGTGGAACTTAGCACGTCTTCGCTGTCCTCGGGACCGGCCGCCGCGGCCAATTGCAGGATGATCTGCTGGAAAAGGTCTTCCCGTGTTCCGGAAAGGCTGTTCCAAGCCGCCCGATGGTAGGCTGCCGTGTTGCGCCGGGTTTCCGGCGAGACAGACAGCCGGTCGCCCAAGGCGGCGAGCACGGAAAGATGCAGCTGCAAATTTTCCGTGGTTTGACGCGGTGTTGCCTCCCTTGGTGGAGTCGGCGGATAGTGGTCGAGCAAAGCTTCGGATAAAACCGCCATTTGGCCCTGCAATGCGGCGATAAGGACGGCGGCCTGGTGGAAATCGGCCGTGCTCTCCGGCAACGGGTTGGTCAGGAAATGCGCGCGCCGGACAAAAATATTGGAGAGGGGTCCGGGGAAATGTCCGCAGCCTAGCCAATCGGCCAACTCCGCTCCGCCTTCACCTGGAGCCCACAAGCGCGCCAAGTGGGCGGCGCGCGGATCATCCGAGGAAAGCGGTTGGCCGCGGCTGTCGATCGGGCGGAGTCCGGTTACGACAAGTCCCGGCGGCCGTTTTCCTTCGGGAGTTTCGAAGGCCGCCAGGCAACTCTCGATACGCCGCGGCGCATAGCGGTCGCCGGTCTGCAGGAAGCCGAGGAATTCATAAGGCGCGAGATTTGCCATCACCGCGTTGATTGCGGTTGGCAGTGACCCCGACTCGACCTCCATGACTTCGATCGGCAACTCCGGTAGCTCAGCTTGGAGCGTTTCCGTCTCGGGATTGGAACCGTCATTGAGAAGAACAACCAGATCGGGCGGCCGCGTCTGGCTGGCCAGAGAGGTCAACGACTCCCGCAGGCCGGGTAATCTCCGGAAGAGTGGCACGACAATGGCCACTTTGGCTCGCGCCTGAGAAGGTTTTGGTGCGCTGCCGCCGTTGCTGTTTGTTGCCTCCACCATGGGCTTCCATTCGTAGAGCACAATGTCGTATAATTCCAACCCCATTAAATCATGAGTAATCGAACCTTCCTGCCCTTCAGTTTGAGCCGTCTCCTCAAAAAGACATTCGAACCGACCCCGAGCCAACGCATTTGCGTTCTTATCGACCTGAAAAACCCCCGCGATATTGCGGATTTCAAGTTTCTCGAAGACGAAAGCCTTGCCGTCCAACGCAAGGCGCACGACGTCTTTTACCAAGGCTTGAAAAACGGGGTCCTAGAGGAGCTCGGGCTCAAGGGCGGCGAAATGTATGCTTACGAGCTGACCGGCGGGAGCAACCTGGATCTGCCCGATGAGGCGTTTGCGCCGGACGGCCGCCAACTCAGTTTCGAAAAAGATATCTACCCGAACTACGATCTCATCCTCTGCGTTTCCACTTACTCGGCCACCGCCCCGCTCACGGCCTCAGCCAAGCAGCACGGCTTCCGTGGTGCCACCCTGCACGGGGTCAACGACATCATCCTCGGCTCCGGCCTGTCTGTGGATTACGACGAGGTCAGCGTCGAAGCGGAAAAACTCCGCCAAGGCATGACCCGCGCCGATTCCGTCGAACTTGATTTCCATCTCGACAACGGCGCCAAGCACACGCTCAAGCTCGAACTCGGCCGGCAGGAAGCGCAGAAAAGTCACGGCCTTTGCCGTGGCAGCGAGCCTGATGTGGCCAATTTGCCTGCCGGGGAAATCTATTACGTGCCGGTCGGGGCGGAAGGCGAATTCCCCATGAAGTATGTGGACGGCACCCTCGGCCTCATGCATGTGACCGGAGGGCGGATCAAGAATGCGACCCTGATCAAGGGCGACGCTGCGACCATCGAGGCGCACAATCGCAAACTGGCGGGGGATCCGGTCACCGGCGAACTCGGGGAATTGGGCTTCGGCACGCAGGTCCTGCCGGTTTCCGGCAAAGACATCCAGGATGAAAAAATCCGCGGCACTTTCCACATCGCCACCGGTCGCAGCGACCATCTCGGGGGCAGCCTCACGCCCGACCGCTTCGCCAACAAAATGAACGCGACCCATGATGACATTCTTTTTTCGCGCGAGAAAACGCCCGAAGTGAGGTCATCCGAAGTCCGTTTATTCCGCGACAATAAAGTGGAAATTCTCCTCAAGGATTTCCACCCGTCGCCCTACATGGAGAGCCTGCTCGCCTAGCAGGTGCCGCGCCGGCGTGGCCGACAACATCTACGAGAGCGACCGGCAGGTTCGCGAGTACCTGCTGTTCCATTACGGCGAACCGGACCAGATCCTGCCCTGGAAACACGGTCCGCGTGGCGCCCTCGGGTTTGCCGCGCGTTGCGTGCGCGAATTAATCAACTCGTCTTCGATCGGTCGCGATGCCCGTGCCCTCGATATTGGTTGCGCGGTCGGACGCTCCTCGTTCGAACTGGCCGGCCATTGCCGGGAAGTCATCGGGATCGACTTCTCGAACGCTTTCATCGCAGCGGCGGAAAAAATCCGCGCCTCCGGATCTCTGGCTTACGAATACGCCGTCGAGGGCGACCGCACGGCGCCGGCCACGGCAAAGATTCCCCCCGGGGTCGATCCGGCCCGCCTCCGCTTCGAGACCGGAGATGCCATGGACTTGCGGGAAGACCTCGGCACCTTTGACCTCGTCCTGGCCGCCAACTTGCTCTGCCGCCTGCCGGACCCGCGCGTTTTCCTTGAACGCGTCCCCCAATTGGTCAAACCCGGCGGACAGCTTTTGCTTACCACACCGTTCAGTTGGCTGGAGCAATTCACGGCGCAGGCGCAGTGGATCGGGGGGTGCCGCGGGCAGGAGAGTGACGAAGAACTGACGCGTTTGCTCGAGCCGCATTTCGAGCTCAAGCTTTGCAAAGATCTTCCCTTCCTCATCCGCGAACACGCCCGGAAGTTCCAGTGGAGCGTGGCTTGGGGCACGCGGTGGGTGCGACGTTGATGGACTGGAACCAACGCTACGAGGCGGAGGACACGCCTTGGGACAAGGGCGAGGCGCACCCCGCGCTGCTTGACATGCTGACCCACGGCGCCCTGGCCGGGCGCGTCCTCGTGCCGGGGTGCGGCACTGGCCATGACGTGCGCGAACTCGCGCGGCGCGGGCTGGAAGTCGTCGGCCTCGATGTGGCCTCGCTCGCCTTGGAGCGCGCGCGCTCCCATCCGCCGGTGGGCGACGAGACCTACCAGCTCGGCGATCTGTTCCATGTGCCGGAACGCTGGCGACACCACTTCGACGGCGTCTTCGAGCACACCTGCTTTTGCGCCATCGATCCCGCGCGCCGCCCCGACTATGTCGCGGCCGTGGCCGACGCGCTCAAGCCCGGCGGGCATCTGCTCGCTGTCTTTTTCGTCAATCCCGACAACGACGGTCAAGGTCCGCCCTTCGGTTGCACCGC
Organism: Verrucomicrobiota bacterium; assembly: GCA_027624625.1. GTDB lineage: Bacteria > Verrucomicrobiota > Verrucomicrobiia > Chthoniobacterales > JACTMZ01 > JACTMZ01. The sequence continues at coordinate 10,635 of JAQBWH010000008.1, read as the reverse complement.
GGCGGAACTGGACGTTCTCTTCGGCGAAAAATTCCGCCTGCGCGAGGAGCATGGGGAAATCCCGACCTACCCCGAGCGGGCCGGACGGGAGTTGCTTCGGCTTTACCAGCGCGTTTGAATGGCGGGGTGAAATTCCGCGCTGTCCTCTTCGACCTCGACGACACGCTGGTTTGGGACGAGCGGATTTCGCGCCAAGCGCTGACCGAGACGGCCGCCCTCGGGGCCGCCGAGCACGGTCTTGATGCCGGCCGGCTTGCTGCTGCGGCCAAGCGAGCGAGCGATGAACTCTGGCGCGCCCATGCGCCGGTCACACGCTGCGACGAGCTCGGCATCGTGGCTTTCGAGGGGATGTGGGGTCACTTCCACGGGGAGGAGGATTATGTGAAGCACTTGCGCGAATGGACGCCGCAATTCCGCCGGGAGATCTGGCAGCGCGCGCTGGCGGAGCAGGGGGTCGAAGACAGAAAGTTGGCCGATCAATCGGCCGAATTCTTCGTCCGCCGCCGCCGCGAATTGTCGGAGCATCTGCCGGGTGCGGAGGAGGTCTTGCGCACCCTGCAACGGGTCGGTATTCGCCTCGGCCTGTTGACCAATGGTGCGGCCAGCTTGCAACGGGAAAAAATCGAAGCGTCCGGCCTCGGCTTGTTTTTCGACGCCGCCGTGGTCTCGGGTGAAATCGGCACGGGCAAACCGGAGCCGGCCATCTTTCATCATCTACTGGACCGCCTTGGGGTGGCCGCAGGGGAATCGCTCATGGTCGGCAACTCGCTCTCCCGGGATATCGTCGGCGGGAAACGAGCAGGGTTGCGCACTTGCTGGCTGGCCCTCGAAGGCGAGGAGGAGCCGGTTGGTCTGGCCGAACCGGATTTCACCATCCGTTCGCTCGCCGAGTTGCCACCCTTGGTCCTGTAGCCGGCGGCCGGATCAAGGCAACGGCACCGGCTGTTCGCCCGGCGGGATTTCTTCGGGATATTGATTGGGCGGAACAAGCCGGGCCTGAGGTAAGGGGCGTGGCGGTTCGCGCAGCGGCCAGGTCGGTGTGATGCGGGTCTGGAAGAGACCGGACAACGATTCCTCTTCCAACTGGTCGGCGAAGTCCTTGAGGGTGCTGTCCGCCCTCCGGACCTTGTCGAAGAACAAGGCGTAGTAAGCCCGACGCGCCGCACGGTAGTCCTCCGGAGTCGGCGCGGTGTCGGCCAACTGCTCCAACTCGACCAAGCCCGGGTCGCGGGCCAGACGCGCTTTGATCCGGTCCAGACGGATGCGCATCTTGCGTTCCGTCTCGAGCGGATCCTCAAGGACCGGAACCACCGAGGGTAAGCGCGGCGCGCGAGGGGAACTGCCGCCGCCCATACTTCCGGTCGGATCGCCGAAAAGATCGTCGCCGAAAATGTTGTCCTCACCGGGAAAGTTTCCGTCCATTCTCGGCAAAGACTCTTCCCCCGGTTGCAAAGCCGGCTCTTTGATGATTGTTTCCTCGGCTTCGACGATCAGTTCGGCGCTGGGCTTCTCACTCGTATCCATGGTGCTTTCCTGGGCCGGAAGGGTCGCCACCGACAGAATGAGGGAAAACAGGGAAACAGGCCAACGTAACATGACTTCTTGCATAGCGCGGGCACCCTTGAAATGGAAACGCTTTCCCGTTGAGATGCCGGATGTGTCTGCTGTTCACCTGTCACCCTCTTCCTCTCCGCATGCGGTTGGCCCCGACTTGGCGCTCTTTGACGGCGAAGGATTCGGCGGTCTGGCCGGAAGCGACCCGGTGGCGATTCTGGAGGGTGGGTGGCAAGATTGGGGAATTCTCGAGGAGGCGCTCGCGGCCGGATCGGGGGGCGGATTGGCCGGGTGGTTTGATTACGAGGGCAATTTTCGTTTCGGGGATTTTCCCACGTGGACGGCGTGTCCGAACCTGGAAATGCCGCATCCCGCACCGCGCACCGGACAACCCGATTTTTCGCCCGGGCTGGGCAAGGAAGAATGGATGCGGCTGGTCGGTCGCGCCAAGGACTACATTGCCGCGGGCGATATTTATCAGGTCAACCTCACCCGCACCTTGTCCGCCTCTTGGCCGGAGGACCCGGCGGCATTTTATCCCCGGCTGCGCCGTGCGAGCCCTGCGCCTTACGCCTGTTTTTTGCGTCTCGGTGACACGGCTGTCCTCAGCGCCTCACCCGAATGTTTCCTCCATATCGACGGACGTCGCATCATGACGCGCCCGATCAAGGGGACGCGGCCGCGCGGGGCTGATGACGCATCGATGATGGAGGAGCTGCTCGGCTCGGAAAAGGAGCGCGCCGAGTTGGTCATGATCACCGATCTCGAGCGCAATGACCTCGGGCAAGTCTGCGAATTCGGCAGCGTAGAGGTCACGGCGCTGTGCCAACTGCAAAGTTTTGCCCAAGTGCACCACCTGGTTTCCGAGGTGGAGGGCAGGTTGCGTCCGGAGGTCACCGCGGTGCAAGCGCTGCGGGCTTGCTATCCCGGCGGATCGATCGCCGGTGCCCCGAAAAAGCGCGCCCGGGAAATCATCGCCGAATTGGAGCTCACCCCGCGGGGTATTTACACCGGAGCGATCGGCTTTTTCCGCCGCGACGGGTCCGCGGTTTTCAACATCGCTATCCGCACCCTCGTGGTGCGTGACGGCTTGGCCACCTACGGCGTGGGTTCCGGATTGGTGGCTGACTCCGACCCGGGCTCCGAATATGAAGAGACCCTGCACAAAGCCGCGGGTCTCTTCGCTGCTCTCTCATGAAAACCACCGCACCCGTAGTCCTCCTCGCGGTGGCCGCGATGGTTCTGAGCCTGACCACGCTTGGTGCGCTGCTCGGGGTGCGGCTGGTCGCCGCCGACCGCTTGGGGCAAATGTCGGAGGCGATGAAGGAACTTGCCGCCGCGTCGATCGAAACAACGATCACCGTGCGGCAGACCCTGCCGCTGGCCGCGCAGATCAAGATTATCCGACCGACGCAAATCGATCTGACCCTCGATGTCTCCGACCAAATACCGGTCCGCCTGGAGGTCAAAGTGGACGAGACCCTCACCGTTCCGCTCGACCTGCAGATCGACGAACAGATTCCTCTGGAAACCGCCATGACCATCGCGAAAAAGTCGCGGGTCCGGGTCAAAGCCGATATCGATGTGGAGCAACCGGTGAGGTGGCGTCTGTTCAACCGGGTCGCTCCCCTACTCAATATCAAAGGAACCATTCCCCTCGACCAAGAAGTGGAAGTCGCCTTTCCCGAGACCCTGCGGGTCAGTGGCAGTATCCCGGTCAAATTTCGCTTGCGCGAGGAGTTGCGTGTCCCGGTGTCCTTCGAGGTGCCCGTCGATCAGATCCTCGATCTTAAACTGGCCATCCTGCAACAGGCGCGGGTCGGGTTTCCCGAACCTCTTCATATCACGGGGGAAATCCCTGTGGCCCTGGAAATGCCCGTCTCCATCCCTCTCGATACCACTCCGGTTGGCACCTACCTCCGTAAAATGGCCGGACAACTCGACAGTTTGATGGCCTGGTAAAAGTCCTTCCCCGGGTTGCATCCTTCCGGTGGTTGGGTTTATTAGTTCTCTGATGTCCGCGACCGCCCCTCTTTCGCGCCGGCGCTTTCTCCGGACTCTCACCCTCGGGGCGTGTTGCTATCCCGCCGCCCGGACCTTCGCTTCCATGGGTCGAGAGTTCGGTTTGCACCCCTTGACCCCGACGATCGAAGCTCCTCCGGTTCTACCGGGCGATCATCACGTCATGCTCCCACCTTTCCATTCGGCCATTATCAGCACGCCCCACCTTGCTTTAACTTTTGATGACGGGCCCCATGGATCCCTCACCCCCCGGTTACTGGATGTGCTGGCCAAAAAAAATGTCAAAGCGACGTTTTATGTCATTGGTCGCAATGTTGAAGCTCATCCTGAAATTGCCCGCCGTGTCGTTGCCGAGGGGCATGAGATTGCCAACCACACGTGGTCGCATCCTTCGTTGTCGGGTCTCTCTGCCGAGCGGGTGGCCGATGAACTCAGTCGCACGCACGAAGTCGTGCTTGAGGCGACCGGCGTGCGCATGACCAATCTCCGCCCTCCCTACGGGGCATTCAACGACCTGGTGCGGCAGGTGGCTTTTGAGGAACATGGCTATGACACCATCATGTGGTCGGTCGATCCCCAGGACTGGAAATACCGCAATAGCGCGCGAGTCACCCGCAAGTTGGTGGCCGGCGCCGCGCCGGGCGCCGTTCTGCTCTGCCATGACATCCACAAAACCACGATCGCTGCCATTCCGCCGGTACTCGATCAGTTGTTGCCTCGGGATTATCGCTTCGTCACTGTGGCACAACTGATGACCATGGATGAATCGGGGCGACAGGATTCGAACCTGCGACCTCCTGGTCCCAAACCAGGCGCTCTACCAAGCTAAGCTACGCCCCGAGATCAGCCGGTAATCTAACCCGCCCGGATCAATTGTCACGCGGCATCCCGCGGATAGAGCTTGTCCCCCTCCGAGGCCGCGATGACCGCAGCCGCGGTGCTGTCCCCAAAGACGTTCACCGTGGTCCGCATCATGTCGAGGATGCGATCGGTGGCCATGACAATGGCAATGGCCTCGAGCGGCAAGCCAAGGGCCTGTAGGATGATGACGATGGCGACCAGGCTGGCCGCGGGGATGCCGGCCACGCCAATCGAGGTGAGCAGGGCAAGCACCACAATGAGCAACTGCTGGGTCCAGTCGAGGCTGACGCCATAAAGTTGCGCAATGAAAAGAACAACGGCGCATTCGTAAAGTGCGGTTCCGTCCATATTGACGGTCGATCCCAGCGGCAGGGTGAAGCCGGCCACCCGGGGCGAAACACCCGCGTTTTTCTCCACGCATTCCATCGTGACCGGCAGGGTGGCGGAGGACGAGGCGGTCGAGAAGGCGGTGAGCAGGGCCGGGAGCATGGCCCGGTAGTGGGGCCACGGCCGGAACCCGCCGAGGGTGCGCATGAGGATGGCGAGCGTGACGAACATGTGGAAAAGCAACCCGCCGGCCACGCAGGCGAAGAATAAGGCAAGCGGTCCGAGAGCGGCCGATCCGCTTTCCTGCACGTTGCGGGCGATGAGGGCGAAAATACCGAGTGGAGCGACGCGCATCACGGCGTGTGTGATGGCCAGCATGACCTCATTGGCGCTTTCCCAGAAGTGAAGGAAAGCCTCCCGCTTCCCGTCGGGGAGTCGCCCGCTGAAGAAGCCGAAGAGCAAGGCGAAGAAAATAACCGCAAGCATTTCCCGGTTATCGGAGGCCGCCCCGAGGATATTGACCGGCACCGCGCGGCGGATGACGTCGGCCAGATCTCCGGTCGATTTTCCGTCCAATCCCCCGCGCACTTCCTCCACGCTACCGGGAACTCCGGCCCGCAATTGGGCCGAGACCTCGGCATCGACCTTGCCCGGTTGGACCAGGTTGAAAATGACCAGGGCGACGAGTGACGCCAAAATGGTCGTGAGCATATAGTAACCAGCGGTTTTTGCCCCCAAACGGGCAAAAGCATGGTCGCGTCCCAACCGTGCCACGCTGGTGACGATCGAGGTGGCGACCAAAGGCACCACTACCATTTGGAGGAGCCGGAGAAAGAGGTCTCCGAGAAAGGAAAAAACTGCGCCGGCGGTCAGGGTTCCGATCCCCGCGGCGGCGGGGACAAAGGCGCCGGCGATCGCGCCAAGGACGAGGGCGAAGAAAATGCGGGCGGGGCCGGACCAAGGGTTTGTCATGAGGCGTGAAGTATCCTAGTTGGTGGCGGTCGTAGTTTACAGCGCGTTCCGCTCTTCAAGCTGCCGGACCATGCGTTTGACATGCGCGTGCTTTTGCCTCGGTTTGAGCATGGCATAGCTGCGGCGCGGGTCGCCCCATTTGAGGATTTCGATCGTGACCCGCCGCACCCCCCATTGATTCATCCGCGCGCGGGTTGGTGTGTAGAGATCGATGGTATTCGTGCCGGCCAGCATCCAGCCGTAGTCGTCGACTTCATAAATTTCCCCCGTCTCGACAAGATGGAACACGGTCCCGAGCGGCCAGCGCGACCAATCCGCCGCGGCGCTGTTGACCTTGCCGTGGCGCAGGAGCGTGCCGGCCGCGGATTTGCGGCCGTATTTTTTGTGGTCCGCCTCGGTATGGGTGTAAGCCGTGGTGCGCACGTTTTGCACCGGGGCGACGGCCAGGGGTTGTTCGTAAGACGGCAGCTTGCGGGGGGCGGCGCATCCGGCGATGAAGAGGGCGGCGCAGGCGGCGGGGAGAACAAGGCGCATGGCTTGTCATGGCACGGACCCCTGGCCCGCGCCAGCCAAATGCGGGCGTCTTGCGCGCTGCGCGGCGCGTAGATATTCTCTCCAACCGCGCATGAATCTTTTCTCTCTCGGCCTGAGTCATCACACCGCTGCGGTCTCGCTGCGCGAACGCTTTGCGGTGGGTGCTGACCAGACCGATGCCGTGATGCGCGGCTTGCGCGTGGGCGCCGGGCTCGAGGAAATTGTTCTCCTTTCCACCTGCAATCGCGTCGAAGTTTACGGTGTGGCGCAGGATCCTGCCGCCGCCATGGAAACCGTGGTGACCGCTCTGCAGCGCCGTGCGGGCCGCACCGCAGCATTCTTCCGCCTGACCGGCGACGATTCGGTGCATCATCTTTTCCGCGTCGCCGCCGGCCTCGATTCCATGGTGCTGGGCGAAACCGAGATCCTCGGCCAGGTCAAAGATGCCTATGCCGCCGCCTTCGGTGACGGGCATACTTCGGCGGTGCTCAACCGGCTTTTCCAGCACGCTTTCCGCGCGGCCAAGCAGGTGCGCAGTGAGACCGAGATCGGCCGCGGGGCGGTCTCCGTCGGTTCGGCTGCGGCACGACTTGCCTCCTCGGACCTCGGCGACCTTTCCGCTTGCCGCGCCCTTTTGCTTGGTGCGGGTGAGGCGGGCGAAGACGTGGCCCGCTGCATGCATGCGCGGGGGCTGATGGAGCTTCTTGTCGCCAATCGCACCTTCAGCCGAGCCGAAGCCCTGGCTGCTGCCTTGGGGGGGCGCGCGGTAGAATTCGAGCGCTGGCGCGATCACCTCGCCACGGCCGATATCGTCATCGCCTGTGCCGGTGCGCCATCGAGGTTGTTGCGCGCCGACGAGTTGGCTCCCTTCCTCGCCGTGCGTGAGGAGCGTCCGCTTTTTCTCTTTGATCTCGCCGTACCGCGCGACTTCGATCCCGCGATCCGCGTCTTGCCCGGAGCCATCTTGCACGACATCGACGATCTCGAGGCGGTGGCGCGCGAGGGCGAATCCCTGCGTGCTTCCGAAGTGGAAAAAGCCGAAGCGGTCATCACCGCCCAGGCTGCGGAATTTGCCCGCCGTGTGGCGGAACGCCCGGTATGTGCGGCGGCGGCTTGAGCGATTATGTCGGAGTTCATCCTTGCGACCCGCGGCAGCGAGTTGGCCCGCGTCCAGTCACGGATGGTCCGCGAGCGGCTGGTCCGGGCGTGGCCGCAACTCGCGGTGCGCGAGGACGTGGTCCGCACGACTGGCGATCGTCATCCGGACGAAAATCTGACCACGCTTGGAGGATCTGGGGTCTTCACCAAGGAACTCGAGGCAGCACTGTTTGACCATCGCGCCTCGGCGGCGGTGCATAGCCTGAAGGATTTGCCCGTGGATCTTCCGGCTGGCTTGATCCTTGGTGCGCTCTTGTCCCGCGGTGATGCCCGCGATGTGTTGGTCAGCAGGCAACCCGGCGGTCCGGCCAGCCTGCCCGCCGGGGCACGCATCGGGACGGGTAGCCCGCGGCGGGCTGCTATGATGCACGCGCTCCGTAGCGACGTGGAAGTCGTTCCGATTCGCGGCAATGTGCCGACGCGGATCGGTCGGGTGGCCGAGGGAAAGTTCGACGCCGTCATTCTGGCGGCGGCCGGCTTGGAGCGTCTGGGTTTGCCCACGTCCGGTCCTTTTCACCATGGCTCGACTATCCTCCATGTCTTTGCCCTGACCTCCTTTTTACCGGCTCCCGGACAAGGTGCCATCGCCATCGAAGTGCGCGCCGAAGATGCCCGGGCTCGAGAGATTGTTGGGCCGCTGGACGATGCGGAGACGGCCGCGGCCGTGCAGGCCGAACGATCGGTGCTGCGGGCCATCGGGGGCGGATGCCATCTGGCCCTCGGAGCACTCGGCCGGGTGGACGGAGGCCGCTTGCAGCTGGAAGCGGTTCTTTTTGACGCTTCGGGCGGGGCACCGAAGATGGCGGTGCTGAGTGGTGCGCGCGAGGAGGCCGAAGAACTCGGGATCGCGGTGGCCGCAATGTTGCTTTTATGAAAAAAGGAAAATGCTTTCTGCTTGGAGCCGGTCCCGGGGACCCGGGCTTGCTCACTTTGCGCGGACACGAAGTGCTGGGGCGGGCGGAAGTTGTGGTCTACGACAATCTGGCCAATGCGGAGTTGCTCGGGCTCGCTCCCGAGACGGCCGAGTTGCTTTACGCGGGGAAGAAACCGGATGACCACAGCATGACGCAGGAGGAGATCAACCGCCTGCTGGTCAAAAAGACCGCCGCCGGCAGCCAGGTTGTCCGGCTCAAGGGCGGGGACCCTTACGTTTTCGGTCGCGGTGCGGAGGAAGCCGAGGCACTGGCCGCTGCAGGTTTGGCTTTTGAGGTTGTGCCCGGGGTGAGTTCTGCCCTGGCTGGTCCGGCCGCGGCGGGGATCGCGGTGACGCGCCGCGGGGTCAACGAGGAGTTGTCCATTTTCACCGGTCATCAGGACCCGGAAAGCGAGGAGGGTCGCGGGTTTTACCGTGGCCTGGGGTCGCAGAGGGGCACACTCGTCATGTTGATGGGGCTGGAACGTTTGTCCGGTATTGCGCGGGAAATGCAGGCCGGTGGGGCCGCTCCGGATTTGCCGGTCGCGGTGGTTCGCCGTGCCACGATGGGCGACCAGGTCACGGTCCGTGCTCCTCTTTCGGAGATCGCCGCCCGCGTTGTTGCCCAAGGACTGCGACCGCCCGCGGTGGTGGTTTTCGGAGCGGTCGCCTCCGCCGACCATGCGTTGCTTTGTCCGCGGCCCTTGACTGGTCGCCGCATCGTGGTGACCCGCAGCCGGGTCGGCGCCTCTAAGTTGGCCGGCGCCTTGCGTGACCTCGGGGCCGATGTTTACGAGATGCCGCTGATCAAACGCGAGCCGCCCGAGAACTTGCGGGAATTTGCCGAGCTGGTGCAGGATGCCCACAGTTACGAGTGGACTGTCTTCACCAGCGCCAACGGGGTGGACGCTTTTTTCGAGATCTTCTACAAGCTTTACGACGATGCGCGGGAAATCGGCGGGACGAAGTTCGGCGCGGTCGGGGCGGCCACCGCGCAAAGTCTCAAGGATCACCATTTCCACGTGGACCTCGTCGCCGAGGAGTTCCACTCCGAGTCACTTGCCGCCACCTTCCGCAAAGAAACGGATGTGGAAAACGTGAAAATCCTCGTTGTCCGTCCGGCCGAAACCAGCGGAGCCCTTGCTGCCGAGCTGACCAAAATGGGGGCCATCGTCGATGAGGCCATTGCCTACCGCACAAGGCCGGAAACCGCGGATCGGACCCGAGCGCGCCAGCGCTTCGAGGAGGAGGGGGCCGACCTGGTTGTTTTTACCAGCTCTTCGACCGTGCGGAATTTTTTCGCCTTGAAGCTCAATCTGCCGGACGGCCTCCAATTCGCCAGCATTGGGCCAGTCACCACCGGGACCCTGGCCGAGTTTCAGATCAAGCCGGCTATCCAGGCTAAGCAACACGATATCATGGGGTTAGTGCAGGCGATTTCGGCCTTTTACGTGGCTTAAGACCGGCTTCGGTGTTGGTCAGAGCGCCAGTCAAAGCCACGCAGCCATTTCAGACCAAGAGAAAATGGTCTTGACCCCTTATTGAGATTGAGACACATTCGCATTATCGATCGTGGTGCTTAAAGGCGTCCAGCCATTTGGAGGTCCGCCGCAATAGTGTAACTTGTTTTATTCGTTTATGATCACCCGTCTCTTTTTGGCTCCGCTCGCCTTCGCGGCCCTCACCATCGTTCCCGCTCAAGCTCTCCTCGTGCCCTTTACCGAGGACTTCACCTCGGGTGCCGCGAACTGGCTCAATGGCTCGAGCACTGCGCCCGGATGGTCGGCCACGGGCGGGGTTGATGGCGGGGGTTATATCTCGGCGCCCGGTGCCATCACGGCCGGAGGATTCGGAACAATTGTCTTTCGCGGCAACGCTTCTGCCGATGCGAGCGGCGACGCGTTTGTCGGGGATTGGATCTCCGGAGGGGTGAGCACTTTCAGCGCTTACCTTTCCCACGATGCCCCCGTCGCTCTCAACTTTTACGCTCGCTTGGATGCCGGTTCGGGTCGTGCCGGCAGCACGGTCGACTTCAGCGTGGCTCCGGGCGCTTGGTTCCAGCTTGAGGTTCCCATTGTCAACGCACCGACGTCATTCCAATCTTATGGTGCCGGGACGTTCGCCACGGTCTTCAACGGGATCCAAAACGTGCAGATCGCTTTGTCGGCGACGCAAGACCCGAGCACGGCGGGACAAACCTACAACGTTTCTTTGGACCGAGTGGCCATCGTGCCTGAGCCGGGGACCCTTGGTTTGGTCGCTTCAGGCCTCGCGGCTATCTGTTTGTTGCGATG
>JAQBWH010000001.1 GCA_027624625.1 Verrucomicrobiota bacterium | reverse complement strand
GGCCAGGGTGACGGTGATGCCTTCCTTCTGCGCCCAAGCTTCCTGCGCGAACGGGTTGTCGCCGCTGATCCCGAGGACGGTGGCGCTGGCGAAGTCGGACAAGCTCTTGGAGACCGCGCAGAATTCGTCAGTGCAGACGCCGGTGTAAACCATGGGAAAAAAGAGCAGGACGACGTTTTGGCCTTGGTGGTCGGACAGTTTGACCAGGTTGAGGCCGCCGGCGTTTTTCGAGGAAAGAGCGAAGTCGGGAGCGGTGGATCCGGTGTTGAGCATGGTAATAGTTGAGAGTTGACGAGTTTAGAGTTGAGAGAAAGAAGGACCAAGCGTCAAGGATGGGTCATGGCCTCGGGATCGACCCATTGGTCGAATTGTTCGCCGGTGAGATGACCCGAACCGATGGCGGCTTCGCGCAGGCTGGTCTTTTCCTGGTGCGCTTTTTTGGCGATCTGCGCGGCTTTGTCGTAGCCGATGTGCGGATTGAGCGCGGTGACGAGCATGAGGGAGTCCTGCACGTAGTGGTTGATGCGCTCCATGTTGGGTTCGATGCCGATGGCGCAGTGGTGGTTGAAGGAGTGGCAAGAGTCGGTGAGCAGGCGGACGGAGTGGAGGAAGTTGTGGATGATGACTGGCTTGAAGACGTTGAGCTCGAAATTGCCCTGCGATCCGGCGAAGCCGATGGCGGCATCGTTGCCCATGACCTGACAGCAGACCATGGTCATGGCTTCGCTTTGGGTCGGATTGACCTTGCCGGGCATGATGGATGAGCCGGGCTCGTTTTCCGGAATGGTCAGCTCGCCGAGGCCGCAGCGCGGTCCGCTGGCCAGCCAACGGATGTCGTTGGCGATTTTCATCAGCGAGCAGGCCAGGGTCTTCAATGCGCCGGAGGCAAAGACAAATTCGTCGTGGGCCGAAAGCGCGGCAAATTTGTTCGGATTCGAGGTGAAGGGAAGTCCGGTCAGTTCGGCGATTTTCTTGGACGCGCGTTGGCCGAACTCGGGATGCGAGTTGAGTCCGGTTCCGACCGCGGTTCCGCCAACGGCGAGAGACATCACGCCGGGCAGCGCCATGTCGATGCGGGCCAGGTCGGCGTCGAGCAGAGCAACGTAGCCGGAGAATTCCTGACCGAGGGTAATCGGGGTGGCATCCTGCAGGTGGGTGCGCCCGATCTTGACGATGTCGGCGAAAGCTTTTGCCTTTTGGTCGAGCGTGTCCCGCAGTTCGCGGACGGCGGGAAGAAGTTTGTGCACGACGACTTCGGCCGCAGCGATAGACATGGCGGTGGGGAACGTGTCGTTCGAGGACTGCGACATGTTGACGTCGTCGTTGGGGTGAACAGGCTTTTTCGACCCCATCTCGCCGCCGGCCATTTCGATCGCGCGGTTGGAGATGACCTCGTTGGCGTTCATGTTGCTCTGAGTGCCGGAGCCGGTTTGCCAGATGCGCAGGGGGAAATGGTCGTCGAGATTTCCGGTGATGACTTCATCGGCCGCCTGTCCGATGAGCTTGGCTTTGTCCGCCGCCAGTTTGCCGAGATCCTGATTGACGAGGGCACAGGCTTTTTTCAGCACCCCGAGGGCGCGGATCAGTTCGCGCGGTTTGGTGTCGTCCCCAATGTCAAAGTGTAGGAGGGAACGGGCGGTCTGGGCGCCGTAGTAACGGTCGGAAGGAACTTCAATGGTTCCCATGCTGTCGGTTTCTTGGCGGATTTTCATGGGCGGGCTAGCAAAGGCAGAGCTTGCGGGTTTCTTCGATCAGAACGTGGGCAATGGGTGCATCATGTAGGTTGCGCACTAATTTCCATGCTGTTGTAAGGCAGTCCGCAAGATGGATCCAAGATCATCTTTCAGTATGACCACGATGGTCGGAGGGCGTCACGGCCGGAATCTTCCCCTCGGAAATCGGTGACGTTGATCGCATCCGGCTTTCCCTCTGACCCAATAACGAAACTTCCCCGGTTTTTCCGGAGGGCTGCTTGTCACGGAAAGTCACGGTGGCTTGCCTGGGCGGGTGCCTTATCTTCTCCTGTCCGTAGCCGCCGCGGCCGCGTTGTCCAGAGCAGGGCAAAAAAACGGGGCGGCCAAAGTGGCCGCCCCGTTGTGAGTTGGGTTGAGACGGGACTTAGTAGTCCATGCCGCCCATACCGCCCATGCCGCCGCCGGGCATGGCCGGGGCTTTCTCCTTGTCGGGGATTTCGGTGACGAGAGCCTCGGTGGTGAGGAGCAGGCCACTGATCGACGCGGCATTTTGCAATGCGCTGCGGGTCACCTTGGTCGGGTCGACCACGCCGGCTTTGACCAGGTCTTCGTAGTTGCCGGTGGCAACATTGTAGCCTTCGTTGCCTTTGCCCTTCTTGACTTCTTGCACGATGAGCGCGCCTTCGAGGCCCGCGTTGTCGGCGAGTTGGCGGAGCGGGGCCTCGACCGCGCGGTGCACGATTTGGGCTCCGATGGCTTCATCACCTTCGAGCTTGAGGTTGGCCAGCGCCTTCTGGGCCCGGATGAGGGCGACGCCGCCGCCGGGGACGATGCCTTCCTCGACCGCCGCACGGGTGGCGTGGAGGGCGTCTTCGACGCGCGCCTTCTTTTCCTTCATCTCGGTCTCGGTCGCGGCGCCGACATTGATCACGGCAACACCGCCGGCCAACTTGGCGAGGCGCTCCTGGAGCTTCTCGCGGTCGTAGTCCGAGGTGGTTTCCTCGATCTGACGTCGGATCTGGGCGACACGGCCCTGGATGTCTTTGCTCTTGCCTTCACCTTCAACGATGGTGGTGGCTTCTTTTTCGACCACGATGCGCTTGGCTTTGCCGAGGTCGTCGAGGGTGATGCTTTCGAGCTTGATGCCGAGGTCTTCGGTGATGCAACGGCCGCCGGTGAGGACGGCAATGTCTTCGAGCATGGCCTTGCGGCGGTCGCCGAAGCCGGGGGCTTTGACCGCGCAGACCTGCAGGGTGCCACGGAGCTTGTTGACCACGAGGGTGGCGAGGGCTTCGCCTTCGACGTCTTCCGCGATGATGAGGAGCGGACGGCCGCCTTTGGCCACCTTCTCGAGCAACGGAAGGAGGTCCTTCAAGCTGCTGATTTTCTTCTCGTGGATGAGGATGTAGGCGTTTTCGAGAATGGCTTCCATCGCCTCCGCGTTGGTCGCGAAGTAGGGCGAGAGATAGCCTTTGTCGAACTGCATACCTTCGACCACGTCGAGGGTGGTTTCGATCGACTTGGCTTCTTCCACCGTGATGGTTCCATCCTTGCCGACCTTCTCCATCGCATCAGCGATGATCTGGCCGATGGTTTTGTCCCAGTTGGCCGAGACGGTCGCGACCTGCGCGATTTCACTGCTGTCGGAGACCTTCTTGGAGATCTTGCCGAGTTCGGCCACCACGGCCGCGACGGCCTTGTTGATGCCGCGTTGGAGCGAGGTCGGGTTGGCCCCGGCCGTCACGTTCTTGAGGCCTTCGCGATAGATCGCTTCGGCCAGCACGGTGGCGGTGGTGGTGCCGTCGCCGGCGATGTCGGACGTCTTCGACGCGACTTCGCGGACGAGTTGGGCGCCCATGTTTTCGTAGGGATTCTCGAGCTCGATCTCCTTGGCGACGGTGACGCCGTCCTTGGTGATGGTCGGACTGCCGAATTTCTTGTCGAGGATGACGTTGCGTCCGGACGGCCCGAGGGTCGCCTTGACCGCCCTGGCCAGTTTCTCGACGCCACGGAGCAGGCTGTGCCGCGCGGCTTCATCGAATTCCAATTGTTTAGATGCCATAATGGTAGTTCTAAGTTTCTAAGTTTTTGAGAGTTAAGTGATGCAGTGTTTAGCTGAGGACGCCGAGGATGTCGTCTTCGCGCATGATGAGGTAGGACTTGTCGTCCACCTTGATTTCGGTGCCCCCGTATTTGCTGAAGAGCACTTTGTCGCCGACTTTGACCACAAAATCGATTTTTTTGCCGTTGTCGTCCGATTTACCGGTGCCGATGGCGACAATTTTGCCCTCTTGGGGTTTTTCCTTGGCGGTATCAGGAATGATAATCCCGCCTTTGACTGTTTCCTTCTCGTCGAGCGGCTCAACGAGCACGCGGTCGCCGATAGGCTTTAATTTAGCTGCCATATATTTGGGTTCTTACCTCCGTTGGTTGGTTTTGGGTTGTTGAAGGCGCGGACGGACACTCGTTCGCCCGCGCGGGTTCAAAATTTTGGCTCGGTCAGGGTTTCTTGTCCTCGTCGACCATTTCGAATTCGGCATCGACGACGTCTCCCTCTTTCTTCGCGCCGCCATGGCCCGAGGCATCGGGTTCGGTTCCCGTGGCGCCGTCTTGTGACGGTGGCGGGGCTTGCTGGGCTGAAGCTTGCTTGTAAAGTTCGCTGCTCACTTCCTGGAATTTGGCTTGGAGGGCGTCGGCGGCCGACTTGATTGCCTCGGTGTCCGACCCCTTGAGCGCGTCGCGCACCTTGGTCACGAGATCTTCGACCTCCTTCTTGAGGTTGCCGGGAACTTTTTCACCGAGATCCTTGAGCTGTTTTTCACATTGGTAGGCTAGTGAGTCGGCGTTGTTGCGCGCCTCGACACCTTCCTTCGCCTTGGCGTCGTCCGATGCGTGTGCCTCTGCCTCCTTCTGCATTTTGTCGATTTCTTCTTTGGAGAGTCCGCTCGATCCGGTGATGGAGATTTTCTGCTCCTTGCCCGAACCGAGGTCCTTGGCCGAGACGTTGAGGATGCCGTTGGCGTCGATGTCGAAGGTTACCTCGACCTGCGGGACGCCGCGCGGGGCGGGCGGGATGCCGTCGAGATGAAAGGTGCCGAGTTGTTTGTTGTCCTTCGCCATGGGGCGCTCGCCCTGGAGCACCTTGATTTCGACCCCAGGTTGGTTGTCGGCGTAGGTGGAAAACACATTCGACTTTTTGGTCGGAATAGTGGTGTTGCGCGGGATCATCGGCGTGGCAATGCCGCCGGCGGTCTCAATGGCCAAGGTCAACGGGGTCACGTCGAGCAAGAGAACGTCTTTCACGTCGCCCTTGAGCACGCCGCCCTGGATCGCCGCGCCGATGGCGACAACTTCGTCCGGATTCACCCCGCGGTGAGGGTCGTGTCCGATGAGATTTTTGGCGGTCTCGATGACTTTGGGCATGCGGGTCATGCCACCGACCAGTACGAGTTCGTCGATTTCGTTTTTGCCCAGCTTGGCATCATTCAAGCACGCCTCAACCGGCTTGATCGTGCGGGTGAAGAGGTCGTCGGTCAATTGCTCGAGTTTCGAGCGGGTCAGTTTTTTCTGGATGTGCTTCGGGCCGCTCGCGTCGGCGGTGACGAAGGGCAGGTTGATCTCGTATTCTTGCGCCGAAGAGAGGGCGATTTTGGCTTTTTCCGCCTCCTCTTTGATCCGCTGCACGGCGTCGGGTTGTTTGGAGAGGTCGATCCCGGAGTCCGCTTTGAATTCCGCCATGATCCAGTCCATGATCTTGTGGTCCCAGTCGTCGCCGCCGAGGTGCGTATCGCCGTTGGTTGCTTTGACCTCGAAGACGCCGTCGCCGATTTCAAGAGCCGAAATGTCGAAGGTGCCGCCGCCCAAATCGTAAACCGCAATTTTTTCGTCCTTCTTTTTGTCCAAGCCGTAGGCAAGGGAGGCTGCGGTTGGCTCGTTGATGATGCGCATCACTTCGAGGCCCGCGATCTTGCCGGCGTCCTTGGTCGCGTTGCGTTCCGAGTCGTTGAAATAGGCTGGGACGGTGATGACCGCCTTGGTGATTTTCTCGCCAAGTTTGGCTTCCGCGTCGGATTTGAGCTTGGCCAGGATCATCGCACTGATTTCCGGAGGGCTGAACGTTTTCTTCTGCCCATTGACCTCGAGTTCGATGTGGGCGTCGCCGTTGGAGGCCTTGACCAGCTTGTAAGGAACGCGTTTGTCCTCGTCCTTGAGTTCGTCGAATTTGCGCCCCATAAAGCGCTTGACCGAGAAAACGGTGTTGGTCGGGTTGGTCACGGCTTGGCGCTTGGCGGCTTGGCCGACGAGGCGTTCGCCGTTCTTGGCGAAAGCGACGACGGACGGCGTGGTCCGCGCGCCCTCGCTGTTTTCCAGCACAACAGGCTCCCCGCCTTCCATCACAGACATGCAGGAATTGGTCGTGCCGAGGTCGATACCGAGGATTTTGCTCATAAAGTAGGTCTAGTTGAAAATTGAACAAAAGAATATAGCAGGATCGGTGCCAGAGGGAATGAGGAAGGTATAAATGACGGACCGCCAGCGGCTTATGTAAAGTAAGCGCTAGATCACCCGGATTCACTTATGGGTCAATATGGCGCAATGAGCTTCGATCGAGACAATCAGTGTGACACAATGACACATACAATGAACCGAAGCAAGAGAGATCCGCGTTCGGTCCGTCTTGCTCTTTTCGGGGAGTATTTCTTCGAAGGTTAGGCCACCTCCAACCCGGCGGTTGGCCCACTCGATCAGGCTGCGCTGCTTTCGCTGGCCAACGGCGGTCATTTTGTTTGCAATGATCAAGCAATGAGCAAATCGGAAAATGTCCGGCAGGTGGAAGCTACCAACGCCGAGTATCTGGCGAACTTTGACCCAAATCTAGGCAAGCTGCCGACTCCCCCGGCTCGGAAGTTTGCCATCCTGACCTGCATGGACGCACGGATGGATCCCGCGAAATTCGCCGGTTTGTCCGAGGGCGACGCGCACGTCATCCGCAATGCTGGCGGCCGGGCGAGTGATGATGCCATCCGCTCGCTGGTCATTTCTTACAAGCTGCTCGGGACGAAGGAATTTTTCGTTATCCACCACACCGACTGCGGCATGGCCCTCTTCAACAACCAGATCATGGGTGACTTGCTTTCGCAGAGTCTCGAGCAGGCGGTGGTCGACGAGAACGGTTGGCGTGACGTGGGGCAGGGGCCCGGTTCACCGGATGGCGGCAAAATCGACTGGCTCACTTTCACCGACGCTCGCGAGGCGGTGATCGATGATGTGAAGAAGATCCGCCACCACCCGTTGATTCCGAAGAATATTCCAATTTATGGTTATCTTTACGATGTGCGGTCCGGGAAGCTCGAGGAGATCGCGCAAGCGACGGAGATCGGAAAGGCGGTTTGAGGATATTGCGGCGGTCTTGGACGGCCGCAACAAAATCAGAAAGTTCAGGCACGGCGGCGCCCCGGTCTCAGGCCCGCATTTTGACCAGCAGATCCCCGGCGTCGACGGCATCGCCACTGGCCACGAAAAGTTCGTCGATCGCGCCGTCGCACGGCGCGTAGATGGTGGTCTGCATCTTCATCGCTTCCATGGTGAGGATTTTATCGCCCTTGGCCAATTTGGCCCCCGTGCCGTGGTCGAGGTTGGTGATCATCCCGGGGATGGGTGCGCCGATTTCGAGCGGCTTGGCGGCGTCGGCCTTGCGGCGGACTTTCTTGGTGGTTTGGAGCGATTTGTCGGTGATGGTGACTTCACGCGGCATGCCGTTGAGCTCGAAAAACACGATACGGTGGCCGTCTTTGTCGACCGGGCCGAGGTTGACCAGCTTGATGAAAAGGGTTTTCCCCTGCTCGATTTCCACCGCGATTTCCTCGCCGGGTTTGAGTCCGTAGAAAAATGCCGGGGTGGGCAGGACGCTGACATCCCCGAATTCGCGCGCGAATTTGTTGAAGGCGGCAAAGACATCTGGATACATGAGGTGGCTGTAGAGTTCGTCCTCGTCGGGTGCGTGCTTGAGCTTCGCCGCAAGTTCCTTGCGCACGGCGGGGAGGCTGACCTTCGCGGCGCGTGCCGGCTTGGCTTTTGCTTTGCCGAGGACGGCTTTGACCACGTCCTTCGGCCATCCGCCGATGGGTTCGCCCAATCCGCCGGCCAGCATGTCTTTGACTGATTCGGGGAAGGGCGTGCCGGGCGGGAGATTGGGGACGTCGGCCGGCTTGATGCCGCGGGTAAAAAGAAAGAGAGCCATGTCACCCACCACTTTGCTCGACGGCGTGACCTTGACGATGTCGCCGAAGAGCTGGTTGACCTCGGCGTAGCAGCGGGCGATTTCCGGCCAGCGGTGGGCGAGGCCCATCGAGGCAGCTTGCTCCTTGAGGTTGGTGAACTGTCCGCCCGGCATTTCATGCAAATAGACCTCGGCGCTGCCGGTGCGCGGGGCGGTATCGAAAGGGGCGTAGAAGGTGCGGACCCGCTCCCAGTAGTCGGCAAATTCATTGAGCGTGTCGAGGTCGAGGCCGCTGTCCTGCGGCGCGTGTTGGAGAGCAGCGACGAGGCTGTTGAGATTGGGCTGGGAGGTCGACCCGGACATCGAGCTGATCGCGGAGTCGACGACGTCCGCCCCCGATTCGATGGCGGCCAGCACGGAGGCGGCATTGACGCCGCTCGTGTCGTGGGTGTGGAAATGGAGCGGCAGGTCGGTCTCGGCACGGAGAGCTTTGAGCAAGGCGCGGGCCGCGAAAGGACGGCAGAGGCCGGCCATGTCCTTGATCGCCATAAAATGCGCCCCCATCTTTTCCAGTTCCTTGGCCAGCTTCACGTAGTATTTGAGCGAATACTTGGTGCGGCGGGGATCGACGATGTCGCCGGTGTAGCAGATGGTGCCTTCGCACACGGCGTTCGTCTCCCGGACGGCTTCCATGGCCGCGCGCATGTTCGAGAGGTCATTGAGCGAATCGAAGATGCGGAAAATATCCATGCCGCTTTCCGCCGCATGGCGGACAAAACCGGCCACCACGTTGGGCGGATAATTCGAATACCCCACCGCGTTGGAACCGCGGAAGAGCATCTGGAAACAAATGTTGGGGACTTTTTTGCGCAGGGCGCGGAGGCGTTCCCACGGGTCTTCGCGCAGGAAGCGCATGGCGGCGTCGAAAGTGGCGCCACCCCACATTTCGAGGCTGAAGAGTTCCGGGGTGCGGCGGGCCACGGCGTCGGCGACAAGAAGCATGTCGTGAGTGCGCACGCGGGTGGCGAGGAGGGACTGGTGGGCGTCGCGGAAGGTGGTGTCGGTGAAGAGGGCACGCTTCTGCCGGCGCGTCCACTCGGCAAATTTCTCGGGTCCGAGCTTGAGCAATTGCTGGCGGCTGCCCGCTGGCGGGTCCACGCGCAGATCGACGCCGGGCAGCGGCGCGGGAGCCAGACGGGAAGGCGGGCGATACCCTTTGGCCTCGGCATTCCCGTTAATCGAAACATCGGCGAGGAACTGCATCAACTTGGATGCACGGTCACGGCGCGGCTTGAATTCAAAGAGGGCCGGGGTTTTGTCGATGAAGGTGGTGGTGGCGTCGCCCGAGCGGAAGACGGGGTTGGTCACCACATTCTCGAGGAAAGGCATGTTGGTCTTCACGCCGCGGATGCGGAACTCGCGCAGGGCGCGGTGCATGCGGTCGAGGGCGACCGGGAAGGTCTGGCCGGACGTGGTGATCTTGACCAGCAACGAGTCGTAAAACGGCGTGATCGTGCTGCCGGTCGTGCCCATGCCCGAGTCGAGGCGCACGCCGAAGCCGGCGGCACTGCGGTAGGTGACAATCTTCCCGTAATTCGGGGTGAATCCGTTGGCCGGGTCCTCCGTGGTCACGCGGCATTGCACGGCAAAGCCGTTGCGCGGGATGGCCTCCTGCGCGGGCAGGGCCAATTCGGGGCCGTGCAGGCGCGCTCCCGCCGCGACGAGGATCTGCGAACGCACGAGGTCGATGCCGGTGATTTGTTCGGTCACGGTGTGCTCGACCTGAATGCGCGGGTTCATCTCGATGAAGAACCATTCGTGGCGGTCGTAGTCGTAGAGGAATTCGACCGTGCCCGCGTTGTTGTAACCGATGCCCCGGGCGATTTTGACCGCCGCGTCGCAGAGATCGGCGCGGACTTCGTCCGGCAGATTGATCGACGGAGCCACCTCGACCACCTTCTGGTGGCGGCGCTGCACCGAGCAGTCGCGTTCGTGCAGGTGAAGAACGCTGCCGTGCGCATCGCCGAGGATTTGCACCTCAATGTGCTTGGCTCGCGGGACATATTTTTCGAGAAAGACGGCGGGGTTGCCGAAGGCGCGACCCGCTTCGCTGCGGGCCTCGTCAAGAAGCGCGACGAGATCGCCTTCCTTGCGGACCACGCGCATGCCGCGTCCACCGCCCCCGAAGGCCGCTTTGATGATGAGCGGGAAGCCGATTTTTTTCGCGACTTTGATCGCCTCGGCGCGGTTGTCGACGGCTTCCTCCGTTCCGGGGAGGACGGGAACGCCGAGTTTGATCGCCAGAGCGCGCGCGGCGGTTTTGTCGCCCATCATTTCGAGCAACTCCGGTCGCGGACCGACGAAGGTGAGGCCAGCGTCTTGGCAGGCGCGGGCGAAATGGGCGTTTTCGGCGAGAAAACCGTAGCCGGGATGGATCATGTCCACCCCGCGATCGAGGGCCAGCCCGATAATGCTTTGAATGTCGAGATAAGCCCCGACCGGGCCTTTGCCGCGGCCCACGACGTAAGCTTGGTCGGCCTTGAATCGGTGGATGGAGAAGCGGTCTTCCTCCGCGTAGACCGCAATGGTCCGCATATGGAGCTCGTTGGCGGCCCGGAAAACACGGATGGCGATCTCGCTGCGGTTGGCCACGAGCAGGGTCTTCCCGGTGACGTCGAGAAAGGGGTGATCGGTGGATGGGGATACTTTTGCCATGATCGCATCGGGGGCTTTCCGCCTCGGGCGGAAACCTAATCGGCCCGATGCCGGCGATAAAGCACTCTTTGGGCGGTTGGGAAGGAATTTGTCCCGTGGCAGACGCTGAGAGTCTTGTCCCTCCAAGCGCGATGATTTATGGAAGGGAGCTCCGCAGGAAGAACGTCATGAAAAAGCAAAAACCTCTCGTTGGCATCATCATGGGCAGCAAGTCGGATTGGCCCACCATGAAAAACGCTGCCGAGGTGTTGGCCAAGCTGGGCATCCCGCATGAGAAGCGCATTGTCTCGGCCCACCGCACCCCAGATCTCATGGCGACCTACGCCAAGATGGCGCGTGGGCGCGGCATCCAGGTGATTATTGCCGGTGCGGGCGGTGCGGCTCATTTGCCCGGCATGGTGGCGGCGCATACCAATCTGCCCGTTCTCGGTGTTCCGGTCCGGAGCCGCGCGCTCCAGGGCCTCGATTCGCTGCTTTCCATCGCGCAAATGCCCGCGGGCATTCCGGTCGGCACCCTGGCCATCGGCGAGGCGGGGGCGACCAACGCCGCACTCCTCGCGGCGTCGATTTTATCCCTCGGCGATGGGCGGGTGCACCGGGCGCTGGAAAAATTCCGGGCGCGGCAGACCAAAAGCGTCCGGGCACCAGGCCAGTTGCCGTCATGAGCGGTGTTCTCGCTCCGGGCAGCCGTATCGGGTTGATGGGCGGCGGGCAACTCGGGCGCATGTTCATCCTCGCGGCGCGAAGCATGGGCTACCGGGTGAGCGTTTTTGTCCCGGAGGATAGTTCACCGGCGGGGCAGGTGGCCGACGAGGAAACCACGCGCGACTATCTCGATGAGGAAGCCGTCCGGGCCTTCGCACGGAGTGTCGATGTGCTCACTTTCGAATTTGAAAATATCCCGCAGCAAGCCCTGCAGTGGGCCTCCGAGTATGGCGAGGTTCGTCCGCGCGGTGAGATTCTCCACACCACGCAAAATCGCGCCCGCGAAAAGGAGTTCCTCGCCGCCGCCGGGTTTCCTTTGCCGGCCTGGGCGAATGTGGCCACGGCGGAGGACTTGGCGGCGGCGGCACGGCTGACCGGCTACCCCGCTATTTTGAAAACCGCATCGTTCGGATACGACGGGAAGGGCCAGCAGCGGCTGGAATCCGACAAGGATGCGCGGCAGTGCGACCTCTCGGGTGGGCCGTTCGTGCTCGAGGCCAAGGTGCCCTTTGCCATGGAGGTATCCGTCATCGTCGCCCGTGGAAGCGATGGCCAGATGGTGTGTTACCCGGTCTGCGAGAACATGCATCGGAATCACATTCTCGACACCACGGTGGTGCCAGCCCGGGTGTCGCCGGATGTGGCGGGCCGCGCCGAGCAACTGGCCCGGGCCGTGGCCGCGCAACTCCATCTCGTCGGCGTGCTCGCGGTCGAAATGTTTCTTCTCCCCGACGGAACTTTGCTGATCAACGAACTCGCCCCGCGTCCGCACAACAGCGGCCACTTTTCCATCGATGCCTGCGTGACCAGCCAGTTCGAGCAGCAGGTGCGTGCGGTCTGCCAGTGGCCCTTGGGATCACCGGAACTGCTGCGCCCCTGCGCCATGGCCAATTTGCTGGGGGATTTGTGGGCGGAAGGCGAACCGAACTGGGCCGCCGCCACGGCGCTCGGTGAGGTGAAGATCCACCTTTACGGCAAGGCGGAGCCCCGGCCGGGGCGCAAGATGGGGCACCTCACGGCATTCGGTTCCTCTCCCGAAACAGCCCTCGCCCGGGTCATGGCGGCGCGTCATGCTTTGCCGGCCGGGCGCCGAAACTGACCATTGGCACACTGAGGATGGCACAATTCATGCTCGAATATAGTCTCATTCCCTAACGATGGCTTCCATGTTTCAAGAGTATGATCCGGGTGACTTCTACGATGAGATGTTTTCCGGGCCGGGCGAGGTCCGCCCCCACTACGGCAGGCTTTTGCAGAGGGCCGAGGCGCTTTCCGTCGAGGACTTCGACCGCAAGCGCCAGATCGCCGAGCGGTCCTATTTGAACCAAGGGATCACCTTCACGGTCTACAACGACAAGCAGGAAGGCACGGAACGCATTTTTCCCCTCGATCTCGTCCCGCGCATCATTCCCGGTGACGAATGGCGTCACATCGAGCGGGGTCTCAAACAGCGTCTCAACGCGCTGAATGCTTTTCTTCACGACATCTACCATGAGCAGCGCATCGTGAAGCAAGGGGTTATTCCCCTCGAAATCATCCGCAGCGCGAAGCATTTCCGTCCGGAATTTATGGGCTTCGATGTCCCGAAGAACATTTACATCCACGTCTGCGGGACCGACCTGATCCGCGACCGGGACGGACGCTATTTGGTACTGGAAGACAACGCCCGCTGTCCGTCCGGCGTTTCCTATGTTTTGGAGAGCCGCATGACCATGAAGCGAGTCTTCCCACAATTGTTCGCCCAATATGGGGTGCGTCCGGTCGATCGTTATGCGCAGGACTTGGTCGACGTCCTCCACCATGTGGCGCCGGCCAGCGCGGCGGGCGATCCGACCACGGTCTTGCTCACCCCGGGCATCCACAACGCCGCTTATTTCGAGCACTCCTTTCTCGCGCGGTCCATGGGGATCGAGATTGTCACCGGGGCGGACCTTTTGGTGCAGAACGACAGGGTGTTCATGAAGACGACGAAGGGACTCAAGCCGGTGCACGTCATTTATCGGCGGATTGACGACGACTTCCTCGATCCCAAAGTATTCCGCCCGGATTCCCTTCTCGGTGTGCCCGGCCTGGTCGAGGCTTATCGCAAAGGCAATGTCAGTCTGGCCAATTCGATCGGCACCGGGGTGGCCGACGACAAAGTCGTCTATTACTACGTGCCGGCCATGATCAAATTTTATCTCGGCGAAGAAGCTATCCTGCCCAACGTGGAAACCTTCCTCTCCGCGGTGGACTCCGACCGTAAGTATATTTTGGACAATCTGGAAAACCTTGTCGTCAAGTCGGCCAACGAAAGCGGTGGCTACGGGATGCTCATCGGTTCGCAGGCGACGAAGGACGAAATCGGGCATTTCCGCCGCATGATCCAAGCCGACCCGCGCAACTTCGTGGCCCAGCCGGTCATCTCGCTGTCCCGATCACCCGCTTGGTGCGACGGCTCGATGCAAGGGCGGCATATTGATCTGCGGCCCTTCATCCTCTGCGGTGAAGAGGTGCGGATCGTTCCCGGAGGATTGACCCGTGTGGCCATGCGTGAAGGTTCGCTTGTGGTCAATTCCTCGCAGGGCGGCGGGAGCAAGGACACGTGGGTCTTAGATGGAGACACCGGGCCATGCTGAGCCGCGTGGGAGATTCCACTTACTGGATGGGCCGCTACATTGAGCGGGCCGAGAACAATGCGCGCCTGCTCGATGTTAATGTCCAGATGTTGCTCGATTTCGAGAGCCGCGGCGTGGAAACAGAGCGCCAGTTTTGGGGGCCGATCCTGAGCACATTGGAAGACACCGAACTTTTCAACCAGCTGCACGAGGAGTTCACCGCGGCAGCCGTGCTCGACTATGTCACCTTCGAGCGGCGCAACCCGAACTCGATCCATTCGTGCATCAATCATGCGCGCGAGAATGCGCGTGCGGTGCGTGACCAGATCTCGAGCGAGATGTGGGAGCAGATCAACGCGCTTGGGCTTTACTTCCGCGACGGCTCCGCCGCACGCGACTTCCGGGCGAATTCCCACGAGTTTTACGATAAGGTGACCTTTGCCTCGCAGCTCATTCAAGGGGTGACCGACACGACCATGACGCACGGTGAAGCATGGCGGTTCGTGCAGGCCGGAAAATTTATCGAAAGGGCGGACAGCACGACACGCATTCTCGACCTGAAATACCACATTCTTCTCCCGGGCAGGGAGCAGGTGGGGGGCAACGTCGACATCTCGCAATGGATGTCTGTTCTGCGTTCCTGTAGCGGTATGGAGGCCTATTTGAAAATCCGCCAGGGCGATGTGACGCCATGGGGAGTGGCCAGTTTTCTCGTTTGCCACGCCGAGTTCCCGCGCTCCATCCGGTTCTGCGTCGATCGCCTCGATGAAGTCCTCCATCTCGTTTCGGCCACCGGAGAGGGCCGTTTTCGCAACGAGCCGGAGAGGCTGTCCGGGTTGCTCCGTTCGCAACTCGACTACGCCACGCCCGACAGCATCTTCCGTCACGGGCTGCATGAGTACCTCGATGGTGTGCAGGAGCAGTTAATCAGGTTGGATCTGGCCTTTCATGACACCTATTGCGCGTATTGACGGTCCCGGATGGACCTCTCCATAGCCTCCGAATGACGGAACTGACTTACGCCGCCATCGTGACCGGACCGGGGGGAGCCTTTATGACGCACAAACTGCTTTGTCGCCTTGTCCTAACCTGTTCATTTGGCTCCATGCGCTGGGTATTCCTCCTTCTCGTTCTCTTTTTGACGTCTTGCGCCTCCACGCCTGAGCCCGAGGTCAGAGTGGCCGAACCGGTCAAGACAATCGACATTCGCAGCTGGCCCCCGGGTCTGGTCGTCGAACTCAATGGTGAATACGTCGGAACCACCCCTCTGGCCTTGGTGGTCAAGACCACGAGGTACGGAGTTTGGACGGCCGACTACAGCCGTAGCTTCAGCCCCATCGTTATGCGGGTCAGTACTCCCGACGCTTCGGGGTGGGAGCAAAAGGTCTGGTATCCTGGAGACCGCATTCCGTCCCGTGTTCTTTTTCGCATTCCCGGCGCAACGAAGCGTCTTGTCGTCAATTAACGCTGGATGTCCCGAAGCGGGGTGGACCTCGCTCGCCGGCAGGAAACAAGAAGTTCAAGCCAAGGGTCGATCGCCGGCATGGTGGGCTCGAGCATCGGGCCCTCGTTCTTGCCGGTTATAGACCCTTCGCTGCGGTCGACGGCGCGTCAAACGGCTGGCCTCCGGCCATCAGTCTCTGTTTAATCCGAACCGTGTGGTCGTCTTCCTCCTCTCTCCCGGGCAGTGATTTGGTTTAAACCTCTCCGAGTGACACCATGGTTCACCCCTAAAAAGCCTCTTTTCCCCCGTTGACCATGTCTGCCACCCCTCCCAAAGCGAACGACGAACTCGGCCTGACCGAGAAAATCGGCTACGGGGCAGGGGACTTTGCCTCCAATCTTTACTTCCAGTTTTTCAACCTCTTCCTCCTTTATTATTATACTGACGTCTTCGGCTTGGATCCGATTTCCGTTGGCACGATGTATTTGATCGCGAACTTTTGGGATGCGGTCAACGACCCGATGATGGGCGCCCTGGCTGACCGGGTGCAGACCAAGCAGGGAAAATACCGTCCCTTTCTGCTTTGGTGCGCACTGCCTTACGGGTTGCTGGGCTATGCCATTTTCGCCAATCCGGATCTGGGGGAAGTCGGCAAGCTGGCCTATGCCTACACGACGTTTATCGCTTTCAAAATGATCTACACGGCGATCAACGTGCCGTATTCCGCCCTGATGGGGGTCATCTCCCCCAAAGAAAAAGACCGGATGTCGCTGGCTACCTATCGCTTTCTCGGAGCTTTTGGTGGCGGCTTCATTATTTCACTCATGGTCCGCCCCTTAGTGAAATTCTTCGGCGGCGACGATGAGGTGGTCGGCTTCCAGGCCACCATGGCGGTCTTTGGGGTCCTCTCCATTGTCTTTTTTCTGCTGACTTACGTGACGGCCCGCGAGCGGGTCGCCCCGCAGCTGAACCAGAACGTGAGTGTGATGGAAGACCTCCGGCTGCTGGTCCGTAACATCCCTTGGATCATCATGTTGGCGGCCGCGGTTTGCACTTTGGCTAGCGTGGCGGTTCGCGGGGCGGTCACCATTCATTATTTCAAATACTATGTGGGGAACAGCGAGCAGTCGGTCTTCAGTCTCGGCCAGGCCGGCAGCGCTTTCTTCCTCAATTTTGACGTCACCACCATGTTTCTCTCCAGTGGCATGCTGGCTTTCATCCTCGGGGTATCCTTCTCGGGTGTGCTTGGCCGTCTCTTGGGCAAGCGCAATGCCTTGGCCATTCTTACTTTGGCCAACGGGCTGGCCATCATCGGTTTCTTTTTTATTCCACCCGAGGAAACCGCGCTGATGTTCGGGGTCAATCTACTGGCCAACTTGCTGGCTGGACCCACCCCGGCCTTGGTCTGGGCGCTTTACACCGATGTGGCGGACTACGGGGAATGGAAGTACGGCCGTCGCGCCACCGGTTTGGTTTTCTCCGGGGCGATGTTCGCCCAAAAGATGGGCCTGACCATTGGTGGCACCATCTCCGGTTGGGTCCTCGGGCTTTCCGGATTTGTGGCCAATGAGGAGCAAAGCCCGGAATCCTTGATGGGGATCCGCATCATGTTTTGTCTCATTCCCGGGGCTTTGGCTCTGCTCAACGGCGTGATCATTATTTTCTATCCGCTCAACACGGCCAAGACCGAGGAAATGCATCGCCAACTCCAGCGTATGCGCGAAGGGGCGGCTTAAAGCCGAGGCAGAAGACAGGGGGTATCACGCCTGCAGGAAGGCCAGCATGACGGTTGTGCCCGAATGGCTTAAGCGTGCGTTCCGGTGGATCCGCGCCGAAGCTGAGTTGGCCATTTTTGAGCAGAAGGTGCCGAGGCGGCCGTCGGGAAAAATTTGACGGCTGAAGAGAACGCTCCATCTCCTCCCTTGGTGGGGGAAAACTCGGCATAACAGGCCTATGAACGCGCAAAACGGGGTTGTTGGTTCCTTCGTTTCTCTCCTTAATCGGCCAACGCTTAAAAATGGGAAAAAAGCGGGCATTACTCCCTATGACACGCGCTAGATTCGCCTTTCGGTTCTGATCTGGTATATCTGCATGCACATTGAAGCCCCTCGTCGCCCTTACAAAGAGAAACCCTCTTGCCGCGCAGGTTGCGGCTGTTTTGCTCCACGGGCGTGATGGTCATCCGATCGACCTCGGCGACACTCTGGTGCTCATTCCCACCGCGGGCGCCGGCCGGGCCATCCGGCGCGAGCTTTGCAAAAAGGGTGTTCTCTCCCCGCAGTTCCGTCTGCCAATGGATGCCTTGGTGCCGCAAAATCTGCCTGTGGCCAGTCGTCTGGAGCGTGAGGCGGCCTGGGCCACCCTGCTCAACCCGGACGATCGCCCAAGGTTCGCTTCGCTCGTTCCCTTGATTGTTCCGCTCGGTTCGCCGGAGGACCGGTTTGGTGTGGCGGAGCGTCTTTGCGGCGTCTGCGACCAGCTCGCCGAAGCCGGACTCGATCCCGCTTTGCCGCAGTTAGCCTCCGAGCTTTCTGAAGACAAACTGCGTTGGGTGGATTTTGGTAAACTTTACCCCGAATACCTCGCGGTTCTGTCCAAGCACGGATTGTGCGATCCCAACGATGTGCGGATCGAACAGGCAAAAAACCCATCCGTTCCCCCAGATCTCAAGCGCGTCATCGTCGCCTGCATTCCCGATCTGGCGCCTATCGTGGAGATTTATCTGCAATCACTGGAAGACAAGGGGATCGATGTGGCGGTGCTGGCCTGGAGTCCGGCAGACCAAGCCAAGCATTTCGATGCCATGGGTCGGCCCGATATCGAATGGTGGAGAAGCCACATGCCGGAAATAACGGACGAAATGATCGTGGTCGAAAACGACCCCGCATCCGAGGCCGGTGTTCTCATTGATCATGCCGCAGAGGGCACAAGCGACGGATATGCGCTGTTCTCGGCCGCGCCTGAAACGACGGTGGCGCTCGGTGCCGAGATTGCGCGGCGCAAGGAAGAGGCTTACCTGCCCGAGGGGCGCGCTCTGGCCCAAACCGAGTTCGCCGGAATGCTGATCGGCTACGAGGAGTTGCTGCAGTCGCAAAGTCTGCAAACTTTGCGCTCGCTCCTACAGCGCCCCGCCTTTCTCGCTTGGTTTGTGGCCCAAGCAGCAGACAAAAATTTCAGAGCTGACGGCGCCTTGGATGCCTGTGATCGTCTGCTTGCCGAAAAACTTTGCCGCACCGTGGAGGCGGCGCGCAGTTGGCTCGATCATGCCGATCAACCAGCCATTGAAGATCGCGATCGCGCCAAATTTGATGAATTGACGCGTCTGATCGTCACCGCGGAAAAAATAGGGCAAGGCAAACAACCCACCGTGGATTTCCTTGCGGCGGTGGCCGGTCATGCGGGTCGCATGACCGCTGGTTCGACGAAAGCCAAAGAACTTGCGGCCATGGCCGAGGCGCTCGACCAGTTTGCCCAATCTCCCTTGCTCGGCGGTTTGCCGGCCGCCGACCAAAAAGCGGCTCTGCGCGCCGACCTTGGCCGAAAGCGTTTGTTTGCCCCGGCCCCCCAAAACGCGGTGGAAATCCAAGGCTGGTTGGAGGCTCCGTGGAGCGCGGCTGCGTTGAAGATCATTTCTGGCTGCCGCGAGGGAGCTTTACCTTCCGGAACCCATGAGGATGCTTTTCTTCCCGATCAGACGAAGAAAAGGCTCGGTCTGGTCTCTCAGGACGCGCGCTTTGCGCGGGATGCCTACTTGCTCTCCTGTCTGATCTATTCCGGATCGCGGGTTCTCTTGGGCACAAGCCGGTTCCGGTCGCAGGGCGAGCCGAACCGTCCATCACGGCTCCTCTTCGCCTGTGGCGACGAGGAGCTGCCCCGCAGGTCTCGCCGCCTTCTGCGCCCCTCGCTGCCAGCCAAGCGGCAGGAAAAGAAGGCGTCATGGACTCTTGAATTGCCGGTCCGTGAAAAAACGGTCGAGGCCATCCGGGCCACCGGTTTCAAAAACTATCTGCAATGTCCGCTGAGGTTCTATCTCCAGAATGTCTGCGGCATCCGCGACTTCGACCCGGAGGCCCGCGAAATCAGCCCGCGCGATTTCGGGATCGTCATGCACAAAGTGCTCGAAGAATACGGCGAGAGCGAAGCGACGAAGAACCTGGACGATCCCGCGGAAATCGCACGTGTCTTCGACCGCAAACTCGACGAGGTGGCCAAGCGATTCTACGGCGATCTGTTTTCCCCCGTGGTTCTGGTCCAACTCGAGTCGATGCGGGTAAGACTCCGCCATCTCGCACCTTGGCAAGCGCAGGCGCGGGCCGATGGCTGGGAATTCATCGCCACCGAGAAGGCGGTGGGCAAACACGACGAGAAACCGGCGAAAATCGGACCGCTGACTCTCACCGGAACGATGGACCGCGTGGAGGTCAATCACCGCGAGGGGCGTGTGCGCGTGCTCGACTACAAGACATTTGGCAGCGCCACCACTCCGGTGAAGACGCATCTGGCCACCAAACGGGATCGTTCTGATGTTCCCACGGCGGCCTGCACCTATGCTGGCAAATCGGCTTTCTGGAAGGACCTGCAATTGCCTCTCTACCGTTATCTGGTGCCCCACATCTGGGAGGAGCATAAGGACAAGGAAATTGAGGTCGGCTATGTGCTCTTGCCGGCCGATCCCGATGACACGGGCATCGAGATGCTGCCCATGGACCAAGACGAATTCGGATCGGCGGTGGAATGTGCGGAGGAGATCGCCTCGTTGGTCTCCAAAGGTGTCTTCTGGCCGCCTGCCGAGAAAGTGGACTTCGACAACTTTGCCGACTGGTTCCGCTACTGCAATCCGGAGGAAATTGTGAGCGAACAGACCCGCAAGCGCTTGGGAGGTGTGGCATGAAGCCGATCGTTCGTGAACCACTGCAACGCCGGCTGCTGATTCTTGCCAATGCCGGGAGCGGAAAGACTTACGAGTTGGTGACGCGCTGCATCAAGCTTCTCTCGCTTGAACAACCGCCCGAAGAAATCATCGCCCTGACTTTTACGCGCAAGGCAGCGGCGGAGTTTCTGCAAAAACTTTTCGAAAGACTCGGGGATGCGGCCGATGACGCGAATAAACGCGGGGAACTAGCCCGTGACCTCGGCGTGGCGGAGATTTCCCGCGAACAGTGCATCGCATGGGTGCACAAACTGATCGACGCCCTCCCTAGGCTCTCGATGGGCACCATGGACCAGTTTTTCGGCAGAATCGTCCGGGGGTTTCCCTTGGAGCTAGGCCTGTCGCGCGAGTTCGAGCTTCTCGACGATGCGACCCAGCAGGAGAACCTCCGGGTCACGCTGGAGCGGCTTTTCCGCGAGGGCAGCAAGGACAAGAAAGCGCTCGGTGATTTGCTGGAGTTGCTCCGGCAGAGCAATCGCAACCGTTCGGGTGCCTCCGCGCTCCGTGATCTGCAGGAAGATATCACCAAACTTCATGCCCAGATCGCCGGACCATCCAAGAACGTGGCATGGGGCGACGAGCACACCATCTGGGCCAAACCCGAAGAAAACCGGTTTCTTTCCGCACCGCCCTTGGCCGATGTTGCGCCCGCTTTTCTCAAGGAAGTGCTGGGCACGCAGGAAGATGAATTGGGTGAAACTTTCCATGCTTACCTCGAGGACATGGTGCAACGTGCCGTTCGTCGCGCTCCCCAGGCAGGCCTCGGACCGCATTTGACCGGTTTCTTGGGATACCTTGGCAACAAGTGGAAGTTGGTCAAAAAAGAGAACGCCGAAACGCTCAGCTTCGGCCACAAGGGTCGTCTTCTGAGACGCGGTGAGGTTGCCAAGCATTGCGACGAATTGAAGCGTGCACTCATCGGTGCCGAACTGCGCAGCCGGTTGTCCTCGTCGGCCGCCGTCCACCGGCTTCTGCGGCGTTACGAGGAGATCTACGAGGAAACGGTGCGCAGCACGGGTGCACTGACTTTCAGTGACGTGACCGAAATCCTGACCGGACACTCGGGCGACCTGAAGGGTTCCATCGCCTACCGGCTAGACAGCCGGCACAATCACTGGCTGCTCGACGAATTCCAAGACACCAGCCGCGCCCAATGGGAAGTGCTCGACCCCTTGGTTTCGGAGGTGATCATGGACCCTAGCGACGACCGGACCTTTTTCTATGTCGGCGACACGAAGCAGTCGATTTACGGATGGCGTGGTGGCGACGATCGTCTCTTCCGCGAGATTTTCCGCTACTACAACCAGCACAAGAAAGACCACATCGAGGAAGCCCAGTTGGCTCTGTCCTACCGCTCTGACAAAGCCATCATCGAAGTGGTCAATGCGGCGTTCGACAAAGATAAAGTCGCGGAGTTGGCTAAAGACTTTGATTTGCCTTCACAGGCGGTTGAACGATGGAAAGCAGGGTGGGTCGAGCACCTCGACCGCAAGGAGAGCGGGCCCGGATATGTTCGTTTGCACGATTTGGCTGCCGACTCCACGAAAGACGACACGGACGTGATCGACCGCGAACTCGTCCGGCTTCTTACGGAGGAAATCAAACCGATCGAGCGGAATCTCAGTTGTGCGATTCTCACCCGGTCCGGACGCATGGCCGAGCACTATGCCAAGGTGCTGGAGAAGGCTGGCGTCGCGACTGCTACCGAGGGGCGTTTTGTCGTCTGCCAGGCAAACCCGGAAGGCCTCGCGCTCCTTTCAGCTGTGCGATGTGTGGCCTCGCTAGGTGACGGCGTTGCCGAGGCCCACTTTCTCGCGTCTCCTTTCGGAGTCCTTGGTCGCGATTCGGGCATTTCGCTCTTTCGCTCGAAGGCCATGGCTTCCGCCTTCGACCGTGGTTTCGCGGCGACCATCCGCGATTGGGTGGACCAAACGCTGGGAATCGACCCGTCGAAAGTCGTCGCGTTCATCGATGCTGCGGCCGAGTTCGACGCCAAACGAAAACCCGACGATGATTGGAGGAGTTTCAGTAATCATCTGGAACATTACTCGCTGCAGGAAAACGAATCACCGGGCGTCGTCCGCGTGATGACCGTGCACAAAGCCAAGGGGCTTGGCATGGACGTCGTCATCCTTCCGGAGTTGGGTGGTTACCAATCGCTGAGCCAACTCAAGCCCTCGGGTATTTCCCTGGTGCGGGACCACGAAGGCAAAGTTTCCTGGGGTCTGGACCTTCCCCCGGCGGACATGTGCGAAGAAGATGAGGCCCTGCGGCGGGCGCGGGAGGACATGAAAGCCAACCAAGCCTTCGGTGAATTATGCGTCTTCTATGTGGCCATGACCCGCGCCAAGCATGCCGTCTATTGCCTGACCGCAGAGCGTCAGAAGCGCAAGAATGCCGCCCGTTGGCTCATGCGGTCTTTTCCCGCGGGCACAGACCAAGATGCCGTTCGCGAAGTCGGCGATAAAGAGTGGTTTGCCCGCCTCGAGATGCCGACTTTGGAGCGTCCGGTGATGATTTCCGACCGAAGCATCAACCAGGCCGAATCCCTGAGACACGCCTCCTCTCCTTCCTCCCACGAGGGAGCAGACATTCCGGCGGGACTAATCCTCGGTGGCGGTGCCGCGCGTCACCTCGGCACCGAGGTGCATGAATTATTGGCCCAGGTCGAGTGGTTAGGGAATGAACCTGACTATACGGGCGCGACGCCGGAAGGAGCGAAGTTGGTCCGAGAATTTCTGGCCAGCGACCGCGCAGTGGTAATGACGAAGCCTGGTGAGAACTTCACCGTCTGGCGAGAGAGAGCCTTTGATGTCGAGGTCGAGGGACGAGCCGTCAGCGGCATCTTCGACCGTGTTCACATCGAACTGGGCGAAGACGGCCAAGTGGCCTCGGCGCAGATTTACGATTTCAAGACCGACCAAGGAAATGTCGACCTGCTCGAGCGATACAACGACCAGCTGGACGCCTACCGCCAAGCCGTTGCGCTTCTGTTGGGAATTTCCGCGAATAAGGTGGAATCTAAGGCTTTGCGGGTCAGGAGTTAGATGTCCTGTGCCGCGGGCCAATGCGGGACTAAATTCGCAGGCGGTGGTATTGGGGCCGGTTTTGAGGGGTTTCGGGGCGCATTTTTCTCAAACTATTTTTAAGGGTATGCCTCTATTTGGCTATTTGGCGGGCGCGGTGGCCAAGGGGGTGTTGGTCGTTCCGCAGACGGGCGGAAGATACGTGTTTTGGGCCCTGTTTTTTGATACTTTTTGATACGGATTTTTGGGGATAACGGGGATAAAAAAGGCATTACAGCATCGATGTACTAAATGCCCGTAAACCTCCATGAACACTGGATCTACAGAGGTTTTGAGGGGGAGAGTAAAAAGTGCTCGGGGGGGGACTTGAACCCCCATGCCTTGCGGCATACGCCCCTCAAACGTACGTGTCTGCCATTTCACCACCCGAGCGTTAGCTGATAGCATAATGGCCCCGACGTGAGGTGCAAGTTTTTCAACCCATCGACCGGAATCTCTCCGGGCAAGCGCGGAGCTCTGGCGTCGGCGAGAGAAGAACCACGCCGTCGAGTTGAGGCTCCCCGGTGAGGTTTTTTTCCGCCGCGTGACGGTGCCGTAACCCACGAAACGAACGAACGTTTGAACGCTTTGCGGTCTTTTTGGTCAATGCTTATGGGCCGACCTTGGTCCGGACCTTATGAAGAAAAAGCACCCGACCAGTTTGTTCCCACGGCACCAAGGCGTGTTGGCATTTTTCATCTTGGCCTTGCTGTGCGCCGGCACCGCGGAGCCGTTGCGGGCCCACGGATCGATGCTCGATCCGGTGAGCCGGGTTTACCGGATTTTTCTCGATAACCCGCAGACTCCGCAGAACGATGCGGCGCGTGCGGCTCTCGCCGTCGACGGGACGCAGCCTTTTTACGATTGGAACGAAGTCTCGCGTAATTTGCCAGACTATGAATGGCAGGCCAATGTGCCTGACGGTCAACTGGCCAGCGGCGGCCGGGCCAAGTATGCCGGGCTTGATTTGGTCCGGTCTGATTGGGCGGCCACCGCGGTTGAGTCCGGGCCGTATCGATTCGTTTACCACGCCACCACCCCGCATTCGCCCAGCTATTTCCGGGCCTTCATCACCAAGGCAGATTGGGATCCGGAGTCCGCTTTGGCCTGGGCGGATTTCGAGCCTTTGCCGGGGGCGGAGAATGCGGCCTTGCAGGGAAATAATTACGCTTGGGACACCATTCTTCCGGAGCGCGAAGGACGGCATGTTATTTTTGTTATTTGGCAGCGCGTTGATCCCGTGGGGGAAGTGTTTTTTTCGGTTAGTGATGTGGTTTTCGGCGCGGACAACGGTTATGGCGGCGGGGCCGTGACCCCCGGCACGGTTTACCAACCCGAGCCGGAGGAGCCGGCGGGGCCCTGCGGCGAACCGCTCGACGAATGCCACTGCGGGACGGATTGTGATCTCGAGGCCAGCTTCACGGTGGTGAATTCCTGGCCGGGCGGATACGTGGCCAATGTGACCCTCCGCAACTTGGGCAGCACTGCGGTGACTGGGTGGACCCTCTCCCTCGATCTCGAGGGCCAGCTCGTCAATTGGTGGAGCGCCATCCTGACGGGGAGCGCCGGCACACGCCACACTTTCACTCCGGAGGCTTGGTCGCGCGAGATTGCGGCAGGCGGTAGTGCGACGTTCGGCCTGCAGGTCAATGGCGATCCGGCGGCGGTGGCGGAGAATATCACGGTCGATGGTGCGGCTGCCGTCGGTGGCGAGGTGGGCGGCGGCGGCAACTCTGGTGATGATGATGAGACCGCCAACGGAGGCGACAAAGCCGGGGCCGAGGTGCCGCCGGGTGATCCGGTGATGCCGCCCGCGGCCCGCGCGCCGCTGCGCCAAAGTGTGGTTGCCTACTTCCCCAGCTGGGGAATTTACGAGAAGGGCTACGAGGTGGAGGATCTTCCGGCGGACCGGCTGACCCATGTCATCCACGCCTTTGCGCGGATCTCGCCGGAGGGTGAAATGGCGGTCATCGATCCGTGGGCCGACCTCGAGCGCGCCATCGGTCCCGACCGTTGGGATACCCCGCTGCGCGGAAATTTCGGTGCGTATGCGCGGCTCAAAGCGGCCCATCCGCACCTGCGGGTGCTCATCGCAGTGGGTGGTTGGTTTGATTCCGGGCGGTTCTCGGAAGTCGCGGCGACGCCCGCGGCCCGCGCCAAATTCGCCGCCTCGGTCCGGGCCTTCTGTTTGCAATATGGCTTCGATGGCGTGGACCTCGACTGGGAGTACCCGGTGGTGGCCACGGATGTGAACCGCAACGTGCGCCCGGAAGACGGCGAGAATTATGCCTTGCTCGCGGGGGCCATCCGCGCGGAATTCGACGCGCAATCGTCCACGGACGGTAAACGCTACGAGATCACGGCGGCGATGCCGGCGGGTTTTGACAAATTCGAGCGGATCAATCTTGCCGCGCTGGCTGGGCAGCTCGATTTGATCAATCTGATGACTTACGATTTCCACGGCCGCTGGATCGCGGCGCAGACCGGGCACAATGCGCCCTTGTTCCGGAGCGCGATGGATCCGAATCCTCGCTACAACACGGACGAGGCCGTGCGCGGGTATCTCGCGGCGGGCGTTCCCGCGGCGAAAATCGCCCTGGGAATTCCCGCTTATGGTTACGGCTGGCAGGGCGTCGCGAGTTCGGTTCCGTTTGGTTCTGCCTCCGGTGTCGGGCCGGGCACGCTGTCGGTCGAACCCGGCTTCTACGATTACCGCACGGTGGCTGCTTTGGTGCGGGACAACCCGGGGACGGAACGCTGGGACGAGGCGGCCCAAGCTTCCTACTTTTATAACGGCGACTTGTGGATCGGCTATGACAGTCCTCGGGCCCTCCGGCGCAAGCTCGAATATGCGCGGGATTTGGGGCTGGGCGGCGTCATGTTCTGGGAGGCCTCTACCGACGTGCGCGGCGACGGGGCCGATTCGTTGATCCGCATTGCCAGCGAGACTCTGGCCCAACCCTCCACGTGGCAGGAGTGGACGGAGCGCTGGTGGTCGCCGGAGGAGAGGTTGAACCCGCAACTCGCCGGGGAAGATGCCGACCCGGACGAAGACGGACTCCGTAATTTGCTCGAGTATGCCGCCGGACGCGACCCGCTCACTGCGGATGGCAACTCAGCTTTGGTCACGCGGTGGGACGGCGAAATCGGCCGCTTCGTCGTTCGCTTCGATAAGTCGCCGGGGGTGTCGGACCTTGCTTACGGTTTTGAAGCCTGGAGTGGTCCCGGGGACGGAGGCTCGTGGTCCGGTGCTTGGTTGGAAGTGCTGACCGATAACCAAGCTGTGTTGGAGGCGGCCGACATATCCGCACCAACCGAAGCCCGTTCACGCATGATCCGCCTGCGCGTCACGCGGCAATGATCGCCTCAGACCGGCGCGGCAAGCTCCCGGAGCAGATGCTGGTGCAGTCGAATGCCGGCCTCGAAACTTTCGACCGGAAAATTTTCATCGGGAGCATGAGCTTTGCAATCGGGGGCGGCGAGGCCGAGGAGGAGGGTATCCGACCCGAGGAGATCACGGAATTTTTGCACGATAGGAATGCTGCCGCCCTCGCGCATGAGGGCGGGCTTTCGACCGAAGGTCTGCTCGAGGGCCCGCTGGGCGGCGCCGCACCAAGGGCTTTTCAGGTCCAATACGTAGGGCATGCCGCCGTGCCCGCGCACTATCTCCATTTCTACGCCGGGCGGAAGGAGATTTTGGAGATGAATTTCGACCAGGTTGAGCACGCGGTCGGGTTTTTGCTTGGGCACCAAGCGGAAAGTGAGCTTGGCCGAGGCGGTGGAAGGGAGGACGGTTTTGGTTCCTTCGCCCTGGTAGCCGCTGGTCAGCCCATTGATC
The DNA here is from genome assembly GCA_027624625.1 of Verrucomicrobiota bacterium. Taxonomy (GTDB): domain Bacteria; phylum Verrucomicrobiota; class Verrucomicrobiia; order Chthoniobacterales; family JACTMZ01; genus JACTMZ01. Next base: position 137,883 of record JAQBWH010000001.1, on the reverse strand, counting down.
TCGGCCGTGGGGCGGATGCCGATGCGCTCGAGACTCGAGTAACCCTCCTCGCCATCGAGCAGAAGAACCCCGGTCTCGCGTTGGTAATCGGCTTCAGTCACCGGGAGCGCGGCCAGCATTTCTCGCTCGGCCGCCGGGATGTTCTCCACATCGTCATAGAAGCCGGGCACCGCGACGCGACCGCGGGGGTCGTGGAGCGCGGCGAGAATTTTGACCAACGCGGCGGCAGGATTGACCACCGCGCCACCGAAAATTCCCGAGTGTAAGTCAGTGACCGGACCGCGCAAAAAGACTTCCATTGCGGCAATGCCGCGCAGGCTTTGGGTCAGGGTGGGATAACCTTCGGCCACCATGCCGGTGTCCGAGATGGCGATGACGTCACACCGGAGATCGTTGCGCCGCGCGCGGATGAAATCATCCAGATGCGTGCTGCCCGTCTCTTCCTCGCCCTCGATGAGGAAGATAAGGTTGACCGGCAGGGTCCCTTCTTCCCGAAGCAAATGCCTGGCGCCGAGAATGTGGGCGAGAATTTGTCCCTTGTTGTCGGTCGAGCCGCGGGCAAAGACGCGTTTGTTGCGGAGGGCCGGTTCGAAGGGCGGGGAGGTCCAGAGATGGAGCGGTTCCGCCGGTTGGACGTCATAATGCCCGTAAATGAGCACGGTGGGCCTTCCCGGCACATGAGGGCCCCGGGCCAAGATCGCGGGGTGGCCGCCGGTTACGCACACCTCGGTCTCGAAGCCACTTTCTCGGAGAAGGGCTTGGAGCCATTGGGCGCAGGCCAGCATGTGAGGTGCGTGGTCGGCTTTGGTCGAAACGCTGGGAAAACGGAGGAGCTCGAATAACAGATCGAGGTCCGTCTTGCCGGAAAAAGAGATAATTGTCTCGTTTGGGGGCATAGCTCTAGATAAGGTGGCGCGGCCCGACTGGCACCACAATTAGTGGTATGTTGGGTTGCCAAGCGCGATTATGGCGCCTAGAGAATGGAATTTGCAGCATTTTCCCCATGTATCTCAAATCTCTTGAACTGGTAGGTTTTAAATCTTTCGTCAACAAGACGCACCTCGAATTTCACGAGGGCATCACTTCGGTGGTCGGCCCGAATGGTTGCGGTAAGTCGAACATTCTCGACGCCATCCGCTGGTGCCTGGGCGAACAATCGGCCAAAGCTTTGCGCGGGGGCGAGATGGCCGATGTCATCTTCAGCGGTACGGACTCGCGGACTGCGGTCGGCATGGCGGAGGTTTCGCTCACTTTCGGCGGTTGTGCCGAGCACCTCGGCACCGAGTGGGAAGAGGTGTGCGTGACGCGCCGTATTTTCCGCGATGGCAAAGGCGAATATTTGCTCAACAAAACGGCCTGCCGTTTGCGGGACATCCATGAATTGTTTATGGATACCGGTATCGGGCGCAGCAGTTACTCGATCATGGAGCAGGGCAAGATCGACCTGATCCTGAGCAGTCGTCCGGAGGACCGGCGTGCGGTGTTCGAAGAAGCGGCGGGCATCACCAAGTTCAAGGCACAGAAACGCGAAGCGCTGCGCAAACTCGAGTACACCGAAGTCAATCTCATCCGCGTCAACGACATCATGCGGGAGGTCAAACGCCAGATCGGCTCACTCCAGCGCCAAGCCGGCAAGGCGCGCCGTTACCAATCACTTTCCACCGACCTCAAGGTTCTCGAGCTTCATTTTGTCCGTCGCCAGCACGACCAGATCACCTCCACACAGAAAGGGTTACAGGACAAACTGAAGTCCCTCGAATCCCGCTGGCTCGAAACCGCCACGGCACTGGAGAACGGCGAAGCGGCGGTGGCGGGCCACCGGGTTCGCCTGACCGACCTCGAGCATCAAGTCGAGGACTCCCGTCAGGCGATGCAATTGATCCGCGACCGGATGGTGCAAGCGCAGAGCCGCGCCTCGCACAACGAGGAGACCTGCGAGCAGTTGGGTCAGAATATCACCCGTTGCGATGAGGAAATCGCCGCCGCTCGCGAGCGTCAGCGCGTGCAACGCGAGGAGATGGGACGCACGGACGTGCAGGTGACGAAAGTGTCCGCGGAACTTTCCGAACGTTCCGCCGCCCTCGACGCCTTGCAGGCCCGCTTGCGCGAGAGTGCCGGACGCCGCGCATCCTCGCAGCACTCGCTCGAGGCCTTGCGGGCCGAAGTTTCGCGGGTGGAAAACGAATCTTTGCGTCTGCAAGGTGAGTTGGCCGGACTCGAGGCGCGGCGTGAGGCCACGCAGAACCGGATTGAGTCGCTGGAGAACGAGGGGCGTCAATTGTTCGAGAGGCAGGCAACTGCCGGCAAGCGCTGGGAAGAAACCGCCGTGCAAGTCGCGTCCGGCACCGAAGCTTTACAGGCCGCCGAGCAAGCGCTCGACCGTGCCGAAGCCGATCTGGAGCGCGGCGAACTCGAGCGCCAGCGCGTCGAGCAGGAAATGGCGGCGGCGCAGCGCACCTTGGACCAGTTCCAATCGCGTTTGGAGGTCCTTGAACAGCTCAACCTGGAAGGCGAGGGTGCGGCGCCCGGGGCGCAGGCTGTGCTGCGCGGCTTGGACCGACCGGAGCATTTCAAAGCGGCCGTGCGCGGCATGCTCGGCAGCTTGCTCCGGGTGGAGTCCGGCTTCCTGCCTGCCATCGAAGCGGCCTTGGGATCGCGGGGTGACACCATTGTGCTGACCGACAAAACGTCGGCGCGCGAAATTCTCGAAGCCCTCTATGAGCACAAACTCGGGCGGGCCAGCGTGGTCAGCCCCAATGGCCATCATTTTCCCGAATCTGGAACAGCACCCGAAGGGTCGCTTGGTTGGGCGGCCGACCGATTGCGTTGCGACAGCGAGGACGTGCAACGCTTGGTTCGTGGTGTGCTCCACGGCGTGGCGCTGGCCACCAATCTCGAGCAGGCGGCGGAACTGCGCGGACGTTATCCCTCGGTCGCCTTCGCCACGCAGCATGGTGAATTGATCGATGCGAGCGGCATCGTGACCGGTGGGCGGGCGGGCGAAGGTGTCACTTCGGCCCTGCAGCGTCGTGACGAAATCGCCACGCTCGGCCAGAAGCTCGCCGTGGTGCAGGGGGAAATGACCCGGCATGAGACGGCGCGGCTTGGTGTTCTGTCCGGCCGCGACGTCCAAAAAGAAGCACTCGAGACAGTCCGGTCCGACGTGCGTGGCAAACAAAACGAGCTGGCCGGGCTGCGCGCCAACCACAGCCTGCTGGAAAAAGAATTACAGGAAGCGAAAACCCGCTCGGGCGCTTTGCAGGAAGAGCGAGAACGTGCCGCGCTGGAACTGGGGACAGCCAAACAAAAGGCGCAGGAGATCGCCGACCGCATTGCGGGCGGACGGCGGCAAGTCGAGGAGTTCAATACCAAATCGGCCGCTGCCATGGAGCAAGCCCAGCGTGAAGCTGGAGAGGAAGAGGTGGCCGCCGAGCAGTTCAACGAACTTCGGGTCCAGTTGGCCACGGCGCGTCAGCTCGAGCAAAGTCTACAGGCCCAGCGGACGCCGATGCTCAGCCGTATCGAGGAACTTGAGGAAACCGTGCGGCAGCGCGACGGGGAAAAGGCTATCGCGGAGGAAAGGATCAAGTTCGTGCTCAAGCAGACCGAGGTGCTGGTCGAGGAAGCAACCACCCGGCAATCCGAACTCGGTGCCAAGCAGGTTGATCTGGATGCGCTGCAAAAAGAACGCTCCAGCCTGCAGGCCGAAGTGCAAAGCGCCGATGAAACTTTACGCCAGCGACGGCGCGAACATGGCGAGATGCAGGAGCAGAAGGGCAAGTTCGAGGTGCAAGCCGCGGAGTTGCGGCTCAAGGCGGAGAATTTGGCCGATGACATTCGTCGCCGGCATCATGTCGAACTCGGCGAGGCCGAACTCGACAGCTATGCGCTGCACTGTGCGGTGCGTGATCATCGCAAGCGGCGCAAAACCAGAGCAACCGAGGGTGAAACCACGGAGGAAGCGGAGGGTGGGGAAGTCCTTGTGGTGGAAGCCGAGGTTGAGTCGACCGGAAAAGCCAAGGAGGCTGAGGTCGAGTGGATCGCGGCCGAACTTGATTGGGAGGAAATTGAAACCTTCGTCAATGAATTGCGCGACAAGCTGGACTCCATGGGACCGGTCAATATCGATGCCATCCAGGAATTCGACGACCTGCTCGACCGCCAGACTTTCCTTGATGAGCAGTTCACGGACTTGACCAAATCGAAGGAAGAATTGCTCGAGGTGATCAAGAAGATCAACGCGACCACCACCGTGCTCTTTGCCGAAACTTTCCTGAAGATCCGCGATAACTTTCGCGAAACCTTCAAAGAGTTATTCGCTGGCGGCAAAGCCGATTTGGTCCTGATGAACGAAGGGGACCCGCTGGAAAGCGGTATTGAGATCATCGCCAAGCCGCCGGGCAAACAGTTGCAGAGCGTGTCGCTGCTTTCCGGTGGCGAGCGCACCATGACCGCGGTGGCTCTCCTCTTCGCTATCTACATGGTGAAGCCTAGCCCGTTTTGCATCCTCGACGAAATGGATGCCCCGCTCGACGAGTCGAACATCAATCGTTTCCTCGCCATGCTCGACCGCTTCGTGCAACAAAGCCAATTTCTGGTCATCACGCACAACAAGCGCACCATCGCCCGCGCCGACGTGCTTTACGGGGTGACGATGGAAGAACAGGGGGTGAGTAAATTGGTCGGTGTGAAATTCACCGACTCATCCGGCAAGTTTTCCACGGCGAAGGCGCCCCCGCGAAACGAAGCGGCGGAGGAGTTGGAGACGGCGGAGGCCTGACGCTGGAGCCGGCGGCTGGGTTCGCTTTCTTCCTACAAGGCCACGTCCCCGAGGTATTCCGACAGGCGTAGCTGGCGCGCCTCTTGGCAGGCACGGACCAGAAGGGTCAGCGTGGTTCGGTAGCGGGAGGCAATGCCCATGAGGTCGACAGCGGTGGCGGCATCAATGTGTTGCTCGCGAAGGCGCTGGCGGAGCAGGCCGATGGTCTCATCCCAGCGAGCGAGGCAAGATTCCAGCTCGGCGGAAAGGCCGACCGGGCCCCGGGATTCCGCAAAAGCGTCGGCTAACTCCTTGAGCACAGATTTGATCAGGGTCCGGACCTCATTGACCCGCGGGGTGAGTTCTTCGGCGAGCGGAGCCGGGCAGGCTGGAAGCAGGCGCCCGACGGAAAGAAGAATCTCGCCGACCAGTTGCTGGAGGGTCAGGAGGTAGTTTTCCAAGCGCTCCCGCTCGTCGTCCGGGCAGGTGGCCCCGGCCATCGCGGCGAGGTAGGTGCGTCCCTGCGAGGGGGTGAGGGCGGTGGTAGCACGCTGCCAAATGGGCAAGGCGGCGAGGCCGCCGGGCAGGCAGGAGGCGACGGTGCGAAGGTAGGTCGGGATGGCGCGTTGCAGTTGGCGCTGCGGCAGGACCGGCCAGAGAAGTCGCTGGAAAACGGAGGCGATGAGGAAGCCATTGACCAGCCCGAAGAATGTTCCGGTGATTTTCTGGAAGGAGACGGGGTCCTGCGCGTTGAGGCTGATGATGGAGACAAGCACAAGAAAGGATACCTGCATCGGGACGGTGATGCCGTTGCGGTCGTGTGCCCAGTAGCCGAAAAGAAAGAGCCACGTGGCAATGAACAGGTTGAAGACGGCGTAGCTGGCCAGCAGGGGTGTGCCAGCAATGAGCGCGATGGTGGCCCCGGTCATGACAACCGTGAAAACAACGACGTAGGTGAACGCACCACGGTCTCCGGACCCCTCGGGACTCAAGGCGTTGAGTGCGGTGAAGTTGAAGGAGCACAAAACCATAAAAGTCCCGCCCGGGGGGGAGAGCCAGTTTTCGAGGACCAAGGCGGTGACCGTAGCCAGCCCGGCCCGGATGCCGTGGCGCAACCAGAACAGGTCCGGCCACGGTGGGGCCAGAGCGAGCTTGTCCGCACGGGGAGCCTGGCTCTCCTCGGGACGCCAGAGCGCGTCAAGGTCGAGGATAACTTGCCGTAGTTCCTGCAGGGCAAAAAGTTGGCCCGAGACGTTGACAATTTCGGCGGGAGTGAGGTTTTGCGCCTCGTGATTATCGCGCAGGTCGATCATGGCCGCCCCGATCTGTCGTGCCACTTCGTCCAAGGCAACCCGGGTCTCCGCCCCGAGGCGACCATTCTTGCCGAGTTCTTCCCATCCGGCGGCCAGCAAATCGGCAGCACGGACCACATCCCCGGCCAGACGCGAGCGGTAAGGCTCCGGGGCCGGACGCAGGATTTCCACGGACCGCAGGAGACTCGCGGCCCTGGCGAAAAGGTCGACCGTCCCGGCGTGGCGCCCGATCTCCCGTCGGAAACTGGAACTTTCTCTCGCCCCGAAACGGAGCAGTGTGCGCATCTGCGAAGCCAGCCGTGGAAAATCGCGGAGGGCCGAGGTTAATCCGCTGTGCTCCCCCTTGAACCGGGCCGCGGCGCGAGGGGTGGCAACGGCCAGTTCCTCGAGAGCGGTACGGAGAATGCGGCGAAAATCGCGGTTGGCATAATTCGGGAATACGGTGGTTTGTACGACGATGCTAACCACGATGCCGAGAAGGACCTCCTCGACGCGGGCCAGTGCATAAGCCCAAGAATCGTCCGGATAAGCCATCCCGTTGGACGCCACCACGATATAGGTCAATCCGGTAAGGAAAAAAGCGTACGGCGCGCGGGACTGTCCAAAGAACGCAATGCTCACGGTGACGACAAGAAAAGTGCTGGCAAGATAGAGGAGCGGCGACTGCTGCCACGCTCCCGTGGCGAGGTAGGCCAGGACGCCGCCGAGGATCGTGCCGATGAGCCGCAAGACGGCTTTTTCCTCCACCGCACCGACGTAACGCGCGAGCAGGAGCACAATCACGGTGAAAACCGACCACGAGGGATATTGCAACCGCAGGACCTGGGCGAAAAAGAAGGCCGCCATGCCGGCAAGAGCCATCTGCAATCCGAGTGCCGCCGCGCGTGGATCGAGCGTGGTCCACACGCGCCGGGCGAACGGTTGCTGGCCAACAGATTCCACGTGACGGATGGTGCGGTCAGGGTCGGCTTGCGTCCACGGCAAAAACCTGCACACGATTCATAGTCTATGAATTTTTCGCTCCGTGTTCCTGAGGTTGTCCTCGGCGACTTTATGCTCCCGTGGGGCATGATCATTGGCGCGATGGGATTCTTTGCCGCATGGCTAATGGTCGGTGTTCTTGAGCAGTTCCAACTGACGCGCCACATTTGGAATCTTCCGATCTTCTTCATCGCGCTGGCTGTGCTCTGCGGCAGTGTGCTCGGACTCCTTTTCGCCCCGTGAAACCAAAGGTCTTTGTCACACTCGGCATCGTCCTGCTCGCCCTGGCAGCCGCGCTGCTCCTCTATTCGCGTTACCTGACCAAGCCGTGGACGCGTGACGCTTATGTGCGGGCCAACGTGATCGGCATCGCACCCCGGGTGGCGGGTCCGATCATCGAAATCCCGATCAAGGACAACCAGCCAGTGAAAAAAGGGGACCTACTATTCCGGATCGATCCGCGCACCTTCCAGGCGGCCTTGGAGCAGGCCAAAGGACAGCTGGCGCAGGCGCAGGCCAAACTCACCGATTTGGAAGCCAATGCCAAGCGTGCCGTTGATTTGCTCGCGCCACATGTGATCAGTCGCGAACCATATGACGATCAGGTGCAAGCCTTCGAGGCGGCCAAAGCGGATGTTGCAGCAGCGCAGGCGGCGGTCCGCAACGCAGAGCTGAATCTTGAATTTGCCACCGTGGTCTCGCCGGTCGACGGGTATTTGACCAACGTCAACACCAGCCCCGGAACCTATGTGGCGGCCGGACAGCAACTGCTTGCCTTGGTCGATACTTCCACCTTTTGGGTCGCCGCGTATTTCAAAGAAACCCAGATCAATCATGTGCAACCGGGCGACCAAGTACGCATCACCCTCATGGGCCAGGCGGGCCAGCCGTTCGCGGGCGAGGTGGTCAGCACGGCATGGGGGATTTTTGTCCAGGACGGAAGCACCATCGGCAACCAAATGCTGCCTGATGTCCAGCAAACCGTCGACTGGGTGCGACTGCCCAACCGCTTCCCGGTGCGCGTGCAGGTGACCGGAGAGCCCCCCGTGCCGTTGCGCATCGGGCAAACGGCCTCGGTCGCCGTGGTCAAACCCTGAGTCATGAACTTGCTCGCCTCCGCCGGTCCGGACTGGATGATGATCTTCCTGCGCGGAAGCGCATTGATCGTCGGCCTGCTTCTCCTCTGGGCCTCGATCATGGCCGCAGTCGGCGTCATGCTCGTGCCGCGTCCGAGTAACCAGAAAATCGCCCTTTGGGTCGGCCGCGCCTGCCATCTTTTGTTCCGCGCTATCGCCCAACGTGCGCGGAATTACGTTCAGCTCGACCGTTACCTCGCCGTGCAGGGTCCGACCACCGTGTTGCTTTTCCTCGCCCTGTTTCTCCTCATTTTTGTCGGCGCCTTCGCCTTCATCGTCTACGGCGTGACCGGCTGCACGCCTTTGGAGGCTTTTTATCGTTCGGGTTCCAGCATGAGCACGCTCGGAGTGGTCAATGCCTCGGGTTCCAGAGGGCTGACCGTGATGTTCGTTGCGGCCTTCGGCGGAACTACGATCATCTCGGTCTTCATCGGTTTTCTCCTCACACTCTACACCGCCTACACGGCCCGTGAGACCTACATGAGCAAGATAGCGCTTTCCGTGGGCGAGCCGGGGTGGGGTCCGGAAGCCGTGGTGCGCCTGAAGCGGCTCGAGTGCGCGTTGTCCGAAAACGAAGTGGCCGACTGCGTCCAGTGGATCTGCGCCATGCGCGTGAGCCAATACATTTATCCGCTTCTCAACCATTTTCGCTCGCCGATCCGCAACCGCCATTGGGTGGCAACATTGCTCGCCGTCCTTGATGCCACGGCCATCCGCGCGGCCGCGATCGAGGGAAAAGTCTCCACGACTTCCGCCCGCCTGCTGGCGCAAGGTGCGCAGGCCTTCCGCTCCTTGAAAGACAGCGAGATCTCCCGCACCTCCGATTCGGACAGCGAGGGCAACGTGGTCACGTGGATGATCGAAGAAGAAGTGATGGGCGCAAAATCTGGTGCCGACGTCCCGGACTGCGGAATCTGCCGCACCGATTGGGATCAAGCGATGGGGTTCCTCGCCGCCAACAACATCGCTCTGCTTCCCGACCGCGAGGCATCTTGGCAGGTCTTCAGCCGCATTCGTGCGCGCTACTTTGAGCCTGCCTATTTTCTGGCCCAGCATCTCTCCGCGGTGAACGCCCCGTGGTCTGGTCCGCGCCATCCGGCCTACGACTTCCCGTTGGCTTGGCCGCTCATGGCCAGGAAGGCGTTTGCCGATGGGAAGGAGTGATCCGCGGGGATCTGTCGCTTTGGCTCCGGCCTTAGGCAGGGAGGAGATGAGTTGCACGGAGTAGCATGAGTCAGGCTAACGAGCTAATGACGATCTGGCCGAGATTTCTGGGCAACTTTGGTGTTGCACCCGCATTTGATTACGGCAGGGTGACGCGCCCATGGCTTTGTTGCAGTTGAAATCGGTCTCTCTTCACTACGGAGGAGACTATCTTCTTGATGGCGCCGATCTTTCGATCGAGAGGGGCGAACGGGTAGCCTTGTTGGGGCGCAATGGCTCCGGCAAAACCAGCCTGATGAGGCTGATCGCCGGGGAGGAGGGGGCGAGCGCGGGGGATGTCCTCCGGGCGCCCGGAGCGGTCATGACCCGCTTGGATCAGGAAGTTCCGAAGGGCGTGGAGGGCACGGTGTTCTCGGTCGTGCGGGGCGGGATTTCGCCGAGCCGTCACGAGGAGGATTGGGAGATCGACGTGCGGCTGGAGGATTTGCTGGCCGAAATGGAGCTACCTGCCGAGGCGGCGTTCGGCTCGCTTTCGGGCGGACTGAAACGCCGCGTATTGCTGGCCCGGGCGCTGGCGGGACAACCGGATCTGCTGCTGCTCGACGAGCCGACGAACCATCTGGACCTCAGTTCCATCCTCTGGCTGGAGGATTTTCTGCTCCGGCACCCGATGAGCCTGCTCTTTGTCACCCACGACCGGACCTTTCTCCGGCGCCTGGCCAACCGGATTGTCGAGCTGGATCGCGGACGGCTCTTTGGTTGGGCCTGCGACTATGACACGTTCCTGCAACGCAAAGCCGGGGTGCTCGAAGCGGAATCCGTCCAATGGAAAGCCTTCGACAAGAAACTGGCCCAAGAGGAAGCGTGGTTGCGTCAGGGAGTCAAAGCACGTCGCACGCGCAACGAGGGGCGGGTGCGTGCTTTGCTTGAGCTGCGCCGCGCACGGGCGCGCCGCCGCGAACGCTCGGGGACGGCCAAGATAGAAATCCAGTCGGGCGCGGTGTCGGGTCAGCGGGTTTTGCGGGCGGAGAACATATCTTTCCAGCACCCGGAAATGTCCGAGTCGCTGGTGCAGGACTTTTCCACCGAGATTTTCCGCGGGGACAAAATCGGAATCTTGGGACCGAACGGGTGCGGGAAGACCACCCTGCTCAAATTGCTGCTCGGGCGGCTCGCCCCGCAGTCGGGGCAGGTGACCACGGGAACCAATTTGCAGGTCGTGTATTTGGATCAGCTGCGGGATCAGATCGATTTGGACAAGACGGTGGCGGAAAATGTGGCCGGTGTCTCGCAGTCGGTCCATTTCCAAGGGCGCGACCGCAACATCCACGGCTACTTGGCGGATTTCCTCTTCCGCTCCGACCGCGTGCGTATGCCCGCGCGTTTGCTCTCCGGCGGCGAACGCAACCGCCTGCTGCTGGCCCGCCTTTTTCTGCAACCGGCCAATGTGCTGGTCCTCGATGAGCCGACCAATGATCTCGATGCCGAAACGCTCGAGTTGCTCGAGGAATTGTTGGTCAACTGGGACCAAACCCTGCTCCTCGTTTCCCATGATCGCGCCTTTCTTGATGCGGTGGTGACCAGCTTGTTGGTCTTCGGGGGCGGAGGGAAGATTACGGAGGTCAATGGGGGCTACAGCGATTGGCAGCGGTGGGCAGCCCGCGGCGCCGCGGTGCCTGCTGCCCCGCCGCCCGCCGCAGTGAAGGTGCCCAAACCGAAAGGCCAACCCCGGGTGCGAGCGGAAAAGTTTCTCAACCGCGAGCACCGGGAGTTGGAAGAACTGCCCGGACAGATCGAACACTGGGAGGCGGAGCAAGGCCGATTGGCCCGCCAATTGCAGGATGCCGAACTGTATCGCACCAATCTCGTCGCCCTGCCCAAAATCGAAGCTCAATCCACCGCTCTCGAAGCGAAAATTCGCGCGGCCTACGCTCGGTGGGAGGAGTTGGAAGCCAAGCGCTGTGCGTTTGGAGAGATATCGTAGGCGGGCGGTAGCGGGAACGGTGCAGTGGGAGGTGGGCAGGAGGAGCGTCAACCACGCACCCTACGGTTGAATAATGCGCGCCCCGCGCTGCCAGGTGAAGTAGGACCACACCCAGTGAATGAAGACGTTGATGCGGTTCCTCATGTGCATGAGGAAAATGAGGTGGACGAAGAGCCACATCATCCAAGCGGGGAAGCCGCGCATTTGCAGGCGGCCCAAGCTGACCACCGCGGCCTTGCGCCCGATCGTCGCCATGCTGCCTTTATCCCAGTAAACGAAGGCGGGACGGGTCCCTGCTTCCGCCTCGGCGGTGACGAGCTTGGCGATGAATTGGCCCATTTGAATGGCCGCCGGCGACACGCCTGGCACAATCGCGCCCTTGGGGTCGGTCAGGGCCACGAGATCGCCCGCAGCGAAAACTTCGGGATGACCGGGCAGGCTGAGATCCGGCAGCACTTCGATACGACCGCTGCGATCAAGCGGAATACCGGCCAAGGTGCGCGTGACTTCACTGGCCTCCACGCCCGCAGCCCAGATGATGATGTCGGACTCGATGCGCTCGCCGGCCATTTGCACAAAGCCCCGGCCCACCTCCTGAACCGGGGAGTTTAAATGCACGTGGACGCCCATACTGGTCAGACGCTCAAGAGTATACTCGGGCAGACCACCAGGAAACATGGGCAGCAGTTTCGGTCCGGCTTCGATTAGGTGGACCTTGGCACAAGAAGGGTCGATGCGGCGGAAGTCATTTTTTAAAACCCTGCGCGACAGTTCAGCCAACGACCCGGCCATTTCCCCCCCGGTCGGCCCGCCTCCCACGACCACCATGGTTAGAAGTCGTTCGGTCTCCGCCGCGTCGGCTGCTGATTCCGCCCGCTCGAATGCGAGCAACACTTCACGGCGGATCTGCATAGCGTCCTTCAAGCTTTTGAGCCCGTGGGTGTGCTTCTCCCACTCGGGGTGCCCGAAATAGCCCGTCTTGGCCCCGAGCCCGATGACCAGATAGTCATAGTCGAGCACGTGCCCTTTGAGGTGCACTTGCCGGCAATCCAAATTGATCCGGGTCACCTCATCCATCAGGGTGGTCACGTTTTTCTGCGCGGATAAGATGCCCCGCAGCGGCTGCGCAACCTCCGACATGGTCAAACCCGCGGTGGCGACCTGATAGAGCAGGGGCTGGAAGAGGTGGTGGTTCCAGCGGTCGACCAAGGTAACCCGGAAGCGTTCGTCGGTCAGCTTCTGGGCGCACGCCAAGCCGGCGAAGCCACCACCAAGGATAAGAACATGTTTTTTAGTCATTGAGACCCACCATCCTAACGTTTGTCGGCGGATTACGGTTGGTTTTTTTTGGACTTGACCGCCCTCAGCTGTGTTAGGCCATGGCTGGCTTAGGCTTGCCATTCGACCTAAGTGATTGCCTCGGCCGCGAATGTTCCCCAGCATTCCCCTATGTCTTTACACATGAAAAGCCCCCGGACGGGTGATCTTGACGATGAAATTTTTGCCACCTCCGAAGCGGCCACGGTGCTGCCGAAATCCAAGTTCCCCCGCGGCGAGCAATCGGCCCGGGCCACTTACCAATTGGTCCATGACGAGTTGATGTTGGATGGTAATGCGCGGCAGAATCTTGCCACCTTTTGCCAGACTTGGGAGGAGCCCGAGGTGCACCAGCTGATGGATGAGTGTCTCGACAAGAACATGGTCGACAAGGATGAGTATCCGCAGACCGCCGAGATCGAGTCCCGTTGCGTACACATGCTGGCCGACCTGTGGAACGCCCCCGACACGGATACCATCGGTTGCTCGACCACCGGGTCCAGCGAGGCGGCCATGCTGGGCGGAATGGCCATGAAATGGCGCTGGCGGGCCAAGCGCCGCGCCGAGGGCAAGCCGCCGGACAAACCGAACCTCGTCTGCGGGCCGGTGCAGATTTGTTGGGAGAAGTTCGCGCGTTACTGGGACGTGGAATTGCGTCAAATCCCAATGACGAAAGACCGGCTCATCATGTCGCCGGAGGAAGTGCTGTCGCGTTGCGACGAGAACACCATCGGCGTGGTGCCGACCCTCGGGGTGACTTTCACCGGTGACTACGAACCGGTTGCCGCGGTCAGCGCCGCGCTCGACAAGTTTCAGGCCCAGACCGGGTTCGACATTCCGATCCACGTCGACGCCGCCAGCGGCGGATTCCTCGCTCCATTCTGCGCGCCGGATTTGGTGTGGGACTTCCGTCTCCCGCGGGTCAAATCGATCAACGCTTCGGGTCACAAATTCGGACTCGCGCCGCTTGGAGCGGGGTGGGTGGTCTGGCGGGAGAAGGCTGACCTGCCGGAGGATCTGATCTTCAAGGTCAATTATCTCGGCGGCAACATGCCAACTTTCGCCCTGAATTTCTCGCGTCCGGGCGGACAAATCATCGCGCAATACTACAACTTCCTCCGCCTCGGCCGGGAAGGCTACGCCAAGGTCCATGGGGCGTGCTACGACACCGCGCAGTGGTTCGCCGCACAACTGGCCAAGCTCGGACCGTTCGAAGTCATCTACGGGGGTGATCCGGCCACGGGCATACCATGTGCGAGCTGGAAACTGCGCGATGGCGCCCGCGTTCCATTCGGCCTCTACGATTTGGCCGACCGCCTCCGCGTACGCGGGTGGCAGGTACCCGCCTATAGCATGCTGCCGGACCGCGAAGATCTCGTCGTGCAACGTATTTTGGTTCGCAACGGCGTGACCCGTGATCTTGCCGCCGCTTTGCTCGACGACTTCCGTCGCGCGTTGGATTATTTCGAGGTACACCCTGCCGGGACTCCGATGTCGGCGGAGGAGGGGACAGGTTACCATCACTGAGCCGTGGCCGGCAGGAGCGACTTAGGATTTTTTGATGCCGCGGCATGGGTGTCTGGCCCCTCGTGATTCCAAGCCTGTCGGCGGGTTGCCGTGACCACTTCGCGGCCGGCCAAGGGGGAGCTCCGCCACCTCCCTTTTTGGACTTGGTTGTCCACGGGGCGTCTTTATCGTGCCAATTTCATGTCAACACCAATCCCCTTCGATCATCGCCGGCGCTTCGTGCCCGAGCAATTTGATCGAGGAGATCCTGCTCCGGGTTCTGGAGTTGCGCAAAGTTGCCGGTCCGACACACCGCTCGCCGCCGTGATCGGGCGCGATGTCTTGCAGGCTGGAGGAAACGCCGCGGATGCTGCGCTGGTCATGGTTGCGGTGGTCAATGTGACCGAGCCGATGCCTCGTCGATGCCGTGACTGACGGCGTCACGCTCTTTGTGCCAGCCGTCATCGCCTTGGTATTGGGCTTCGTCACTCTGGCCGACCGTGGTCGCCGGATCGACCCTACACTGGGCGGCCTCATCGGCTGCTTCGCCGATGATCGTGAAAGAGGGGACTTGTAGAGCTGGAGGGGGGGATTAACCTTATGACTGTTATGAATAAGTCACGTATTCTACCCCTTCTTCTCGCTCTTGCTGCCCTGATACTTCCGCCGCGCACTTGGGCTTGCACGGCACTGATGATCACCGACAAGCAAGGCAATGCCTACAGCGGCAAGACTTTGGAATATGCCGTCCCGCTACCCTTCGAGATGTCCTATGTCCCGGCAGGCACCAAGGTCGTTTCGGTGGCACCGGGTAACCAGCCGGGCCTGTCTTTCGAGACGAAATATCCCGTGTTGGGCGTGAGCGCCGCTTCCGGCGTCGGCGACGGCCCGAATATGATGGTGGAGTCGGCCAACGACCAAGGGCTCTCGCTCTGCACCAACGAAATGCCTGGGTCGCAATCGCCGGACGGTGCCGGGTCCGAGGCCGCGAAAGCTTTGGCGGCCACGGACCTCGCATTGTATCTCCTCGGCAACTTCAAATCCGTCGCCGAGGTCAAGGAGGCGCTCACCAACGGCAGTGTCAGCGTCTGGCTGCCCAAGGTTCCTCTCGTGGGGAACATCGAGCTGCCCATGCACTACATCCTCTTCGACAAGACCGGCGCGGGCATCGTGATCGAATACCTCGATGGCAAGCAGAACATCCATGACAACCCGGTGGGCGTCGCGACGAATGCCCCGGACTTCGGCTGGCACCTGAAAAACCTGAACAACTACGCGCAGTTGACCAACCTCGACAGGAACACGGGTCAGTTCGGCCAGCTCAAGGTGAACGCGCCGGACAGCGGCAACGCTTTGGCCAACGTTCCATCCTCGCAAATCTCCATGGGCCGCTTTGTCAAAGCGGCCTTCTACACCCAATTTGTGCGCAAGGCTGACAAACCCGAAGACGCGGTGATCACGCTCGGTCACATCCTCAACAACTTCGACCGTCCCTACGATCTCTCGATCGACAAAGGTTTTTCGGCCGAAGGCGGAAAGCCGGGCGAGACCACCAGCGAAGTGACGCTGTTCACTTGGATGAACGACAAGGTGCGTAATCTTTACTTCCTGCGCACGATCGACGCGCTGAACTTCGCCCAGTTCGAGATCGACAAGCTGGCGCCCATCAAAAAGGTGGTCAGTGTTCCGTTGGACAAGATCAACGACGACCAACTCGACGGAACGCAGGTGCTCCTCGGTGCGGCCAAAGCTGAGTAGCGAATGCGCCGGAAAGATATTTCCTTCTGCTTTGACCCTCTCCATCACCCGCTAAACAAAACATCCCATGCGTTATCTCCTTGCTCTCATCCTCCTGCTGCACGCGTCGTTAGCGCAAGCCGCCGATCCGGCCAAAGAAGTCAAAGCGGCTGCCGATGCCTTGAATGCGGCCTTTGAGAAGCACGATGCCAAGACCATCCGCGCGCTCATGACACCCGACCACCTGGCCATCACTCCCTACGCCGGAAAGCAGAGGGTAAAGGATCAAATCCGGACGCTTTCGGAACTGAAATATGAGAAGTATTCTGCAGGCCCCATGTCGGTGAATGTCGTCAGCAACAGTTGCGTGCTGGTGAACTACACGCTCGAACTCAAGGGAACTTACCAAGGCAATCCGTTGCCCTCGCACTGCCTCGTCGCGTCGCTCTGGGTCAGGAAAGACGGCAAATGGCGGGAACTGCACTACCAAGAAACGCCCGTCGACGGTCGGTAAGCATCGAGCGTCTCAGCCGTATGGGGAACGTAAGGGAACTGTCCCCCTACAGCCACGCGGGTTGGCATCCGATCTGATGAGAATGTTCTGCGTTCTGATCTGCGCTCTTCTGGCAAGTTGTGCAATCGATGCACCGTATGCCGCGGGCAAAACACGCGATCTCGCGGGGACTAAGCTTGAGTTCACCGACCTGCACAGCGCCAACACCTATCAGTTTCTTCCGGGCGGGCGTTACCGCTTCGCTGCACTGTCACAGAACGGTCTTTACACCGACCGGCGTGAGGGGACCTATGTCGGCAAGAGTTCGGGCCGCTCGTCGCGGATTATCTTGGATAACGACGAAGTCATGCACCTTAATTTCGAGGATGCCGACAGCGGCACCTGCAGGTTTGATGGGGATGCCCGAATCTACCGGTTTCGTCTCGCGAACTCGCGGACGTCCGATTCGCCGAATGGATCTCCAGTGGTCGGCGTCTTGATTGCGCGACTGCCCTGAGCGGGGTGGGTCTGAACAGCCTGTTCAACCATTCGCGCACGTCGGGGGCGCAGCTGTACGGCAGGGAGAAATGGTCGTCCTTCGGGTATTCTTTGACTTCGATGCTGCCGCCAAGTTCTGTCACTTTTTCGGCGTAGGCTTGCTGCCAGCTCACCGGCACTTCAGTGCCACCATCGAAGGTATCCGTGCACATGAACACCGGGGCAACCGGGTTGTCAAAGCAGCCTACTACACGCAACACGTGAGCAAGGCCGACTCGCCGCGGGACGCCGTGATCACGCTCGGGCACATCATGAGCAACTTCGATCGGCCGTATGATTTCTCGATAGACAGCGGTTACTCGGCCGAAGGAGGAAAGCCGGGTAGCACCACGAGCGAGGTGACGCTCTTCACTTGGATGAACGACAAGGTGCGCAACCTTTACTTCCTGCGCACGATCGACGCGATGAATTTCGCCCAATTCAAATCGACAAACTCGCGCCCATCAAGGGCGTGGTCACGGTGCTGCTAGCCAAGATCAACGACGACCAACTCGACGGAACACAGATTCTACCCGGGGCTGCGGGCAATTAAGCGCCCGCCAGGCGCTCACAACTCGATCGTCACCTGCAGTCCGAGCACGAGCGCGTTACCGTATTGGCCGAAGCCGCCGGGCTGGATGATGTATTGGATGTCGGGTTGCACGGAGAACTCCTTGGTGATCTGGATGACGTAGCCCGCGTTGAGCACGGACTCGAAGGCACCGGCGGAACTTTGCCCCTGACTTTGCGCGTAAGGCTCGCTGAAGCTGCCGATCTGCCACGATGTGTATAAATGGTCGTGAGGACGCGCGCTCCACGGGCCGCGCCAGACGGTGCCGGCGAATCCGTCCACCGGCATTTGCGTCACGCCGCTCGGTGGTGACCAGACCACGCCCCCGAAGATGGAGAATTGCGAGGTGTTGGTCTGACCCGGGCTGTGCTCCCACAGCATTTGCTGTCCCATCCCGTAGAATCCGAAAGGGCTCCCGCCCCATCCGCCGGGGTAGGACACCTGCGGTTGGTCCGAGACATAGGCCCCGAGTTTATAAACGCCGGGAAAACCGATTCCGTTGCCGTGGAGCTCACGTCGGCCGCGGGTGAATTGCCGGTCCTCCTGCACGGAGGCGAATTCTTTCGAGTGCGGAGTCCAAGCGATTTCCACCACGCCGAAGGTGCCATCGTCCGGATCCAGTCCGAAATCCAAGCCGTTGTAGGGTCCGGTTTGTCCGAGGTCGGCACGGGCCTGGAAAACTCCCGCGGTGAGAACGGTCTCCTTCATCGGCAGCCAACGCGCCCCCGCGAACCACGAAGCCGAGGCGCTGCCGGTGAAGGTCGAGTTGAGTTCGAGGCCGATGGGCACGGAATTGAGTCCGCCGGAAACGAGCAAATCGAACGCGGGAAGCGTGGCAAAGTATTGCGAAGCGGACACACGTCCGATGCCGATCTCGAGCTTGTCGTCGAAGGCTTTTTGCACAAGGTAGGCTTGGTAGAGGAAGAGGGTGTTTCCATCCCACGCCTGCGAGACGGTGAACGCGTTGCCGATGGAGTCCGAGAGATTTCGGCCCGCGCCGGAGACCGCGGAAACCCGAAGGCCGCCGCCGCGCCAGCCGAGCGGCTCTTTCCACTCGAACCCAAAGGGCAGGTATTGCGAGTAAGCGAAATCCTGCGACCGGCCGCCGATGGGGTTGCCTTGAAAGACGCCGAAGTAGTTGACGAAGAATTCGAGGTCCAATGGCTGGGCGGATTTTTTGAGCATTGAAGAAATGCGCGACAGGACCGTGTCGGGTTCAAAGTCCGTGTTTTGGTAGGGCTCGCTCGCCGCAGCGGGCTGCTGCATTTGGTTTGAGGGCGAGCCAGCTGTCCCCACCAGGGGGGAAGAGGAGTCGCCCTCCAACGCGGCGGACCACTCGTGGCCCAAGAGACAAAATGCCAGAGCCAGCAGGAGAGCCAAGCGAGGGGATCTGGACATCGGTGACGCATAGCATGTCCGTGGCAGGGGTGAAGCGCGGAGTTGGATGTAGCGCCGGACCGATCTTTTGGCGGCACGGGCGTCTCGCCCGTGATGGCGCTCTGAAAACGGGCGAGACGCCCGTTCCCCCTGAAAAGCCGAACTAGCGACCTAGTGAGCCGAGGTAGCGTTCGTATTCGTCATGCGGGCCGATCCCAGAACCAAACGAGTCCTTGTGCCGAGTCGTAAGCCAAGGCGCGGAAGTCGCGGCCAACCCGGGCCGACCAAAGGCGTCCGGCTTTTTTGAGTTGGAGTGAGGGGTGCCGAGGATCCTGTTTGAGGAGTTCGAAATTTTTATCGGCCAGCGCCTTGGTCTTTTTCGGCAGCCGGTCGTAGTGCTCCCAAAAAGATTTCCGTGCGAGGTGCTTCACAGCGGCCGGATCTCGCCGCGCTGCAACTCCCCGTCGATCTCTGCGAAGACGGCATCGAATTTACCGTCCTCCGCATCGCGGGTGATTTGCTTGTCCCAAGCATCGGCGCGGAACTGCTCGAACCATGCGGAGAAGCGTGCGAACTGGTCGCGCTCCAGCTTGGATACCTCCTGCTCGATTTGCTCCACGCTCATGAAACAAACTCTAAGGGGCCGCCGATTTCCCCGCAAACTGTATTCCTTAGCAACAACGATGCGGAAGAAATGGTGTTTTCCATGCTCTTGCAGAGGGAAACATGTTTTAAGGGTAACCCGCTTTTGGGTGAGCTATTTCGTGCGTGACTAGGGGGCACGGCGTCCCGCCCGTGTTGTCTGTCTGAAGGCGGGCAGGCTACCCGTTCCCCCCTAAGTGCTAGCGCGAGCCTAATCAAGCAGAACGAAGAACTCCTCGACCGTGAGACCGCTTTCATCGTTGGGTGCGCTCTAAAGGTGGTTTTATGGTCAGCGAAGCCAATGAGTCAAACCCCCAGTTGTGTCAAGATGCCCTCGCGATCCCTCGGGAGACAATTCCGGATTTACATATTTGCGGGGGGTGGAACAAATTTGCGCCGCATGAAATCTCCCCTCCTCAGTGCGCTCCTTGTTTTCTCCATTTCCACGGCGGCGCTCGCTGCGGAGCCTGTTCCCATCGGCACGGCGTCTGCTGCGCCGACAGATGCCACGGCTCTGGCCGTGAAACTGCAGAATCCCGTAGCGGATCTGATCAGCGTGCAGTTCCAAAACAACTTCAACTTCGGGGTGGGTGAGAACAATGGAACGCTTTATCTGCTCAACTTCCAACCGGTGATTCCGCTGCACATCACGCCCGAGTGGAATTATATCGTGCGCCCTGTCTTGCCCTTTATCTCGACGAGCAATGTGTATGGGCCCGGCTATGTCAGTGGGTTGGGGGACCTCGAGATCGAGACCTTCCTTTCTCCCTCGGCACCCGGCCCGTTCGGCATTATTTGCGGCATCGGGCCGACATCCATCCTGCCCACGGCCACGCAAAACAAACTCGGCGGCGATGTCATGACACTCGGACCATCCGGTGTCGCGCTCTGGCAGAAGAACGGATGGACCGTCGGCTCGCTGGTCACGCAGAACTGGCGCGTGGCCGGGCCGGGCGATTACAATGCGACGTATTTCCAGCCCTTCATCGCGCACACCTTCAAAACGGCGACGACCATCGCGGTGGACAGCGAATCGTCCTACAACTGGATCAGCGAGGGGGCCGATCAAGACTGGACCATTTCGTTCAACAACACGTATTCGCAAGTGATCAAGATCGGCAAAATTCCGGTGCAGATCGGCGTGGCTCTGCAGTATTACGCGCAGTCGCCCGTGCCCGGTCAGCAGTGGGGCTTTCGGGTCAATATCACGCCGATGTTTCCGGAATAGACAACGGCGTTTTTTCCGCTTATTTCGGACCCACTACACATACCTCAATGAAGACACCTAACATTCTGCCCGCAGTAGTCGCTCTCGCAGCGATGCTTTTTGCCAACCAACCCGCGCTCGCCTGCACCGGGGGGGCGCTCACCGCCAAGGACGGCGGTGTGGCCGTCGGGCGCACGCTGGAATTCGGTGAACCGCTCAATTCCGTGCTCGCCGTCTGGCCGGCCGGGTCTGAATTCACTGGACTGACTCCGAGCGGAAAAAACGGTCTCTCCTGGAAGTCGAAATACGGTTTTGTCGGGCCGACCGCGGCGACGCACTATGACATGCTCATCGACGGCACCAACGACCAAGGGCTGAACGTCGGTCTCTTCTACTTTCCCGGATACGCGCAATACGCCGAAGCCACGCCGGAAAACGCGGCCAAAGGCATGGCGCCGGCCCAAGTGACGGCCTGGATTCTCGGCAATTTTGCCAACGTCGCCGAGGTCAAGGCCAACATCGACAAGATCGCGCTGTTGCCGGTCGTGCTCGACCTCATCGGCATCGTTCCCGATATGCACATCAAAGTGCAGGACCCCTCGGGTGCGTGCATCGTCATCGAGCCGCGCGGCGGCAAACTCGAGGTCTACGAGAACCCGGTGCGCGCGCTGACCAATGCCCCGGAATTCCCGTGGATGCTGACCAACCTCAACAACTACCTCAACATGTCCGCGGCCTATCCTGCCGCCAAGAAAATCGGTGACCTCGAGCTCTCGCCCTTCGGCATGGGTGGCGGCTCGCGCGGTCTGCCCGGCGACTTCACTCCGCCGTCCCGCTTCGTGCGCATGGCGTTCTATTTGCAAAACGCCCTACCGCAGGCCACCAGCGCCGAGGCCGTGGGCACGATGTTTCATTTCCTCAACAACTTCGACATCCCGCCCGGCGCCGCCATGCCGCCGGCCGGCACCTCGGAGAAATTCCCCGACTACACGTCATGGACGGTGGTCAGCGACCTGGCCAAGAAGCACTTCCACTTCAAAACCTACGGGAACCCGAATGTGCGCGTCATCGATCTCGCCCAAGCCCTCCAAGCCGCCGGCGACAAGATGGTCACGGTCGAAATGGGCCCGCAGGACCACGACAGTTTCACGCCGTCGGCCATGGTCGAGGTGAAGTAGCTGGGCGGCTGGCAAACAGAACGCAACGAGCAGCCTGAAGCCGTAAAGGTGCCCGCGGCTTTGCGTGGATATTGCCTTGTCCTGACGGCATCCGGTGCCGAAAATTCTCGCTTATGGAAAATTTCCGGACCCTCCTGACTGGCTTGGTCGCCGTTTTGGCACTGAGCGTTTCCCATCCCGCCTTGGCTTGCACGGCTTTCCAGCTTAAATCGAATGACGGTGCACAGATTTATGTGCGCTCGATGGAGTTCGGCGAGGCGCTCGATTCAAAAGCTCTTATCGTGCCGCGCGGCACCGAATACACCGGTACCGCACCAGGCGGGAGGGCCGGAAAAAAATGGGCCGTGCAGCACGGCTATGTCGGAATGAACGTTGAACAAGAGCCTTCCACCGTAGCTGACGGAATGAACGAGAAGGGGCTCGTGGTCGGTGTGCTTTATTTACCGGGCTTTTCCGAATACTTGCCGGCTGAGAGCGCACCGCAGGACAAGACGATCGGCAGTTGGGAGGTGGCCAATTACCTGCTGGCCAGCTGCGCCACGGTCGAGGAGGCGGCGTCGGCTTTGCGCAACGACGTCTACGTGGCCCAGCAGGAGTTTGCGGGCTTCGAAATGGTCATGCCCTTCCATTGGTGGGTTGGTGACGCCAGCGGCAAGGTGATCATTGCCGAATATGTCGACGGCAAATTGGCTATCCACGACGCTCCGCTCGGTGTCCTCACCAACTCGCCACCCTACGAGTGGCAGCAAGTCAACGTGAGCAATTATGTCGACCTTTCGCCGGTCAATAGGGCAGAGCGAAAGCTGGGTGATTTTACTTCGATCAATTACGGCCAAGGTTCGGGTGCAGTCGGGCTGCCGGGCGACATGACGCCTCCATCCCGTTTTGTCCGGGTGGCGCTTTACTCGCACTGGGCTACTCCAGCCGATACCGCGTCGGAGACGGTCAATGTCGGTTTCCACGTCCTGAACTCGTTCGACATCTTCAACGGCGCGATTCAAAGCAAGCAGGCTGATGGAACGACGGAGACCAAAACCCTATCCGCCTCGGGAAAACCCAAGGTGGTCAACAGCGACATCACCGAGTGGGCCGTGGCGCATGACCGCACGAACTTGATATCCTACATCCGGACTTACGGCGGCTCGCTCATCCAGAAGATCGATCACAAAACCATCGACTTCGGACAACCGGGCTTACGGACCATCGAGCTGCAGAACGAATTTGCGCCTCAGGACATCTCGTCGAAGTCGCAACCGCTCGCCGCGGCCGAAGCGCAGTAGGCGGCGGACGTCCCC
The DNA here is from genome assembly GCA_027624625.1 of Verrucomicrobiota bacterium. Classification (GTDB taxonomy): domain Bacteria; phylum Verrucomicrobiota; class Verrucomicrobiia; order Chthoniobacterales; family JACTMZ01; genus JACTMZ01. The sequence goes on along the minus strand of JAQBWH010000001.1, from coordinate 114,686 downwards.
GGTTGGGGCCCGTGGCGCACAGAGAGATTTAGCCTTGTTCCTCGCGGACGTGGCATGGAAAATTGTGCATTATGCAAAGATTCCGGACTTCCTTGGCTGGCTTGGTTGCCCTCGTGGCACTGAGCATTCACAATCCCGCATCGGCCTGCACGGCCTTCCAACTCAAATCCAACGACGGAGCGCAAATTTATTTTCGCTCCATGGAGTTTGGGTATCCGTTTAACTCAAAGATGCTCATCGTTCCGCGGGGTACGGAATACACCGGCACGGCCCCGGTCGGGCAACTTGGCAAGAAGTGGACGACCAAATACGGCTACGTTGGCCTGAATGTCGATGTCCTGCCCACTGTGGTGGCCGATGGACAAAACGAGAAAGGGCTGGCCATCGGCATGCTCTACCTGCCGGGCTATGCCGAATTCCAGGCAGCCGACACAGCCCCGGCCGACAAGACGCTCGCCAGCTGGGAGGTGCCGAACTACCTGCTGGCCAATTGTGCCACGGTGGAGGAAGCCGTGGCCGCGCTGAAAAACGATGTCTATGTCGCGCAGCAGGAGTTCGTGCCCTTCAAGGAAGTGCTACCCGTCCATTGGTGGATCGGCGATGCCAGCGGCAAGGTGGTTATTGCTGAATACATCGATGGCCGGCTCAACATCCATGATGCCCCACTCGGCACCCTGACCAATTCGCCGCCTTACGATTGGCAGGAGATCAACGTGAGCAACTACGTCGACCTATCGCCGGTCAACGTGCTGGAGCGCAAGCTCGGTCAATTTACGGCGGTGAACTACGGCCAGGGCTCCGGTGCCATCGGTCTGCCCGGCGACCTCTCGCCGCCCTCGCGCTTCATTCGGGCCTCGCTCTTTTCGCATTGGGCCACCCCGGGCGACACGGCCGAGGAGACGGTCAATCTCGGTTTCCATATCCTCAACACCTTCGACATCTTCAACGGTGCCATCCAGACCAACACGGCCGACCAGACGGCCAACACCAAGGGGTTTCTCTCCGCGGGCGGCAAGCCCAAACTGGTCAATACCGACACCACCGAGTGGGCAGTGTCGCATGACCGGACGAACCTGAAGACTTACGTCCGGACCTACAATGGCTTGGTCATTCAATCAGTCGACCTCAAGGCGATTGACTTCGACCAACCCGGCATGCGGGTTATTGCGCTGCAGAATGATTTCACGCCGGAGGATATCACGCTGAAGGCGCAGCCGCTGGCGGCGGCCAAGGCAGAGTGAAAAGGCAGGCCACGGATTAGGGAAGATTGAAGAGGATTGTGTCTCCAAGCAGAGGCGGATCGTGCGCTCGATCCCAGGATGTAGCGGCGGAAGGTTGCCGGACCATCGACGGCAAGCGCTGAGGTTGTTATATGAACGCATTCCCGATGAAAAACGAATCCACGCACAGCAACTGGCGGGCGCTGGGGGCGGCGCTGATCGGCGCGGTCTTGGCCGGGCTGGGGGCGTTGCTTTTGGGGGTCTTTGATCTGCAGTCGACCAAGCTGTCGCGCGTGGTCTGGGAAGCGGCGCCGTGGACGGTGTTCGTCATCATGCCGCTGGGATTTGCCTTGATTCTTTGGCTGCGCGATCACGTGTTCCCTTGGACCGATGGCACGGGGATCCCGCAGACCATCGCGGTGTTGCAGGCGGGGCCGGGGGAATTGCGGGACCGGTTGCTGTCCATGCGCGTGGCGGTCGGCAAGGCGTTGCTTCTGGGATTGGGGATGTTTTCCTTTCTCTCCATAGGGCGCGAAGGACCGTCCGTGCAACTCGGGGCGTGCTTCATGCACTTGGTGAGCAAATGGACGGTGTTTCCGCGTCATTTGATGGAACGCGGGCTGATCATGGGCGGAGGGGCGGCGGGTATTGCGGCGGCCTTCAATGCGCCGATCGCCGGGATCGTCTTCGCGTTCGAAGAAATCGGCCGGCGGTTCGACAAGGAAAACCTCGGCACCATCGTGCGCACGGTCATGGTGGCGTGTTTGGTCTGCGTGGTTTTTCTGGGAAACTATTTTTTCTACGGGCGGATCGATTATGACCGGGTCATCCCGCTGGAGTTCATGTCGCCCGGACCGTGGGTTGCGGTGCTGATCATCGGATTGGCCGGCGGCCTGCTTGGCGGCCTTTTTGCCAAGACCCTTCTCGTCGTCGTGCCGCATGTCTCGCGGATGATCCGGCGGCGTTTCTGGGTGGTAGCTCTGGTCTTCGGCTTGGCCTCTGCGGGAGTGGTTTGGAGTTCCAACGGTGCGGCACTGGGCACCGGTTACGATCAGGCGAGGGCGCTCATTTTGCAGGACAGTCCGCAGTATCTGGCGACGCTGCCGGCGGAGGAAGTGGCGCGCATGGCGGCAGTGCGGGAGAAGATCGGTCCGTGGTATGCGCTGCAACGCGCAGCCGTGACGATGATGGTGCTGCTGACCGGGATTCCGGGCGGGTTGTTCGATCCGTCTTTCTCGGTCGGCGCGGGGTTGGGACATCTCACCGCCCCCTGGCTGGCCGTGACCGGAGCGTCGGTGCAGGGGATCGTTTTGTTGTGGGTGGTCTCGTACTTCGCTGGCGTGGTGCAAAGTCCCATGACGGCATTCATCATTCTGATCGAAATGACGGGGGCGGTGGCGTTCACGATACCGCTGGGGGTGGCGTCGATTGTGGCCTATGAGGCCTCGCGGCGGGTTTGTCCGGTGGCGCTTTACGAGGCGTTGGCGGAGAATTTTCTGCGAGCGGGCAACCCGGTCGATGTCGGTCCGGAGCAGCGTCGGTGGCAAAGTTAGCTGATGGGTCAACGGCCCCCGAGGTTGACCGATGCAACCCGGCAAGATCAGTCCTCTGACCGGACAAATTAGGATCGCCCCGGCCCGCCATGAGCTTGACCGAGGGAAGAGGTTACCGGTTTCGGTCTTGCCACCCACAGATAGGCCAAAAAGAGAAGAGCGGACGTCATGCAGAGCCCAAGCTAGCTCTGCCCACAGGCCCGGAATTGGTCCCCTTTCAGCGAATCTTTCCGTTGTGCATCCAGCAAGGACGTGTTAGCGTTGTATCTGTGATGAAAAACCTATTCACTGTTATGGTCGCGGCGCTTGCCACGGCCGCTTTCGCAACCACCACATTCGCCGGCAGCTTTGGAAGCTGCACCGGAGAGGGTGGGGAGAAGGCCAAGGATAAGGCCGAGGCTGAGGCACCTGCTCAGAGCTAGTTCGGACCCTCCTGAAACTCACAGAAGCGGCTCCCTCGGGAGCCGCTTCTTTTTTTGCCTGCGGGGCGCAGTGCTCAACCGTGGAGCTGTAGCAGGACGGTCCAGAGTCATGGCTAGTTGATCAAGATATCGTGAACCACAGACTTGCCAGCCATGAGAATGAGCACTTGGCGCGTCGCACTTTGATCGCCGGGACCAGCGCCGGAGTCCGCATGACGGGCAAGACTTTCCGATGGCCGTCCCACTGTCCGTTTGCCTTTGCCGACGATCTGCTTTCAACTCTCCAGACGGATGGATCACTGGTTTTGGTTTAGTAGTTCAGATTTTGCTTATGCGTTTCTGAGCATCGTGCTCGAGGGCGTTCCCTTCATTCTGGCCGGGGTCGTTCTGAGTGGCCTCATCGATGTATTTCTCCCCCCGCGTCTCCTCGCTCGTCTCCTCCCGCGCAATGCGGCAAGCGGTATCCTGCTTGGTGGGTGTCTCGGAGCGATCTTGCCCATGTGCGAGTGCGGGATTGTCGTGGTCATTCGGCGCCTCTTACAAAAAGGGTTACCTCTTTCCAGTGCCATGGCCTACCTGTTGGCGGCCCCGGTGGTGAACCCGATTGTGGCCATCAGCACATATGCGGCCTTTCGCGGCCAAGGACCGCTGGAAATGATGCTTTGCCGCATGGCCCTGTCCTTTGTGATCGCTGTAGTGGTGGCCAGCGTCGTGCATTTCCTGCAGAGGGCCTGGGTTCTGCGGGCGGACCTAGCCATGGCCCCAGTCGTCCATGACCACCACGATGAACGCAGCGGGGAAGACAAGGTGGCAGCGGCCGTGCGCGCCTCGACGGGTGATTTTCTCGATGTGACCGTCTTTTTTGTGCTCGGTGCCACGGTGGCCACGCTCTTCAACACCAGCGTGAACCAGCAGTTGATCATGCCATTGGCCGAGGACCGTGCGGCCTCTGTGGGAAGCATGATGGCATTAGCCGCCGTGCTTTCTTTGTGCAGCACCTCGGACGCTTTCGTCGCGGCAACTTTTACCGCGTTTCCATCCGCCGCCAAGCTGGCCTTCTTGAGCTTCGGGCCGGTCGTGGATTTGAAGCTTGTTTTTATTTATGCACTTGTCTTCCGCAAGCGCTTCATTGTTTTTCTGATCGCGGGCCTGGTTGTCCTCGTCTTTGGACTTTGCGCTTTCCTGCCTATTCCGGATTTTCGCTGATCATGAAACGTCTCCTCACCCTGGTCACTCTGCTCCTCTGGGGCGCCACCTTGCTCTACTTTTGTCTGAGCGGCCGCATTGCCTCCTATCTCCATCCGCAATTCCACGAATATGTCACGGCAGCCGGGTTGGGGTTGCTCGCACTGGCTGCTCTCTGGTGGTGGGCTACGCAAGAGACCGACGCAGTCTGCCAGGACTGTGGATATGTTCCCGCCACGGACGAGCCGCGAAGCCGGCTGACAGCGGGTGCAGCCATTGCTTTTGTTGTTCTCTTGCTGCCGATGACCGTGGCGGCATTTATTTCCCCGGGTCAATTCGGCGAGGCTATGGTCATGAACCGGGGAATGGTCACCGATATCACGCAACTGCCCTCTGCCCAAAGGACCCCTGCCTCGTGGCAGGATGCGCCGGCGTGGGACGAGAATGTCGCCCGGGAGGATGGATCGTGGCCCGAGAACCAAGAGGAAGGGGTGGAATATTTCACTCGCACTCCGGATGGAGCGATCCAAGTGGAGACCCTCGATTTACTCTTCGCCGCACAGGAACCAGCTTTGCGGGAAGAATTCGAAAACCAACGGGTCTCGATTGTCGGGCAGTATATACCACCTCGGGGGGAGAAAAAGGGTGGATTCGATCTGGTCCGCATGTTTGTTGTTTGCTGTGCCGCCGATGCTCGGCCGCTGGGGATCAAGGTCGTAGGTGAGCCGGTGGAGGTCCCCCGGATGGGATGGGTCAGGATCACCGGGGTGGCGCGTTTCGAGGACAAAGGTGGAACCATGGAGCCGAGTCTGGAACTGGAAAAAATCGAACAGGTCGAGGCACCGAATGAATCGTTCCTTTATTAGCAGTCTTCTCCTCGCGGGGTTAGCCGGGTTTGTCTCGCCGAAAGCGGTTGCTGACGAGTGGGCTGTGGCCCTGCCGGGTTGGCCATACGAGTTTCCGAGGGACCACCATGCGCACCCCGACTTCAAAACCGAGTGGTGGTATTTCACCGGGAATTTGACCGGAGACGATAAGCGGGAGTACGGGTATCAGCTGACGTTTTTCCGTCAGGGCATACAACGAAAGACCGAAGCAGAGACGCGCTTTGCGGTCGGTGAGATCAAGCTGGCCCACTTCGCGGTGACGGAGATTTCCGGCAAACGTTTCCATTATGGGCAAAAGGTCTCCCGGGGGGCGTTCGGCGAAGCGGGCTTTAGCGAGGGCGACCGCGTGGCATGGATTGACGATTGGGAGTTGCGTCTGCGGGACGGCGGCGGATTTCTTTTGCAAGCGAGAGATGCCGCCTTTGCTTTGGAGCTCAGCCTTACCCCGCAGAAGCCGCCGATTTTTCACGGCGAGAACGGGGTGAGTCAGAAGTCCGAGGGTGCGGGACGAGCTTCGCACTATTATTCCTTGACCCGCCTGGAGACGGCCGGGCGCCTGATGATCGACGGCCGGGCGGTGGCGGTGACTGGCTGGTCATGGTTCGATCAAGAGTGGGCGACCAACCAACTGACGGAAAACCAGACGGGTTGGGACTGGTTGAGTTTGCAATTCGAGGACGGCACGGAGCTGATGCTTTTCCAAATCCGGCTGAAGGATGGAGGGCGCGATCCGTTTTCACACGGGACGTGGATTGATGCCCTGGGCGTGAGTACGGCGGTGAAAAACGAGGACTTTGAGCTTTTGGCGGGGAGGACGTGGCGGAGCAGCGCAACGGGGGGAAACTATCCCATAGAATGGAAAATTCGCATCCCCAAGCAGGACCTGGAAGTCACGGTGAAGGCGGCGGTCGACGACCAAGAGTTGGTGCTGCGTCCGATTTCGTATTGGGAGGGCAGTGTGCGGGCGACGGGCACGCGGGGCGCCCAAGCAATCTTGGCGCGCGGCTATTTGGAAATGACGGGATACGGGGGTGGGCTGGTGGGATTACAAGCGCCGGAGACGCGTTAGAGTGCGCGGCCAGCGGGGCGGGGAAAGCGCAATCGAGTCGCGGGCCAAAATGTCTGGTCAGGCGGCGACTTCTTCGACCGGCGCGCAGGTGCAGAAAAGATTGCGGTCGCCGTAGACATTGTCGACCCGGCGGACGGACGGCCAGAACTTGTTCCCACGCAGCCAGGGGAGCGGGAAGGCGGCGACTTCGCGTGAGTAGGCATGAGGCCATTCATCGGCCATGACACATTCCGCGGTGTGCGGCGCGTTTTTTAAAGGGTTATCAGCCTTGTCGAGGCGGCCTTCCTCCACCGCGACGAGTTCTCCGTGCAGGGCAATCATGGCATCGCAAAAGCGATCGATTTCTTCCAACGACTCACTCTCGGTCGGCTCGATCATCAACGTGCCGACAACGGGCCAACTCATGGTGGGCGCGTGGAAGCCGTAGTCCATGAGGCGCTTGGCCACGTCCTCGACTTCGATGCCCGCACGTTGCTTCCACTCGCGCAGATCGAGAATGCATTCGTGGGCCACCCGCCCGTTTTTGCCTTTGTAAAGAACGGGGAAATGGGGGTCGAGGCGCTGCGCCATGTAGTTGGCGTTGAGGATGGCCACCTTGGTAGCGTGCTCCAACCCGGGTGCGCCCATCATGCGGATATACATCCAGGAGATCGGCAAAATACTTGCACTACCCCAAGGGGCTTGGGAGACCTCACCAATCGCTTGGGTTCCGCCGGTCTTGATGATGCTGTGCCCCGGCAGGAAAGGAGCAAGGTGGGCGACCACACCGATCGGTCCCATCCCGGGTCCGCCCCCTCCGTGAGGAATGCAGAACGTTTTGTGCAAATTGAGATGGCAAACGTCCGCCCCGATATCTCCGGGACGGCAGAGAGCAACTTGGGCGTTGAGATTGGCACCGTCCATGTAGACCTGCCCGCCGGCGGCGTGCACCATATGGCAAATGTCGCCAATGCTTTCCTCAAAGACGCCGTGGGTCGACGGATAGGTCACCATGAGCGCGGAGAGTTTGGCTCCGTGCAGTTTGATTTTTTGACCAAGATCCGCGACATCGACGTTGCCGAGCGCGTCGCAGGCCACGGGGACAACCGTCATGCCGGCCATGACCGCGCTGGCCGGATTGGTGCCGTGGGCCGAGGTGGGAATGAGACAAATATTGCGCTCGGTGTCACCGCGCGAGAGGTGGTAGGCGCGAATGACCAGCAGTCCGGTATACTCGCCTTGGGACCCGGCGTTGGGTTGCAGGGAGACGGCGGCAAAGCCGGTGATTTCAGCGAGCCACGCATCGAGCTGACGAAAGAGTTTGCCATAGCCCTTGGCTTGGTCGACCGGGGCGAAAGGATGCAAGTTGCCGAATTCCGGCCAGGTAACCGGGATCATTTCCGCCGCGGCATTGAGCTTCATGGTGCACGAACCGAGCGGAATCATGCTGTGGTTGAGCGCGAGATCGCGTCCCTCCAACCGTCGCAGGTAACGCATCATCCGTGTTTCCGTGTGATAGGAATTGAAAACCGGGTGGGTCAGAAAAGAAGAAGTGCGGGCAATGGCCGGGGCAAAGTCGTGCGCCTGGATGTCCACCGCGCGCGGGCATCGAAAAACTTCGAGGATGCGTTGGAGGGCGGCCAAATCAGTGGTTTCATCGAGGGCAATTCCGAGCGAGCCGTCGGAAAATTCGCGGAAAAGGAGCCCGGCTTTTGCCACGTCGAGCGCAGCGCGTGGTGTCACCCGCAAAGTGTCGAAAAACTTCTCGTGATGCACGGTGTGTCCCGCCCGTTGCAAAATCTCCGCGAGGGTTGCCGTGGTGTCGTGAATGCGTTGCGCGATGGCTTTGAGCCCCTCGGGCCCGTGATAAACCGCGTACATCGATGCCATGACAGCGAGCAGCACCTGAGCGGTGCAAATGTTACTCGTCGCCTTGTCGCGGCGGATGTGTTGTTCGCGGGTTTGCAGGGAGAGACGCAGGGCCGGGTTACCTGCCGCATCTTTGGAGAGCCCGATGAGGCGTCCCGGAAGCCGGCGCTTGTGGTCATCCTTGGTTGCCAGAAAGGCGGCGTGGGGGCCGCCGTAGCCGAGCGGGACACCGAAGCGTTGAGCGCTGCCGACCACGATGTCTGCGCCGAAATCCCCGGGTGGCTTGAGCAAGGTGAGGGCGAGAAGATCGGTCGCCACGACAAAGGTTCCGCCGGCGGCGTGGATGCGGGCGGCAAGGTCGCCGTAGTCGTCGATTTTGCCGTCTGTTCCGGGGTACTGGACGAGCGCCCCGAAGTAGGAGGCATCGAGCGGGGCGTCGGTCCACGGACCAGAGACGATGCTGAGACCAAGCGGTTCCGCGCGCGTCTGCAGGAGGGAGATGGTTTGCGGGTGAACATTGTCCGCGACAAAAAACTTGTCGCCCGCCCCCTTGACCCCGTGGGCCATGGCCATGGCCTCAGCGGCGGCGGTCGACTCATCGAGCAGCGAGGCATTGGAGATTTCCATGCCGGTGAGGTCGGCCACCATAGTCTGGAAATTGAGCAGGGCCTCGAGGCGGCCCTGGGCGAGTTCGGCTTGGTAAGGTGTGTAGGCCGTATACCAACCCGGGTTCTCCAGAACGTTTCGCAGGATGACCGGCGGCACATGACAATTGTGGTAGCCCATCCCCAGGTAGCAGGGCTGGAGCTTGTTTTGCGAGGCGAGGCCGCGAATTTCCTCGAGCGCAGCGGGCTCGTCGAGCGCGGGCGGCAGGTTGAGCGGTTCGCGGCGGCGGATGACTTCCGGGACGGTCGCGTCGATCAAGGAGTCGAGGCTCGGGTAACCGACCGCTGCGAGCATGTGGGCAATTTCCGCGTCGTTGGGACCAACGTGACGACGGACAAAAGGGGACTGCGGTGCGGCGGCTGTACTCATGATTTGGCGGTCAGCCAATTTGTGCGCGGTAGTCGTCGGGAGATTTGAGCGCCTCGAGCTGCAACGGATTGGTCAGGCGGACCTTGTAGAGCCAGCCGCTGTCGTAAGGTGAGGTATTAACCAAGGCCGGTTGCGAAGAAAGGGAATCGTTGAGCTCAATGACTTCGCCATCAACCGGCGAATAAATGTCGCTGGCGGCTTTGACGGACTCGACCACCGCGGCGGCCTGCCCGGCAGTGACGGTGGCCCCTAATTTCGGTGGGTCGACATAAACGATGTCGGTCAGTTCGTTTTGGGCGTGATCGGTGATGCCCACCACTCCGGTGTCGCCTTCGACGCGGATCCACTCGTGGGTTTCGGCATACTTCAAATCTTGAGGGACGTTCATGGTTCTGATCGGCGACTAATATTACGCTGGGCGCGGCGAGGATGGACGATAAAAGGGCTTCTTGGCAACAACGGCAGCAAACCAGCGGCCACGAATATCAATCTGGACGATCTGGCCGGGCTTAGCCAACTCCAGCGGCAAGTAAGCCATGGCAATGCCCTCATTAAGGCTGGGGGAGAGCACGCCGCTGGTTGTCTCACCGACCACCTGACCATCAACCAGCACCGGATAGTGGGCACGGGGCGGGGGACTCTTTTCGGTCATGCGCAGGCCGACCAACTTGGATGTAAGACCAGCCGCTTTCTGGGCAAGCAGAGCATCGCGGCCCATAAATTCCCTCTTGTCCAAGGCGACAAACATTCCGAGTCCGGCTTCGAGCGGAGTGCGACCCGGCGAGAGGTCAGAGCCGTTGAGCGGGTAACACATCTCGAGGCGCAATGTGTCGCGGGCACCAAGGCCACAGGGTTTTGCCCCCGCCTGAAGGACAGCACCCCAGACATCGCCGGCCAAGGCATTGGAGAAAAAAAGCTCGAAGCCGATCTCTCCGGTGTAGCCGGTGCCGGCGGCGATGACCGCGCCGCGGCACTTTTCCATGGCCACGAAGGTGTTTCGCACCGGCATTTCACACTGGAAGACTTCGCGAAAAATACGGGGGGCATCCGGCCCTTGCACGGCAAGCGCGCTCATCGTGTCGCTGCGGTTGTCAATGGTCACGCCGTCGATCACGTGCCGCTGCAACCAGGCAACATCTTCTGCGATTTTCGCCGCATTGACCAAAAGAAGGAAATTGTCGTCTGCAATGCGGTAAACAATGAGGTCGTCGATCACGCCTCCGCGCTCGTTGAGGAGAAAGGTGTATTGGGCACCGTCCGCCGGGCACTTCGAGAGGTCGCCGGCCAGCATCCCCTGTAGCCAGTCGAGAGCCTGCGGACCCAAGACAAAAACCTCGCCCATGTGCGAAATATCGAAGACGCCGCAGGCTGTGCGCACAGCATGATGTTCGTCCATGATTGAGGTGAATTGCACGGGCATTTCCCAACCTCCGAAATTGATGCAGCGCGCCCCCGCGGACTTCTGCTGCTCGTAAAGCGCGGTGCGACGATTGGTTGCTTCCATTGGAATCTAATTTCTAATCTAAAAACGCGCCGAATCCAAGATCGTCGTCCAAGATCGGGCCAGCAATTTTCCGGATGGCAAATGCCCTCTCCGGACTAAAAGCCGGACGGGAAAAACACCGTACTGAGGCCCGAAGGCCTCAAGTCGCCTTGTCAGAGGCGCCCTCTCGCGGATGGATAGAGCCATCCGGAGAGGACCCGACCGCCTCCCAGTCGCTTCGACCGCGAGGATCGCGATCACCGTGCCAAGGATGCTGTAGATAAGGATGGTATAAAGAAGGTTGGAGATGGCGGCGGCCATCGGAAAATTCGGTGCTATTTTTACGGCAGAAGCGAGCACGGCCGCGGCAAGCCCTTTGGGCACCATGCACGGATCAATGCGCCCACTCTGGCATCTGGAACTATCTTGGTCAGGCAGAGACGCACACTCGCGATGCGCACGACCAAGGTTGCTCCGATCACGTAAAGAGCCAGTGGCGACCAGAGACCCCGGGTTTCCATACTCATGTTCAGAACGGTCAGGGGCTTGTTCATTGCTTCTGTGGAATCTGGCGGGACTGAAGGCCGCATACTTCACCCGCCGCGCCAAGCCCTTTAGTCGATGTTAACGCGTAAACAAATAGGCCATGCGTTCGGGTGTAGTCGCCAGATGGGGGCCACCCATGTCGCTCGAGGTTGCCCGCGAAGGTTAGCCGAGGCCGCGCTTGATTGGTATGCCCGCAACATCCGCAGCAAGTCAGACCGCCGGCGTGAACCGACTCCGGCCTCGTGCTTCGTTGGGCCGAACTACGGCAGCCGCATCCTCAAGGCGATGAATGACGCCGCGGCTTGTTTGGAACTCGACAGCGACCTCTCCGAGCTACCAGCACAGATCGCGCATGACCCCGACTTCCTGCCGACAATCAAAGCCAACCAAGCCGTAAGGCGTCATGTCCATGCACTGCGAATGAAGTGGTTTGATGCGCAGCATTAGCCCTCCCCCCGTCAGGAAGGCTGCCGCCGACCCAAGACGCAAGTGCCCGAAACAGACCGATGCTTCCCTGCGGGTCCACTAACGAAATCAAAGGTTGCCTTGCCCACCTGTAAGGATGCGAAATCTTTGCGCGAGGTTGGCCTGTGGCGGGCTTTCCACCTCACCACAGGAAAAGGGCAAAGGGCCAAAGATCAAAGGGAACTCTTCCGGCGCTTCCAAAGATACAACGCTCCTGCTCCCATCAACACCAGCACGTAGGTCGAGGGTTCAGGGACACTCGCGACACGAAAACCGATGTTGAAGCTCTCGCTCGACGGGACGCCGAAGTTCCGGGCCGAGGAGCGCAACTCGCCCTCGGCGTCGCTCCAGCCGCCACCGCGGATCGCGCGACCCTCGGACGACGAGCTGTTTGACCCGTCAAAAGCACTCTCGTTCCACTCAAACACGTTGCCGCCTTGGCCCATCGTTCCATACGGGCTTAAGCCTCCAACGATGTCCACTATGGCCGGATTCGTGGCAGCGCTATCGTAAACCGCCGTGCCCGCATTGGTCCCGGAGGTGCTTAGATAACTATATGCAAAGGCTCGTCCTCTCCGCTCTGCTTCTATCCGCATTCCCGCTGGGGAGTATGGGGCAGGAAGTAGTCGACGGGCATTGGACTTACATCGTTGAGGATGGCGTGGCGACTATCACAGCCTCAACTGAAGCTGGTGCGGTGGCGATACCAAGCGTGTTGGGTGGGTATTCGGTGGAGCAGGTGGGGTTGGACAGCGGGGTCAATGAACCTTCTATTTTTGGCAGTGGCAATGGAAAACAAAATAACTCCGTGACCAGCATCAGTATCCCCGACAGCGTGACCAGAATTGGGCAAAATGCGTTCACTTCTTGCACCAGCCTAGCCAGCATCACCATGCCCGAAAGCGTGACCAGTATTGGGGATTGGGCGTTCAGTAGTTGCAGCGCCCTAACCGGCGTGGTCATCCCCAACAACGTGACCAGTATTGGGGTTCAAGCGTTTGTCGAATGCTACTCCCTAACCAGCATCAGTATCCCCAGCAGCGTGATCAGTATTGGGGGTGATGCGTTCACTGCTTGCACCAGCCTAGCGACTGTTTATCTGCCCACCCGCTTCGCAGATACTTACATAACCTTTGGCCTAACAGCGTCGCAAGTTATTTTTGTTTCTACGCTAACAGCAACCTGCGATACCTCTACAGGCACTGTATTAGCGGATCCTAACAAAGACACTTATGAAGCTGGAGAATCCGTTGTAGTAACTGCTACCCCGAATGCAGGTTATTTGTTTAGTAACTGGTTCGGAGACGTCATAGCTACAACAAGTTCGATCACATTGACGATGGATACCGATAAGGCTGTAAGAGCCAACTTCATTCAAGATGTCGGGGATAACGATGGGGATGGTTTAACTAACTACCAAGAAAGCATTACTTATGGGACCAATCCTAATGTTGCCGAAACCGTTTCTCCCGTTGTGGGGCTTTATCTGGCCAACCAAATGCAAGCGATGGCGATAGGCGAACTGGTGCTTACTAAAGATGCAAATGGAGCATTCACCCTCAACTACGACATTGAAAAGAGCGAAGATCTCCAGACTTGGACAACTTACGCCCCGCACTCTTTGACCTTAAGCAATCTACCTCCTGGCAAAGCGTTCATTCGGATTAAGGCGAAGCCGTAACACGCCTCCCTTGCCAGAGGCGGGAGGATGGGGCCCTAAAACCCGCTAGGAATCGTCCACCTCCAGCTTGCTATGAGTAGGGAAGCTGGAAGCAGAGGAGCTAATAGTCGGGCGGTTCGCGAGGATTTACAGGTTCAGAAGAGCGAGTGGGTCGGGTGGGACTCGAACCCACAACCAACGCCTTAAAAGGGCGCTGCTCTACCATTGAGCTACCAACCCTCGCATGGTGAACGAGCACTGTAGCGCGCACGGATGCAGGCTCAAGATTTTTCCCCGGTACCAAGCGACTGCAACGCCTGCCGCACTTCCGCGGCATGGTCCCCGGTCTTCGCACTCTCCACGATCCAAGCAATCTTGCCGTCCTTGACCAAAAAGGACTGCCGCTTGGGCACTCCGAGCACGGGAATGGTCGGGACCCCGAAGGACTTGGTCACCGACAGGTCCGTGTCGGCCAACAAAATGAACGGGATCTGCTGCGCGTCGGCGAATTTTTTTTGCGCCTCCACCGTATCCGCACTCACCCCGATAATTTGAATGCCATCGGCCGAAAAATCAGGAAAAGCATCGCGCAAGGAGCAGGCCTGCGCGGTGCAACCGGGCGTTCCCGCCTTGGGATAAAAATAAACGAGCGTCGGGCCTCGGCTATAGACGTCCGCCAACAGAACTTCCGCGCCATTCTGGTCACGTGAAGAGACGCGCGGCGCCTCGTCGCCCACGGACAAGGCGTCCGCCTCGCGGGTCAGGCCGAGAAATGAAAGCATGAGAACCAAAGTGAATGAATAACCGTGCATGGACGAGAACTTATCGCGCCCGTGGCGTGATGCAAGGCACCGAAGGCCGATCAACCCACCCGCTTCTCCTTGCCAAGCCCGCGCCCCGTCCGAATGATCCAGACCCGATGGCCGAGCAGGAGAACCGCAGCAACTGGCGCCGCCTTGTCGCCCTCGCCGTTTGCGCCTTGTTTGTCCTCGGCGCGCTAATCGCCCTGCGTGGCCCCGATGCGATCAGCGCCGCAGCGGCCGAAGAGTCCGGTCTCTGGCTGCTCTCCGGTCCCTCGTTCTGGAATCCACTCACCCTCTTGGCCGCGCCAGCCACCACCGCCTTTGCCTTGGCCGGTCCGCGCGCCTGGCAAAACCTCCACGTCTTCGTCGCCTGGTTGGCCGTGCTCGCATGGTTTTGGCCACTCCACGGCCGGGCCTGGCGCGGACTCGGCCCGCTGGTCCCTGCTCTGCTTGCCGCGGTCCTCTCGGGACCAGCCAGCGGTTGGAGCGGATTCGGTCTCGCTGTCCTGCTCTTGTCTCTCTGGCGCACAGCGACTTTTCATCGCTCGCCGCTCCTCGTCGCCCTCAGCCTCCCCCTCGCCGCGTGGCTTTCGGTCTGGCTCTCACCCGGCGGACTCCTCCTCGCCGCCGCTTTCACCATCGATGGCTGGTCTCGACTGCCTCGTCGTTGGGCTCCGGGCGTCATCGTCCTCGCCCTCGCCGCGACACAATTCACCCCGCGAGGCCTTGGTGTCTGGTCGGAAGCGAATATTTTTCTCCTCTGGTCCCCGCAAAGCGGACTCTCCGCCGCCGCCGTACTCGCCCTGCTCGCCGCCCTCGCCATCCTCGCCTTCGCCGCAGCCGATGCGTGGCGCCACAACTCCAAGGGCGCGGTTCTTGCCCCTACCTTGCTGCTGATCGTTGCGGCCTTCGGTCAAACCGCTCTCCTCTGGCCCTTCGCCCTCTGGCTTATTCCCGCTTGGCCGGCGGCCGTCGACCAATGGCGGCACACCGGTTTCGCTTTCCGTTGGTGGGTGCAGGGCGCGGTAATTCTTGCCGTGGCCGGACTCGTCGTGTCCCCCGCGCTGGAGGCGGCGCCGCGCTGGTATGCTTTGGCCATGACCCCGGCCGCGATCCAACCGACACTGACCCGCCCTTCTCTCCCGGCTGAAGGGCTCGTCTATATCAACCCGGGTGGCTTGCCCTTGGCCCGCCTGGCCGGCCCGCTCCCCGCTTCGGTCGATGCCGGCGACGGAAAGCCGCTCGGACGCGAACCTTCCCTCTGGCGCGCCCGCGACCGCCAAACCCGCTTTGACGCGGTCTGGCTCCTCGGCGAGAAGTCCGACTACGCAGCCCTCGCCCGCCACCTCGGGGAATCTCCCGACTGGCGATTGACAGCCGTAGATGCGGCGGGCGTGCTTTTTCTCCGTGCCCGGCAAGGCGCAGAATTCGCCACCGAGCCGGCCCAACAACTGGCGCGCGAAATGTGGGGCGGGGCCAACCGTTCCGCCTTCCTCGCCAACGCCGCCCTCTCCGCGCTGGCCGCCAACGCGCTTCCCGAGTCGGGGGAACTGTCCGCAACGGCGGTGCGCAACTCAGACCTCTCCGCGCCCGCGGCTGCGGTCCGGGCCCGCACCTTGGTCTCGCTCGGCGACGTGCGTGGCGCACTGGCAGAAAGCTTGCGGGCCGTGGACCTCGACCCGTCGCTCCCCCTCGCCTGGGAGGTGCGCGCCGAGGCATGCCTGCATGCCGGACTGACTGACAACGCCTACGCCGCCGCGCAAAAAGCCGCCGCCTTGGCTCCCGGCGACACCGGCACGCTGTGGCTCGCCGCCCGCGCCGCCAATGCGGCCCGCGCCTTCCAGACCGAAGCGGAACTGCTCGAGCGCCTTGTCGCCCTCACCGCCGCGCGCGGCGGGGACACCGGATTTTACCGGCTCTATCTCGGACAATCCTACGCCAAACAAGGGCTGGCCCGCCCCGCCCTGCGGGAACTGGGCCTCGCGGCGGAATCCCCGAGCTTGAGCGCGAAACAACGGAGCGAACTCGAGGAGGAAATCGCCTTGATTCGTTCCTCGCCCGGGGCACGCTGAACCGATTTCTGCTTAACGCGCGGCCCGGCGCGATGTAATTTCGCGGGGTGAGCAAAAAATCCGCCCGCATCAACAAATCACCCCTTCGCCGTTATTCCTCGCAGGTCCTTGACGGACCCGAACGCGCTCCGAGCCGCGCCATGCTCTATGCGGTCGGGTTCCAGGCCAAAGATTTCGCCAAGCCGCAGGTAGCCATCGCCTCCACCTGGAGCATGGTCACCCCTTGCAACATGCACCTCGACGTGCTCGCCCGCGAAGCTGCCGGTGGGGCCAACGCGGCCGGAGGCAAAGCCACCATCTTCAACACCATCACCATTTCGGACGGCATTTCCATGGGGACCGAGGGGATGAAATACTCGCTCGTCTCGCGCGAAGTGATTGCCGACTCGATCGAAACGGTCATCGGTTGCGAAGGCTTCGACGGCTTTGTTGCCATCGGCGGATGCGATAAAAACATGCCCGGCTGCATGCTGGCCATCTCCCGCCTCAACCGCCCCGCGGTCTTTGTCTACGGCGGCACCATTCTTCCCGGCTGCCTCAACGGCAAAAACCTCGACGTGGTCTCCGTGTTCGAGGCTGTGGGCCAACGCGCAGCCGGCACGATCAACGACAAACAACTGCAGAAGATCGAATCCTGCGCCATTCCCGGCGCCGGATCTTGCGGCGGCATGTACACGGCCAACACCATGGCCTCGGCGATCGAAGCCATGGGCATGAGCCTGCCCAACAGCTCCGCGCAGGTCGCCATCTCCGCGCACAAGAAGACCGACGCGCGCGACGCCGGCGCCGCGGTGGTGAACCTGCTCAAGCGGGGCATCGTTCCCTCGGACATTCTGACCCGCGAGTCCTTTGAAAATGCCATCACCCTGATCATCGCGCTGGGCGGTTCGACCAATGCCGTGCTCCACCTCCTCGCCATGGCCCACGCCGCCAAGGTCAAATTGCACATCGACGACTTCACCAAGATCGGCCGCCGCGTCCCGGTGCTGGCCGACCTCAAACCAAGCGGCAAATATCTCATGTCCGAACTTGTCGCCATCGGCGGCATCGTTCCGCTCATGAAGCAACTCCTCTCGGCCGGCCTGCTCCACGGCGACTGCCTCACCGTGACCGGCAAGACCCTCAAGCAGAACCTCGCGCCTTTCCAACCCTACCCCAAAGGCCAGCAAGTCATCCGGCCGCTCAAAGATCCGGTCAAGAAAGACAGCCATCTCGTCATCCTCTACGGCAACCTCGCACCCGGCGGGGCCGTGGCGAAAATTTCCGGCAAAGAAGGCGAAAAATTCCGCGGCACAGCCCGGGTCTTCGACTCGGAAGAAGCCGCCCTCGAAAACATCCTCAAAGGCTCGGTGAAAAAGGGTGACGTCATTGTTATCCGCTACGAGGGACCCAAGGGCGGCCCCGGCATGCGCGAAATGCTCGGACCCACCTCCGCGGTGATGGGCAAAGGCCTGGGCAAAGATGTGGCCTTGGTCACCGACGGACGTTTCTCCGGCGGCACCCACGGGTTCGTCGTCGGCCACATCACTCCGGAAGCCTTCGATGGCGGGCCGCTTGCCTTGGTCAAAAACGGCGACACCATCGAAATCGACGCGATCAAGCACCGCCTCACCCTCGACATTCCGGCCGCCGAAATGAAACGGCGCAAGGCCAAGTGGAAAAAACCCGCCCCGCGCTACCGCCGCGGAGTGCTGGCCAAATTCGCAGCCAGCGCCACCAGCGCTTCGACCGGGGCCGTGACCGATGCCGGGCTTTGATGCTCTCCGCCGTCATCTTTGATTGGGACGGGGTCGTTGTTGACTCCTCGGGCCACCACGAGCGCAGTTGGGAAATTCTCGCCGCTCGACGCGGACTCCCGCTTCCTCCCGACCACTTCAAGCGTGGCTTCGGCAAGAAGAACAACGTAATCATCCCCGACCTCGGTTGGACCCGGGATCCCCGCGAAGTGGCCGAGCTCGCCCGGGAAAAGGAAGAAACCTACCGCGCGCTCGTGCGCGAAAAAGGCATGCAACCGCTGCCCGGAGTGCGCGAGCTCCTCGCGGCCCTCCGAGCCCGGGAGATCCCCTGCGCCATCGGATCGTCGACCGAACGCGCCAACCTGGATCTTCCCCTCGACCTGATGAACCTGCGTGATTTTTTCCGCGTGATCGTTTCCGGCGAAGACGTCGTGCACGGCAAACCGGACCCCTCCATCTTTCTCCTCGCCGCGGAAAAACTTGGTTTCGCCCCGGCCGAATGTGTCGTCATCGAGGATGCCTTGGTCGGCATCGAAGCCGCCCAGCGAGCCGGCATGCCGGTCGTGGCGGTGGCCACGACCAACCCGCTCGACACCCTCGGGGCAGCCAATGCAGCCGTGCCCGGCCTTGCGGAGGTCACCCCCGAACTCCTCGCCTCCCTGGCCGAAGGCTGAAAAAGTTTGTCCTGCGGCTTGCGCGGCTGCCGATTCGGTGGAAGATTGTCCCCTATGCCACAGACGACGAAAGTCTCGCACCGTCTCGAACTGCACCTCCCCTACCATGGACCCGCCCTGCGGACCATCGCGTGCTTGATCGAGGAAAACCTCGCCTGCCATCCCTCGCCCAACGCCAAACTCGAAGGGCTCGAGGGGGAATGGGGACCGGACATCGCACAGTCCTGGGCTGCCCTGCACGACCTGAAAGAGCAACTGGAGGTTGCCGCTGATCACGTTGATTCCGCGCTGGAAAGCGCGGACTGTTAACCACGGCGCGTCCGCTCGGCCTGAGCGCGCCGAAGCCAACGGGCACGCTCCGGCCTCGGCCTTCCCTGGTCGCTCGGCTAATTTGACGGGATGCCATCCGAGTTGCTCAAAACAGGTGCTTTGCCTCTGGCTCTCTTCGTCATGTTCTTCGGGATGGAACTTGGTCTGGTCCCGGCTGGTTTCCGCCAAACGAAGCGCGCTTCCGTCGTGCTTGTTTCAACCTTTTATCGCGTCTTCACGCACCTCTTGGACATAATTCACGGCAATCAGCGCCGAGGTCACCGTAGTCTGATCGAGCAGGTGCCTCATATCGACAAACTCACCTTCCTCAACCACCCGACGCATCTCGACATCCATGTCCTGCGTCCCGGCGGGGGGCGGGGCGTGGCGGAAAAAGACGGCGTGGTTGTGCAGCACCTCGTCTTGCGAGGCTTTGTTCGCGAGATTGATGTAGAACATCCGCCGCAGGAGTTCCTGGTCGATTCGGGACAAATCGGCCGTAAGATCCTCCCCCGCCCCGCAAATCAGCGCGGTCGTTCCTTGGTGGCGCGGCGTCTTGTCCGACTCGAACCACGCGTCGTAGTTCGACGGATCGGTGATCATCTTGCCGTTGGCCGGGCGGTTGGAGAGCAGGGGTGATTTGGTCAGGCCGGCCCCGAAGGCCTCGTGGATTTCAGCGCGCATGGCGAGGCCGAGAACGCCGCGGTAGTCCGGACGACGCTCCTTGGCCAGATCGAAGAGGGCTCGATAGATTTCACGCACGCTGGCCGGACGTCCGGGTGCGGCGGTGAACTCGGCGAACTCGTTGAACCCCCCGCGGATGCTGGCGTTGAAACCGGTGTGCAAGACCACGGCAGTCGAAGCCTTGCGCGGGATCATGTAATCCGGCGTGTCGTTGCCGTCGGTCGGCAGCCAGACCATGGTCCCGGCGGCCATCATGGCTTCGCCCATGACCGGCAAATAATCTTCCGGTGCACCGCCCAGCGCGCCGAGCCCGAGCGAGTATTCCGTCTCGAAAAAGGGTTTGCCCGCCACCAACTCCGACGTGATGGCGCACTCGATCACGTTGGCGATGTCGCCGAGGATATCGATCGTTCCCGCGGTGCTCCCCACGGTGTGAAAGGCGAACGTCCCTGCCGCCGTTTCGTGGCATTCACCGGCCCCGATCGCCGCACCGCCTGCTTGCATGGCGCGCGTGGCATCGTCGACCGAAGCATAAACCGGAATCATTCCGGAGAGGCCGGACATTTCCATGACCGAGGCACAGAACGGTTGCAGGCCGGCCAAGGCGAAGGGGAACCCGGCCGCCGCCGCGGCCTTTTGCAAACCAAGCAGGAACCGCACTCCGGCACTGCTCAGATACGACAACCCGGCGCAATCAAGCACCAGCGGCGTCGTGACATTCTCCCCTGCCAACGTCTGCTCCGCCTCCTTGGCCCCGAAGCCGTCCAACCGGCCGGCCAAAGATGCCACGCGGACACCGTTTTCCTCGCGGCGGGACATTTTCATGCGGCGAGTTTTTTGGTCAGGGTGAGCACGTTTTGCCCGTCCACCCGCGCGTAACTCTGCGCGTCGGTCAGCTTCTTGCAGAAGTGCACGCCAAGCCCGCCGATCGGACGTTCCTCGGCAGACAGGGTGACGTCAGGATCCTCACGCAAGAGCGGATTGTATTCCGCGCCACGGTCGGTCATCCGGATGAGGAGTTCGCCGTCCTCCGTGGACAGATCCACGCGCACGGCGTGCTCGCCGGCGGGAACGCCTCCGTAATCGATGACGTTGGTGACCAACTCCTCCACAATAATCTGCAAAGCGAAAAGATCTTTGTCGGACAGCCCGGCCCCCTGCGCGAAATCCTCGGTAAACCCCTCGAGCTTGGTCAACTCGGAGCGGTCGGAGACAAAATCGGCGGTCGCGGTCACGGGAAACAGAGTTCCACCAGCGAGACGTCGTCGTCAAACACCGGTTGGCTGTTGAGCGCGCGCAGTTGCTCCATGGTCCAGGCCGCCGCGTTCTCCTGAGGCGCGCGGGCCAGCAGTTCACGCAGATCGTCGTGCGACATCATCGAGCCGTCGTGCCGCACGATCTCGTAAGCCCCGTCGCTAAACACGAAAAGCCGCGCGGCCGGCGGAATGACCGCTTCGGCGGAGGCGAACTTCATTCCCGGCATGGCGCCGATGACCGGTCCCTTGGCCGCAAGGATTTCCGTGGTGCCGTCAGCCCGCACGAGAATGGACGGCGGATGGCCCCCGCCCGCGAAGCGCATGCTGCGGGTGGATGGATCGTAAATGCCGCACCACGCGGTGAAAAACATCTCGCCGTGTTTCTCCATGGGGAACGCGTTGTTCAGCCCGGTGAGCACCTCGCCGGGATCGGAAAAATTCACTCCGGGCAGGGATTCGGCCCGGATGACGTTAAGCACACTGATCGAGAGCAAGGCGGCGCCGACCCCGTGTCCGCAGACGTCGAGCAGACAGATGCCGAACTTGCCGTCCTTTTCGGGCCCGTAGCCGAAGGCATCGCCTCCGAGCGAGGAGGACGGCAGGAATTGCCATGAGGCGCTGACCGGGCCGTCCTTGATCGGCGCAGGCAGCACGCTTTGCACGTAAGCCGCCGCCTCGGAAAGTTCCGTGGCCAGCTTGGCCTGGCTTTCTTGCAGCGCGGCGAAGGCGGCCTGTTCGGCATCGCGCAGGCGTTTGCGGTCGAGCGAGGATCCGATCCGCGCCCGCAGGAGCACGGGATTGAACGGTTTGGGCAGATAATCTTCCGCCCCCTGCTCGATGCACGCGACCACACTTTCGATCTGATCGAGAGCGGAAATCATGATGACCGGAACGTGCCGCAGTTTTTCGTCTGTCTTGATCCGGCGCAGGACCTCGCGGCCGTCGATCCCCGGCATCATGATGTCGAGCAGGACAAGATCGAAATCCTCCACGGCCAGCCGCTCCAAGGCCGTGGCTCCGTCATAAACCGCCGCACAGGTGTGGCCTTCCTTTTCCAAGCGGCGCTGCAGCACCGTGCAATTCTCTTCCTGATCGTCGACAATGAGAATCTTCGCCGTCTCGGCGGCCAGCGGGACGGCTTCCACCGGTTCGGCGGCGGGAATAACGCCGTGATCGTTCACTCCGGCGGCGAACTCTCCATTGGCCGTTTCGGCCCGCTCCCCCACCAAGGCTATCCGCCCCGGCTGGATCTCCCGCGTGATCAAGTCAGCCAACCCGCGGGCCGCCCGCCCGATCTTTTCCAGATCTTGCCGCGTCCGTGCATGCCCATCACCCTCGAGATCCTCCGCGACCAGTTCGGAATATCCGATGATCTGGTTGAGCGGCGTGCGTAGATCGTGGCGCAACGCGGCCACCGCTTCCTCTCCGCATGCCGCAGGATCAGACATCGGGCAGAAACTTTGCGATTTTTTCGAGCAAGCGCGGTAATTCGATCGGCTTGGTATCGTAGTCGTCGCAACCCGCGGCCATCGCCTTTTCCCGGTCGCCCGCCATGGCGTGCGCGGTCAGGGCTATGACCGGGATCTTCGACAACTCGGGGTCCGCCTTGATCGCCTGCGTGGCCGCCCAGCCGTCCATGACCGGCAGACTCATGTCCATGAGGATAAGGTCGGGCCTTTCGCTCCGTGTCATCTCGACGCCCTGCTGGCCGTCCATGGCCATGACGATGGCGAAGCCTCGCCGCTCCAAACGGCGCGAGAGCATATCGCGGTTCATTTCGTTGTCTTCGACGATGAGAATTTTGGCCATGGATTCAAAGAGGATTCAGATTGCGACGGATTGTTTCGAGCAGATTCTCGCGCTGCTCCGCCCCCTTGCGCAAGGTCTCTTGCACGCGGCCGGACAAAAATCCGCGCTCATCCGCCGTGAGATCTTTGGCCGTCAGCACCACGACGGGAATAGCGGCAAAATCCGGCCCCTCCGCACGCAGGGCGTCAAGGAAGGCGAAGCCATCCATCTCCGGCATCATCAAATCAAGGACGATGAGCGCGGGACGCGACTCATGAACCAGTCGCAGGGCCTCGAGGCCGTTGCGGGCATGGCGCGACGGGCGACCGTCCGCCTCGAGCGTGCGCCGCACGATATCAGCCGCCATGGGGTCATCCTCGACGACGAGAACATCATCCCCATGATGAGCGACCCGCCGCGACACGACCTGTAACACCCGGGACTTGTCGATCGGCTTGGTCAGGTAATCGGAGGCACCCAGCGCGAAACCCATCGGCTTGTCGTCGACCATGGTCATCATGACCACCGGGATTTCAGCCGTTGCGGGGTCGGCCTTGAGGGCGGAGAGCACCGCCCAGCCATCCATGCTCGGCATCATGACATCGAGGGTGATCAGTTCGGGTTGGTGCTCCTTGGCCAGCGCGAGGCCTTCCGCCCCACCGGACGCGGTGAGCACGGCATACCCGTCCTTCTCGAGCATACGCTTGAGCAAATCCCGTGAATCCGGATCATCGTCGATCACGAGCAAAGTGCCGCGGGTTGCCGGGGACCGGGTTTCGGGCGCAGCTTTCGGTGCAGCCGCTTCTTCGGCCGCCGGTTCCGGGGCCGGCTCCTTGCCTTCGGCCGGCAAGATCGCAGTGAAGGCACTGCCTTGTCCGGGCACGCTTTGGACCGTGATATCGCCGCCGAGCAACCGGCAGAACTTGCGGCTAATGGCCAACCCGAGGCCGGTGCCGCCGTATTTGCGCGTGGTCGAGGCGTCGGCCTGCACGAACTCTCCGAAAAGTTTGCCCGTTTGCTCCGGCGTCATTCCGATGCCGGTGTCGCTCACCGCGAAGGAAACCATCTGGTCGGCCCGGCGCGTGATCTCCAGCCTGATCCGGCCCTTCTCGGTGAACTTGGACGCGTTGCTCAAGAGGTTGAAGAGGGTCTGGCGCAGCTTGGTCAGGTCGGTGCGCATCGTGCCGATGTCCTCCGGGCACTTGAGTTCAAAGACATTCCCATTCTTGGCCACCAGCGGTTCCACCGTGGAGGACACGTCGCGTGCGGCCTGCGCGATGTCGACCGGTTCGAGGAAGACCGTCATGCGACCCGCTTCGATCTTGGAAAGATCGAGGATGTCGTTGATCAGTTGCAGGAGGTGCTTGGCCGAAGAGAGAATCTTTTGCAGGTCGGACTCCATCCACTTCTCCCCGGTTTCTTCCGCCTCCTCGAGCAACATCTCGCCGTAGCCGATGATCGCATTCATCGGGGTGCGCAGCTCATGGCTCATGTTGGCTAGGAAAGCGCTCTTCGTCTTGCTCGCCTCCTGCGCCAGGGCGCGCGCTTCTTCCGCATCCTCGACCGCGTCCTTGAGGTCGGAGGTGCGTTCGGCCACCGTTTTTTCCAAATTGGCGTTCCAAGCAGCGAGGCTGGCCTCGCGCTGGCGGATCTCGTCGGCCATGCGGGTGAAGGCCCGCCCGAGATCACCCACCTCATCGCCGCGCTGCAACAGGGGCGTAAGCTTCCCGCCGGTCATTTGCCCGGCCTCCAGTTCCGCCGCCGCGACGGTGAGATGCCGCAGCGGACCCGCCACGCGGTGGGCAATGAGACCGACCGCCCCAAGGAGAACGAGTAGGCCGATCCCGCCCACCGTGCCGAGCCGCCAAGCCAAGGCACGCACCGGAATAAGAAGGGTGGCATAGGGCACATCGAGCACCACCTTCCAGCCGGAGAGCGGTGCGGTGACCCAATAAACAATGCGCTCGGCTCCGTCCGGTTTGCGGTAGGTCGTTTGGCCGGATGGCGTCGCCTGAATTGATACCCCGGCCGGAAGTTGCGAAATATTCGCTCCCGGATTTCCCTCGCCGATCATGAGGCCGCCATCGGGGTGCGCGATGATCTTTCCCGCCGGGCTGACCAGGTAGGCAAAGTCCGACTCGTGCCCGGCCATTTCTCCAGCCATGGCAATGTCGACCTCTTTAATCAACTCCTGCATGTCGTCCAGCGAAATATCGACACCCGAAATGCCGTAGAATTCCCCCTCCGGACCAAAGACCGGGGCATTGACGCTGAGCATGGTCACGTCCGAACCGCCGCCGTCGAAATACGGCTCACTGATGGTCAGCTGGCCGGATTTTTTCGCGCCCCAATACCAAATGGTCGACGGCTGGTCGATGTGGAAATCGTTCTTGTTGATCGTCGCTTTAGGATAGGAGTTCCGGTCGATCCACGGCATGGACATCGGGTCGCGGAAATCCGCATTCTCGAAAGTGTAATAGGCCCCGAAAACTTCGTTGGCCGGAAAGCTGTCCATGATCCGGCGCAGCTCGAGCATGACATCCGGGTCCGGGTCCGGGCCACGCAACCCCTGCACGGCCGCCATGGTGGTGACGAGTGACTCGACCCGCCCGACCATCGCGTCGATTTCGACCGCATGGACCCCGACCTCGGCCAAGGCGCTTTGCTTGGTGCTTTCGATCAGCTCAGCCCGCGCGGCCCGGTAGGCGAAAAGGATGAGCACGGACATAATGGCGCCCGCGGCCAAGGCAGTCCACAGGGTGAGTTTGCCCGCCAAAGTGTTCAGTCCGAAGAGACGCCGCATAAATGCCATCCCATCCATAACCCGCCCGCCGCCCGATCGGCAACGCCGCAACGGCCCAAGCGGAAATTTCTTGCCGGGCTTCGGTGCGGAGGGGCATCTTTCAGTTCATGCAATGTTCCTTCCTCACCGACGGCCATGTCCTTGTCGCCTGTCCCTCCGGCCGCATCGACACCATCACCTACAACGACTTCAAAACCGCCCTGCACGCCGAGCTCGACCGGACGCAAGCCAAGCACCTGGTCATCGACCTGGCCGACCTCGAATACGTGAGCAGTGCCGGCTTCCGTGAGTTTTTCCTCGCCGGGCGCCGCATGGGGCGCGACGGCGGCAGTCTCTCGGTGTGCAGTTTCCAACCGCAAGTGAAGGAACTTTTTGAGATCGCGCAGTTCATGACCGCTTATGCGGTCCACGATACCCGCGAGGCGGCCGTGGCCGCCGCCAAAGCCTCCTGATGGAAATCGTCCGCCGCAGCGAGAACGGCATCCCCATCCTTGTCCTGACCGGCCGTCTCAATCAGGCCAGCGCCGATGCCCTGCACGCCGCGGCGATGGAAGTTGCCGGGGACGAAACGAGCAAAGCCCTGGTTGTCGACATGGGCGGAGTCGATTTTATTGCCAGTGTAGGCATCCGTTCCCTCATCCGCCCCTCGCAAGCTTTGTCGATGCGCGGCGGCAAACTCGCGGTGGCCAACCTCAGCCCGCAAATTAGCGAATTTTTCAAGCTGACCGGCCTCGACCAAATGTTCCGCGTCTACGAGACGGTCGCCGACGCCACCGCGGCCGTCGCCTGAAGTTTTTAGGCCACAGCCGGAGCGTAGCGGAGACAGACAGTTCGAAGAGCTGAGCGAAGCGCTCAAATTAAAGAGGATAAACGGCTTGGATAAGAGTTTGGCTCGTTGACCCGAGCCAAACTCAAGACCTGCCACCAGCGGGCCGGATTGCATCCAAGCGTCACTCGTGCGAGGAGGCGTCATGTCAAAAGAACTGGCTCACGGCGAGATCACCGAAGCGATCATTGGCTCGGCCTTCGAGGTGCACCACGTCCTCGGATACGGATTTCTGGAAGCCGTCTACCGCAACGCCATGGCAGCTGAACTGCAAAACCGCGGCTTCAGAGCCGAAATGGAAAAGCGCTTGGAGGTCCTTTACAAATCAACGCCCGTTGGTCTCTACATCGCCGATCTACTGGTGAACGATCTGGTGCTGGTTGAACTCAAAGTGGCTGATGAATACCGCCCAGCAGATGAAGCCCAACTGCTCAACGAACTTGCCGCGACCCGGTTGCCGGTCGGCCTGCTGATCAACTTCGGCCGACGCAAAGTAGACTTCAAAAGAATGGCGTGGAACCTGGGGGAGTCCTGATCCAAGGCCGATGATGAATTGTTGCCGGCCGGGGTCACCCGGCCGGCGACTTATCCTCCGAAATCCTCTTTCATCCGTGGCTGGTTCGAACAGCTCGTCGGAACCTCTCAATCATCCCATCGACATAAGCCCCCGGATCCAGCGCGGCATCCTTGATCAGCGGCGTCAGATCCATCCCGAAAATCACCTGGGCCGCGCGGTCTGGGCAGTGCGGATCAGAAAACGTGGCATGCGCCGCCCGCCGGCCGGCCACCGCAAGGTCGTAGCGTTTGCCGCCGCCGATCTGCGAGACAAAGCAGGCGGATAACTTCGCCGCCAGCGCCTCGTGGCCCGTGACGTCCATGACCACCTTCTCGTCGTCCGGCAGCCAATCCAAATCCCGCCATCCTTCGCAACCGATGACCCGTTGCGGACGGATTTCAGCAGGCAGCGAACGCAACGCCTCGATAGCGGCCCGAGCCACGGCGACATGCGTCGGATGCTTGTCGGCCAGGTTGTGGGTGTAGACCACCTCGGGTTTGGTCGCCTCGAGTATTCCGCGCAAATCTTCCCGCAGCCGCTTATCCCCCGGGTTCCTCGCCCCCGGGCTCGTGTAGGCAAGTTGGGCCATCGCGCCATAATCACCCGCCACCGCCGCCGCCCGTTGCTCCGCCCGACGCAAATCCGCCATTTCCGCATCGCCTAATCCCGCGTACACGCCGCTCCGCGAACTGCCCGCCCCGTCCGTGCAGGTCACCCCGCAAAACCATTGCTTGGTTTTGCCGAAGCATTCCGCGACCCCATGGAAGGCCATGAATTCAAGATCGTCTTGATGCGCCCCGATCCCCAAGTGGGTGGTGCGCGCGAGGGCCGCGGCGGCCGGACAACCATCCGGCACAAACACCTCCGCTGCGGCTTGGAAAAGTTTCACCGTGAAAATTTGCCGGCGGAGGGGGTCGAACCCACACTCCCTTGCGGGAAACGGATTTTGAGTCCGTCGCGTCTGCCAGTTCCGCCACGCCGGCTGAAGCCAATGGTTGTAAGTCCAAATGTGCGCGGGGTAAAGCGTCGTCATAGCGTCCGCCGCACGCCTCCCGCATCGCTCCGCCGCCTCAACCAGCCGTCGTCGCCCCTCGCTCCGGTAAAAAGACACTCCTACCCTGGCAATGTGAGCGGCCAGTTGGACATCAGTTCGGGTGGCGTGGCGAAGCAAGTTGAAGCGTAAGGCAGAAGCAGGTCATCCAGTTCGTGCTCAATCCGGCCGAGCACGCGCCAATCGAGCGCTTCGCCCGCAAAGCGCCAGATCGATGTCGAAGTCTTCTTTCGCCGTGCCCTGGGACCGCAACCGGGAAAGCGTAGCTTCCCCGACCTCGGGAAAATGGGCCAACACGTCGTGAACCCGCTCCACGGTCTGTCGAATCAATCCGTGCGTGTTCACGCCCCGGGGACGCAACCGATGGCAACCTCAACTTCGGCCGTCACGTCCGACCCCAGCCCAGTCGCCCGGATGCGCTGGGCCGCTTGGCCCCGCGTGAGATTTTCACTTCCACCCGATAGGTCACGCGCACCAGCAGATCGCCCCGGCCGCCGCGTGGCTTGGGCAGGCCTTCGCCCGGCACCCGCAGCACCGCACCGCGCGTGACTCCGGCCGGAATGGTCACGCGGACCATGCGTCCATTCGCCCCGGGGATCATCTCGCTGCCGCCGCTGGCCGCCCGCGTGGCGCTGATCCGCAAGTCGGTGCGCACGTCGGATCCGCGCGCCCGGAAGCGGGCGCCGGGCAGGACGCGCAAACGCACCACGACGCAGCTGCCGGAGAATTCCTCCGCCCGGGGGAGACGGAATTTGGTGCCCGGGGCTGTGTCCGGCGGAACCTCAAGTTCATAACTTTCGGCGCCGTGCGGGTTGGCCGGATCGTTGACCCGGATGGTCAGCGTGGTCCCGCGGAAAAACTCTTCGATCCGCAGCATCACATCCTGGGCAATGTCACGATGCCTTGCGCCCCGCACCGTTGCGCCGGCGGGGTTGTCCCCGTCCAGCTCGCGATCATAGTCCGCGCGCCGGAGAGGATCGCTCAGCGTGGCGTGCGCGGTATTGAGCGCTTGGGCCCGCAGCGTGGCTTCGGGCGCGGTGTGGTTGACGTCCGGATGATGTTGTTTGACCAACCTGCGGTAAGCCGCGCGGATTTGTGCGGTGGTGCAACGCCGGTCGAGGCCGAGCGTGTCATAATGATTCGGCGCGCTCACGCCACAAGAGCCCGCAGACTCGACTGCGCCAGCGCCTCGCGCCGGGCAGCATCGGTTGCCCCGGCCTCGCTCCGGAGGCAACGGGCCAAGGTGCCGAGAAAGCGATCGAGCGGAGCTTCCCTGCCTTCGCCCGCTTCCTCATCCGGATACTTCGCATCGAGAATCCAGGTGCCTTCTTCGGAGGACTCGCTCAATTCCTCCGCCCAGCCCAGCACCGTGGTGACCGGATCCCCGGGAAAACGCGCCGCGACCAAAGGCAGAAGATCCGAGGTCCGCGGGACATTGAGCAGGAGGGCGAGAAAGAAACGATGGTCGGGGTCCTCGATGGAACTGCGCAAGCTGACCAGCCGGTCGCGCCAGACGATTTCTTCCAAGGTGGGTGCGGCATAAGCGGCGAGCGCTCCGTGCTTTTTGGCAAAAACATCCCACGTTTCCTCCCATTCCCCCCGCTCTTGCAGGGCGACAAGGCAGTTTTGCAAAGTGAAGAATCCCCGCTCGTAATCGAGTGAGGCCACCATGGTACGGACCACCTCGGCAAAGTCTTCCGCTCCCGTCCGGTCGAGCACGTCGAGGAGTTGTAGTCGCCGGGTGGTCAGCGCATCCGAAAAAAACGGGTCCACCGCCACATGCGGCGGCAGGTAAGTGAATTGCGGTCCGGTCCCCGGGTCCGAATGGGTGCGCACCACCACCGTGACCGAAGGGGTTTCGAGGTGAAAGAGCGAGTGAATGCTGCCCGCGCCCGACGTGATCGGCACGGTGCACCCCGTCTCGAGCAACTCGGTGCCGGTCAGTTGCAAATCACCCAGCCGGAAATGCGCGGTGACCGGCTGCACGTTGGTAAAGGCAAACTCGGCGTGCAGACTCGACCCTGCCAGCACATGAAAGGATCCGGAGAACTCGTGCTGGTGGATCTGCGTGGTTCCGTCCAACCAAAACAGCAACTGGATGTAGAACCGAGGATCATCGAAGACGACCAACTCCGGTTGGCCAAACCCCGAGGCCGTCTGAAACGGCTGCTCATCGTCGCGCAAAAAGGAGCGGGTGAGAGCCGCAAGCTCCACCTGCGTCGCCGGGGGTTTTTCCTCGAGAGCCGTCCGCGCAATACCGGGGAAGGCCGCGAGGGAAAAATCCACCGCTTGCCATCGCCCCCGCACCCGCCGTCCGAGATCGACAAAAAACGCATCCATGATTGACGACCATCCGCTTCCCCACCCCGACCGACAAGAGCATTTCCGCTCGGCGCATCCGGAACACACTCCTTTTCCGCGATAGGCTTGCCGCGCCAATCCGGCCCGTTCTCGAGTCGGTTCGGATCTTCATTTTCGACACGGCTCGCGCCAGGGTCGGGTGAAACTCAGCCTATTTCCGGCTCCCCGTCCTCCCGGCGGCCAAATGCTTCGCCGCTTCGCTTCAGTGCGGAATCTTCCGGCGCACGGCGCGTCCAAACCGCGCTTTTCTCGCCGCCCACCACAAGGCACCGGTCGCCAAAAGAAGCGCATAGGTCGAGGGTTCCGGGATACTGGCGACACGGAAGCCGACCCAGGTGCGTTCGCCGTCCGGAAAACCATTGCTACTGCGGAACGAGGAACTCAACTGGCCCTCGGGACTGGTCCAACCGCCACCGCGGATGGTGCGCACATTGGTCGCAGAATTGTTGTCGCCGCTCAGAGCGGTCTCCGTCCACTCCCACACATTGCCGCCCTGTCCCATCGTGCCATAAGGACTCAAGCCGCCGGCAGCGGTCACCTCCGCCGGCGAAATCTGGTTCGTCTGGAAGTAAACCGCGGAGTCTGGTTGGGTCCCGCTGGCCACCGCAATCGGCGCCGTGCTGCTTCCCGTCGGGTAAGGAAAATAAGCCGAGCCGGCCGCGTTGTCATAAGCCGCCTTGTACCACTCGTTCTCGCTGGGCAGAAAATAGTAGGCATTCTTGTTGCGGTAGAGATTGGTTCCGCCCGCCGTCCACGCCTGCTCGCTGCTCCAAAGCGCCATACTCCAAGCGGTGCCACTCCACGTTAAATCGTAGGCTGCCGTCTTCCCCGAACTGGTGTTCAGGAAATTGACGAAGGCCGCCGCCTCATACCAATTGAGGCTGGCCGCCGGTTGATCGCCGGTCCACGGCCCTGCCGTCACATCAGTCATCCCGCTGGCCGTGGCTTTGTCGATCGCGTCCTGCGAAATTTCGTGCGCACCCAGACGGTAGGAGTAAGCCACCGCGCCATAGGTGGTCGTATCAGCCGCATTGCCCGCATTGCCGATACCAACAAAGTCGATGGTGAACTCATTACCGCTCGTGCCAAACGTATCGGCCTGCGCGGCGGTAGGGACGGAAAGGCTGAATGCCGCAAAAAGCAGCCCGACAACCGGAGGAAGGAGAAAGTTCACGTTGCTGTCATAGAGCAATAGCCCACCATCGGGCAAACTTGAAAGCCACGGCTCGCGGGATTTTCCGCTTGTTCTCGCCGGGTTGGTGCTGAAGACCAATTTCGCCAATCTCGCTGCAGCTTTGCAACTGATTCGACCAGAGGGGCGACCGGCACTCTGGGCAAAGATATCGAAATCGCGCTTCCCCAGCCTCGGCTAAAATGGGAGAGAGCCTTCAGGTCCGACTCAAGCCTGGGCCAGTCCGGGAGCATCCCGCAACGGCGCCTCCAAGGGCACTTGGAACACATTGTTGACCAGGGCAAAGAGCACGTATTGCGAAACGAGGCTCATCAGATCCACCATTTCCTGCGGGCTGAGTTGGCCACCGTGGGCCTCCCAGATTTCGGAGGAAACATAGCGGTCACAGACCATGGCCTCGGCGAGGGTGAGAAGGGCCCGTTCCCGGGGGGAGAAGTCATCGAAACGACCCTCGAGCAATGCGGCAATCTCCTCCGGCTTGGCCCCGAACTCCCGCGCGGTGAGAAGATGATGCTTCCAAACGTAATCACTGCTGTAAAGACGGCCCATACGCAGGATGACCAGCTCCTGCTCCCGATTGCTCAAGGCCATGGCGCTCTTGGCCGTCACCCACCACTCGAGAAAAGGACCGAAAAGTTCCGGGCTTCGCATCAGCTCCCCGAGCACATACCCCGGAAAACCGGAACCCTTGAGCCCGGCACCGGGAATGCGAGCCAGCGTTGCCTTCCACTCAGGCCGCAGTTGGTCAGTGGAGATGGGTGCCACCCTGGGGATAGCTTCGTAGGGGTGGATCGGGGGATTGGCCATGAGAAGACCATGGTGGACCGGGCGAATATTTCAAGACCAGTAAACCCGAGTTCCCGTTTCTCCCAGCTCATTGTTTTTCCTTTCGCTACTCTTGTCACCTTTTGTTCTAAACTGCCTCCTAATGACTGCAAACCAACCACCGCCACTGCAAGTGGTTGCCATGCACGGGTGGGGACGGGATGCACGGACTTGGGAGCCATGGAGAAAGGCGACGGACTCTCGGGGATGGCTCTGGCACGCGGGCGAACGAGGCTACGGCGCCCTGCCGCCCCACGTTCCCGCGTGGCCCGGACCGATGACCACAGGGCGTCGACTGGTCATCGGCCGCTCGCTCGGGCCGCACATGGTTCCGGCCAACGTCCTCGCCCAGGCCGATGGCGTGGTACTGCTGGCCAGTTTCGCCACTTTTGTTCCCCCGGGGCGCGAAGGCCGCCGCCTACGGGCTGCTTTGGCGGGGATGGCCGGCAGCTTGGAGGACGAAGTCCGGGCCCGTGAGATGCTCGGGAATTTCACGGCCAAAGTGGCCGAACCGCAGTCGGCCGATCTGCTCCCGCCGGGGCCCTTGGACGGTCCGCTGGACGAAGCCAACCGGGCTCGGCTGCGCGAGGATCTCGATTTGCTCGCCGGATGCCACCGCTTGCCGGCCGGGTTTCCGCTTGGCGCCCGCGTGCTTATTGTCGAGGCGGAGGAGGACCGTATCGTAGAACCGCAGGCGCGGGCCATGCTGCGCGAGGCCTTACCGCAGGCGGACGTGATTACGTTGCCGGGTGTCGGTCATGCCTTGCTCAGCGACGGCGTGATGGCGAACGTGATCGACTGGGTCGAGTCGTGGCGGGACACGGAGATCATCGACCCGGAGGGACGCAGGCTGTCTGAAATTCTGCCCTGACGAGCCACAGGGACCCCGCTGAGCTAGGCGTCAGCCCTCCGTCCGGTTCCGCCGCCAAACGCGAAACCAGATAATTGACGCGATCGCGAGCAAGACGAGCGGGACGACCCGCGGCTCAGGCACCTGCATGATAGTGGCTCCCCCGATGAGGGCGGTCGTTTGCTCATAGTTGGTGCCGTCGTAAGGCAGCTCTCCCTTGTATTGCTGGTAGTCGAGGGCAAGGACATTGCTCAAGGTGTCGACCACGCCATTGGTGTTGGTCAAGAAGATGGAGGGCAGGATGGAAACCATCCCGGGGGTCACCTTGAGGGATACCGGGAAACCATTGGTGTCGTAGTGCGCGGGGTCGAGGGGATCGATGAATTCCATCCTCCCGGTTGCCCCAGCACCGCTGCCGGTCCAGTCGACCCGGGTAAGGAGAACGTTGTGGCCGACGGATTGACCTTCGTAGAGGATCTGGAGGGTCACCGGGCTGCCGCCGCGCAGAGCGGTGGCGAAGTAATCAAACGTGGGGAGACCCTCGACGTAGTCGGACGGCAGGGGGCCGATCAACTCATTCACAAGGCCGTTGGTGGTTCCCTGCGGGAGCATTCCGCTGACCCGGGTGGAGGCAAAGCCGCGGGCCGAGAGAAAAGACCGCAAACCGAGCGTCAAGTTGACGACGGGCACCGTCCCCACGTGGGGGTCTGTCTTCATATAGTTGGGTCCTGCGAGAAGAACCGCCGTTTGGGCCCAATAATTGGTCTGGTTAGTTCCGGCCAGATTGGTGCCGTAGATTTCCGGGTATTGGTTCTGCAGATAAACCATGGCATTGACCACAGTGGTCGGCGCGCAGGCTTCGCTAGCCAAATCCGGCCCCGGAGCGGGCTGGTATTTGAGCTGCCATTGGTCGAGCCAACCGGCCAACGACGCGTCGACCGATGCGGTGTCGGCCCTCGCCCAGTCCGTCCCGGCGGTGGCGAAACAGAACAACACCCAGTGAAGAATGGCTCCGCGACGTCGCATAAAAGGTCGCAATACCCCCTGCCCCCGGCAGCGTCAACGACAAAAGCCGGTCTTGCGCGGTTTTCGCCGCATTTCCCTTCGCTGGGTTCTCTTTTACATTCCACAGGATCTTGATTTGCTCGGAAGGTGCGATGGCATGCTGGCAGGATTTCCGAGCAGTGCCCGGGTCCTCATTGTCGAAGCTGAGGAAGACCGCATTGTGGAACCCGAAGCACGGAGAATGCTGCGCGAGGCTTTGCCGGACGCGGATGTGATCACACTGCCCGGTGTCGGTCATGCCTTGCTGAGCAGCGAGGTGATTGCGCGCATGGTGGAGTGGGCCGAGATGCGGGGTTGAGGACGGGATCAATCGGAAGCGCGGCAGGTCCGGGGAGGCCCTGCCCTAGCTGTCGGACCAGCGCCTGGGCCGGGATTATTCTTCCCGCACGCCATGAATCCAACCGAATCGCCATGGAAGCAACCCAGTAGCCATGACCTTGCCCCGCCAAAAGTGGTGGTTACTCGACCGCGCGGTAAGTCTCCGGCAGGTAAAGCGCGCCGTAGAGGTCGATGAGATTTTTTCCGTCGGGCGTGTCGGGAGCGAAGATGGAGTCGACGGGCCCGGCCACGCTGAGCACTTTCCCGTCTTGCCGCAGCACTTCGAAGCCGAAGAGCGGGGGAGAGTCCGGATTTTGCAGAACGTCGAACTGGTCCTCGGGAAACCAGTAGGCAGTCATGAAGATGACTTTATCGCCTTGTTCAAGCGGGCTGTAGTAAACCGTGGCGGAGGCCAGGGCTCCGGCTTTTTGCACCTCCCCGGCGAACGGGCCTTCGATCGGTCCGGTGCTCAGGCGAGGGAGGATTCCTTCGGCTGTTTTCATGGCGAAGGGGACTGGGGCCAAGGAAAGAACGGCCTCGCGCTCGGGCGAGCAGGCGGCCAGGGCAACGAGGGCAAGGAAGAGGATGGGGCGGGTGACTTTCATAGTGGGGTGGTGGGGGTTGACGCTTCGGCGGCCAAAGAACTTTCGAAATCCTGCAAAATATCGCGCAAGCCGAGCAAGCCGACTTTTTTCCCAGAGTAGCGCACGTCGTCGATCTTCCAACCCTCTTCGTCGACCAGAAGGACCTCATCGGTCCAGGCGACATTGTAGGGCTCGTTGCGGAAGCGGACCTCCACGAAAGTAAGACCGCCATCCGTGCGCTCAGGA
Source organism: Verrucomicrobiota bacterium (assembly GCA_027624625.1). GTDB lineage: Bacteria > Verrucomicrobiota > Verrucomicrobiia > Chthoniobacterales > JACTMZ01 > JACTMZ01. Next base: position 79,314 of record JAQBWH010000001.1, on the reverse strand, counting down.
CCGACTTCGAAACTGGTGAAGCCTTCATACAGGCCGGCAAAGATTTCGCCTTCCAGCAGGAGAGGTTTGTCCGTCGGGAACTCGCTCGCTTTGACTCGCGCCGCCGATTCCTTCTCCCCTTCCGCCGCCGATTGGAGGGCTGCAGCGAGAGCTTGGGAGAGAAAGGCCGGGTCGGCCTGGCGGTAGTCGCCGCGGTAGCCCTGAAAAAATCGCCGGGCCGCGTCGGAAGCGGTAGGCGGGGCCGGCGGAGGCGCTGGTTCCGGCGGACGGTCGCAGGCGGCGAACGATAAGACGACCGACAAACCAAGCGCCGCCCGAAGAGCTGGCCTCATCAACGGACAATTCAGAACGTGAAGCCGGCGCAACCGCCAAGGGCGGGAGCGGCGCAGAGCAACAAGAGACGAAGGAGGGCGGGGCACATCGGTGCGTGGGGATCAGGGGTTGACCGGCCGGCGAGGTCCGCCGGGGATGCGCTCGACCAAGTTACCGTAGGGTCCGCGGCCTCGGGCGCGCCAATATTTGAAAGTGTTGCCGCTGGGTCGGCGCGAAGGGTCGATGAGCAAATACTGCTCCATGGTCAGTCCCCATTTTTCCATCGCCGTGATTTTTTGCGGAGAACCCGCGGTGACCACGTCCACCGCGTCTTGGGCCAGACCCGGGGTGACAATGATGAGAAGAAAAAGGAGGACAAATCTCATGACTGAAATTTGGGCTGAATGGCGAGGGCCTGGCAAGAACGAAGTCCCGGGCGGCCATCGTCGCTTCGAGGGGCGTCCTGTCATCCTTCCACCCGCGTGCTGACCCTGACCTCCGCTTTGCCGCTGGAACGAAACACGTTGCCCGTCTTCCGGCTGAGCGCGGTGGCTCACGGACCTTGCCGCAGGAGGCATTTTCTTTTCGCCGGGGGCGGCGACCTCGTCACGCAGGGCGAGAAACTCGGGTTGGCCTCCGGCGGGGTAGCCGTGGCTGTGCCGAGCGCAAGGAGCCGACGGATGGTGCCCTCCCCGCAAGGGTGGCGATACCGACGAGTTGGAGGAATGAACCCGCAGGGTCAGGGCAGGTTGCTCACGCCCATCAAAAAGCGGTCGCATTCGCGGGCCGCGGCACGGCCTTCGTTGATCGCCCAGACGACAAGGCTCTGACCGCGGCGCATGTCACCGGCCGCAAAGACTCCGCCCACGCTGGTGGAGAACTTGCCGTAGTCGGCTTTCACATTGCTGCGGTCGTCGATGGCGAGACCGAGCTTTTCCACCAGGGGCTTCTCGGGTCCGAGGAAGCCCATGGCAAGGAGGACGAGTTGCCCGGGGATCACTTTTTCCGTGCCCGCCACGTCTACCGGGGAGTAACGGCCCTGGGGGTCGAGCTTCCACTCGATCTGCACGGTGTGCAATTCGTTGACCCGGCCGTTCGCATCGCCGACAAACTTTTTCGTCGTGGTGCAATAGACCCGCGGGTCGGCACCGTAGAGCGCGGCAGCTTCTTCCTGCCCGTAGTCCATGCGGTAAATTTTCGGCCATTCGGGCCACGGGTTGTTCGGCGCGCGGGTGGCCGGCGGCTTGGGCAGGATTTCCAATTGGACCACGCTCTTGCAGCCGTGGCGGATCGACGTGCCGACACAATCGGTACCGGTGTCGCCACCGCCAATGACCACGACATGGCGGTCCTTGGCCGAGAGATGCGCCGGAACTTCCGTCCCGTCGAGGAGACACTTGGTGTTCGTGCTGAGGAACTCCATGGCCGGGTATATGCCGTCAAGTTCGCGTCCTTCGATAGTGAGATCGCGCGCTTGGGTGGCACCGCAGCAAAGCACAACAGCATCGAAATCCTCGCGGAGCTTTTCCACGGGATAGCTTTGTCCGACATCGGCGTTGGTCACGAACTCGATGCCTTCCGCCGCGAGGATATCAACCCGGCGCTGCACGATGTCGTCCTTGTCCAACTTCATGTTGGGGATGCCGTAAGTGAGGAGTCCGCCGATGCGATCGGCACGCTCGAGGACGGTGACCAGATGACCCGCTTTGTTCAGCTGGTCGGCGCAGGCCAGGCCGGAGGGACCGGAACCGACCACGGCAACTTTTTTGCCGGTGCGCTTTTTCGGAGGATGCGGAACGACCCAACCTTCCTCGAAGCCGCGCTCAATAATGGAAAATTCGATATTTTTGATCGTGACCGGCGGCTCGATGATCCCGAGCACGCAGGCGCCTTCGCAGGGTGCGGGGCAGACGCGGCCGGTGAATTCGGGAAAGTTATTCGTCTTGTGCAGGCGGTCGAGGGCTTCGCGCCAGAGACCGCGGTAGACCAGGTCGTTGAATTCCGGAATGAGGTTGTTGATCGGACAACCGCTGGCCGCACCGTTGAGAATCATGCCGGTCTGGCAAAACGGCGTGCCGCAATCCATGCAGCGCGCACCCTGCTCGCGGAGTTTTTCCTCCGCGGTGTGGACATGAAATTCCTCCCAATCGCGGATGCGCTCGAGCGGCGAGCGGTCGGCGGGGATCTCGCGGGTGAATTCTTTGAAACCGGTCGGCTTGCCCATAAATCAGTTGCCTCCCGCCCGGGCGAGGTCGCGGGCGTTTTCCTCGAAAGCGGCCATCACTGCCTCGTCGCCGCTCAGGCCGGCGGCCATGACACGATCCATGGCGAGAAGGACGCGCTTGTAATCTTTCGGCAGAACCTTGACGAATTTCGGCAAGGTCTCCTCCCATGCGGCGAGCACTTCGGCGGCGCGGGTGCTGCCGGTGAGACGGGCATGCCGTTCGATCATCGACTTCAGTTCGGCGACCTCTTCGGCGTTTTCCACGCGGTCAAGGTCGACCATGTCCAAGTTGCAGTTGGTATGGAAGGTGCCGTCCGTATCGAGGATGTAGGCGATGCCGCCCGACATGCCAGCGGCGAAGTTGCGTCCGGTCGGACCGAGCACGACTACCCGGCCGCCGGTCATGTATTCGCAACCGTGGTCGCCCACCGCTTCAACCACCGTGCAGACGCCGCTGTTGCGCACGCAGAAGCGCTCGCCGGCCATCCCGCGGATGTAAACCTCGCCGCCGGTCGCGCCGTAGAGGGCAACGTTGCCGATGATCATGTTCTTTTCCGCGGCAAAATCGGACTCGGGCGAAGGTAGGATGATGATCTTACCGCCGCTCAAACCTTTGCCCACGTAGTCGTTGGCATCGCCCTCGAGGCGGAGGGTCAAGCCGCGCGGGGCGAAAGCGCCGAAGCTCTGTCCGGCCGAGCCGACAAAATCGAGCGTGATCGTATCGTCGGGAAGTCCCTCCAGCCCGTGAAGCTTGGAAATTTCGTAGCCGACGATCGTGCCGACCACGCGGTTGACGTTCCTGATCGGCAGGCGTGAGTGGACTTTTCGGCCTTTCTTGATGGCCGGCTCACAAATTTTGAGCAGGGTGGTCATGTCGAGGGATTTTTCAATGCCGTGGTCCTGCTTCATCGTGCAGTAACGGCCGATTTCGTCGCCGACTTCGGGTGCGTAAAGAATGCGCGAGTAGTCGAGCCCCTGTGCTTTCCAATGGTCGACGGCTTTGCGCATGACGAGCTTGTCGACGCGACCGACCATTTGATCAAGATTGCGGAAACCAAGTTTGGCCATCAGTTCGCGCACTTCGGTGGCGATGAAACGCATGAAGTTGACCACATGGTCGGCATCGCCGGTGAATTTTTTGCGCAGCACGGGGTCCTGGGTGGCCACGCCGACCGGGCAGGTGTTGAGGTGGCAGGCCCGCATCATGATGCAACCCATGACAACGAGCGGCGCGGTGGCAAAGCCGAATTCCTCGGCCCCAAGGAGGGCGCCGATGACCACATCGCGGCCGGTTTTGAGTTGTCCATCGACCTCCACCACAATGCGGCTGCGGAGATTGTTCAGCAGGAGAGTCTGGTGCGTCTCGGCCAGGCCGAGCTCCCACGGCATGCCGGCGTGTTGCACGCTGGAAAGAGGAGACGCGCCAGTGCCGCCGTCGTAACCGCTGACCAGGACGACATCGGCATGGGCCTTGGCCACCCCGGCGGCGACGGTGCCGACCCCGACTTCGCTGACCAGCTTGACCGACACGCGGGCGTGGCGGTTGGCATTCTTGAGGTCGTGAATCAATTCGGCCAGATCCTCGATCGAATAAATATCGTGGTGCGGCGGCGGCGAGATGAGTCCGACACCCGGGGTGGAGTGGCGCACTTTGGCGATCCACGGATACACTTTGGTCCCGGGGAGCTGCCCGCCTTCACCCGGCTTGGCACCCTGCACGATTTTGATCTGCAATTCCTTGGCCTGCGAAAGGTAGTAGCTGGTCACGCCGAAACGTCCGGAAGCAACTTGCTTGATCGCACTGTTTTTCGAATCTCCATTGGGCATCACCTTGAAGCGCTCGGAGTCTTCGCCCCCCTCGCCCGTGTTGCTTTTGCCGCCGATGCGGTTCATGGCAATGGCCAGCGTCTCGTGGGCTTCCGAACTGATCGAGCCGTAGGACATGGCGCCGGTCTTGAAGCGCTTCATGATCGACTCGATCGACTCGACTTTCTCGATGGGAATCCCGCCGTTTTTGGGGAATTCGAAATCGATGAGGCCGCGCAAAGTGGAGATTTTCTTCGACTGGTCATTAACCGAGTCGGTGTATTTGCGGAAGGCTTTGATGTCACCCGTGCGGCACGCGTGTTGCAAAAGGTGGATGGTCGTGGGGTTGAAGGCGTGGTGCTCGCCATCGGGCCGCCACTTGTAAACCCCGCCTGCGTCCAGCACTTCGTCGCGATAGTCACTGCCGGGGTAGGCGCGGCGATGGCGTTCTTCCACTTCGCGGGCGATGCCGGCAAGATCAATCCCTTCGATCCTCGAGGCGGTCGACTTGAAATAGGTGTCGACCACTTCGCTGTTCAGGCCAACGGCCTCGAAGATTTGCGCGCCGCGGTAGCTCTGGATGGTCGAGATGCCCATTTTGGACATCGTCTTGACGATACCCTTGGCCGCAGCTTTGACGTACTGCTTGATCGCTTTTTGCACGTCGATGCCGATGAGATTTTGGCGACGGATGATGTCTTCGATCGATTCAAAGACCAAATACGGGTTGACCGCACCCGCACCGTAACCGGTGAGCAAGGCAAAGTGGTGGACTTCGCGAGGCTCGCCGGACTCGAGAACGAGGCCGACCTGCGTGCGCGTGCCGTCGGCCACGAGGTGATGGTGCAAGCCGGACATGGCGAGCAAGGCAGGAATGGCGGCACGCTCTTCGCTCACCCCGCGGTCGGAGAGAATGAGAATGTTGACCCCTTCGGCGATCGCGCGGTCGGCGGACTCGAAGAGTTCGGACAGCGCCTTTTCGAGGGCGGGTCCGCCGCCGGCCACCTCATAATGGATGGGCAGGGTGGCGGACTTGAAACCGGGGCGGTCGAGGACGCGGAGCTTTTCCAGTTCCTCGTTGGTGATGACCGGGGAGCCCAGTTGGATCTGGCGGCAGCTTTGCGGCGTCGGTTCGAGCAGGTTGCCCTCCGAGCCAAGCGTGGTGATCGTCGAGGTGACGATTTCTTCACGGATCGAGTCAATCGGCGGATTGGTCACCTGCGCGAAGAGTTGCTTGAAGTAGTTGTAAAGGAGCTTGGGCTTGTCCGAGAGGGCGGCGAGCGGCGAGTCGTTGCCCATCGAACCGATTGGCTCCACGGCGGTCTTGGCCATCGGAGCGATGATCAGGTTGAGGTCTTCCTGCGTGTAACCGAAGGCGAACTGGCGCGTGGTCACCGTGTCGTGGTCCGGATGGGCCGGTTCCCCCCCGGCCGGCAAGTCTTCCAATTTGACCAAGTTATCTTTGAGCCACGCACCATAAGGGTGCTCCTTGGCCAGCGAGGACTTGATTTCTTCGTCGGCAATAATGCGACCTTCTTTCGTGTCGACCAGGAAAATGCGGCCCGGTTGCAGGCGGCCCTTGTGCGCGACACGTTCGGGCTCGATGTCGAGCACTCCGACCTCGGAAGCCATGACGACCAGATCGTCTTTGGTTACGTAATAGCGGCACGGACGCAGCCCGTTGCGGTCGAGGACGGCGCCAATCTGCGTTCCGTCGGTGAAAGCGACTGCAGCAGGACCATCCCAAGGCTCCATGAGACAGGAATGGTATTCGTAAAAGTCTTTATTGTCCTGCGGCATGGTGCCGTGTTTGGCCCACGGCTCGGGGATCATCATAACGGCAGCGTGGGCCAAAGAGCGGCCGGAAAGGACGAGAAATTCAAAGCAATTGTCGAACATGGCCGAGTCGCTGCCGTCTGGGTGGACCACCGGCTTGAGTTGGTCCATGTCCTCGCCGAAAAGCGGCGAGGCAAACTGCGACTCACGGGCGTGCATCCAGTTGACGTTGCCGCGCAGGGTGTTGATCTCGCCATTGTGCGCCACAAAACGATAAGGGTGCGCACGATCCCAACTCGGGAAGGTGTTCGTGCTGAAACGCGAGTGGACCAGCGCCAGCGCGCTTTCCATGCGGGGATCGGAAAGGTCGGGATAAAATTCCGCGACCTGCGCCGTGGTCAACATGCCTTTGAAAACGATGGTGCGGGAGGAGAAGCTCGGAATGTAAAAGAAGCTGCCGCCGGGGGCGCCGGCGTAGCGGACTTCGGTGAAGAGGCGGTGACGGATGACGTAAAGTTTCCGCTCGAAAGCGAGTTCGTCTTTGATCGCACGGTTGCGTCCGACAATAGCCATGCGGACTACCGGCTCCTCCGACTTGGCCGTCTCGCCCAGGGTCGAGTTGTCGGTCGGCACGGTGCGCCAGCCGAGAAATTTTTGCCCTTCGGCCCGGACCACCTGTTCGAAGCGTTCCTCTATTTTTTGGCGGAGCTGCTTATCGGGCGGAAGAAAAACCATGGCCACGCCGTAATGACCGGCAACCGGGAGGTCGATGTTCCCTTCCTTGGCCACCGCCTGAAGAAACTTGTCCGGCATCTGCAGAAGGATGCCGGCTCCATCGCCGGTGTTCTCCTCGAACCCGCAAGCCCCACGATGCTCCAAATTGACCAGAATTTGCAGGCCCTGCTCGACGATTTGGTGCGACTTGACCCCCTTCATGTTGGCCACAAAGCCCACCCCGCAGGATTCGTGCTCGAATTGCGGGTCGTAAAGGCCTTGGCGTGCGGGTCTTTTCATGGGCTTAGCCGGTTTAAGTCGGACGGATCGTTTAATTTAAGGGTTTTCAGGTTAGGGGCAAAGGAAAACTCAGCCTCCGAAGTCACAAAAAGCAACGTCCGTGCCAACTCCGCTGGACGCCATTCAGCGCCGCTTGGCCGAGGCACGTTTGGCCGGACGTTTCCCGCCGCGGGTGCGCAGGCGTTTTTCCGATTCCGGGCGGGCGCGTAAATCAAGGATGAGCGGCAGGCCCGGATATTCGCGGAAGCGGCGCAAGTGGGCGGAGAGATACGTTTCGTAGCTCGGCGTAAGCAAGCCCGGGGCATTGACGAAGAGGAGAAATTTGACCGGAGCAAATGGACGCGGCTGCGTTTCCTCCAGTTGTGTCGCGTAGAAGACCTTCAGGCGGCGCGCGCCTTTCAAGGGGGGCGGGTGGAGATCCATGGCATCGCGGATCACGCGATTCAATTCGCCCGTGCCGAGACGGCGGGTGGCGTGCTGACGAACTTTTTCCAGGGTGGTCCCGAGACGCTTCAAATTGTCACCGGTCTTGGCCGAGAGCAGGACCATCGGGGCATAGGGCAGGAAAAAAAGCTGAGCTTGCCAGGTGGCCAACTGCTCTTTGAGTCCGTCGCGCTTTTGGTCTTCCTCCGGAATGAGGTCGGACTTGTTCACCGCGATAACCACAGCTTTTCGCGCTTTTTGCACCAACCCGGCGATGCGCTTGTCCTGCTCGGTCACGCCGACCTGGGCGTCGACGACCAGCACGCAAACGTCGGCCATGCGAATCGCCTCCTCGGAGCGCATGACGCTGAAGACTTCGACCGAGGTGTTGTGCTTGGAACGGTGACGGATCCCCGCCGTGTCGAGCAGGAGGTAGTTGTGCCCGCCCAACTCGCAGGGCACCTCGAGGGCATCGCGGGTCGTGCCGGCGATTTCGCTCACGATGGCCCGCGCGCTTCCGAGTAGCGCGTTGGTCAGCGAAGATTTACCGACATTCGGACGACCGATGATGACAATGCGGGGGGGGATCTTGACCTCCGGAGCTTCGACTTTCTCCTCGGCCGCCCCGAAGGCCTCGCCGACGGCCGAAATCAGGTCACTGGTGCCGCGACCATGCACCGCACTGACCCCGACCAAGCGCGGAAAGCCGAGACGCTCGAACTCCGCCTCGCGGTCCTCGTGTTTCGGATCGTCGATTTTGTTGACCACCAACACAACCGGGCACGAGGCGCGGCGCAGCTTCGCGGCCAACTCGTTGTCGAGCGGGATAAGTCCGTCCTGTCCATCGACCACAAAAAGCACGACATCGGCACCTTCCAAAGCATGATCGGCCGCGCGGTGCGTGGCCTCGGCGAAATCCGGGTCCGGCGAGGATCCAATGCCGCCGGTGTCGACGATGGCAAAGGGGGATGGGCCGAATTTGCAGACCGCCTCAATGCTGTCACGCGTCACCCCAGGTTGATCGTGCACGATGGAAATGCGCCGCCCGGCCAAGCGGTTAAAAAGGGCAGATTTGCCGACATTCGGACGGCCCACGAGAACAACTTTTTTCATTCCGCTTGCGCCGCCCCTTCCATGGCGCGCAGGCCGCGCCACATGTAGCCGAAGCCGCTGAGCAACGTGAAGAAGCCCGCCGCCCAAACAACCCACTGCTGCGCGGGAATCTGCAGGAGAACCCAGGCCACAGCGGCCATCTGCAGGGCGGTGGCCATTTTCCCGTAAATGCTCGGTCGCACTTCGATATCACCGGTGAAAAATTTGAGCAGTCCGCAGCCGACGAGAATCACCACATCGCGGGCGATGACGAGCACGGGGAACCAAAGCGGCAGGCTCACCGGCCACGGATAGAGGCTCAAGGTGATGATGGCGGTGAGCAGGAGGCCTTTGTCAGCGATGGGATCGAGCACCACACCCAAAGCACTTCGCTGGCTGAAGCGGCGCGCAACCCATCCGTCGAGGCCGTCGCTCGCCGCGGCAAGGACAAACACGGCGACGGCGGCCCAGCGCAGAGATTCCTCGCCCGCCCCGGCGCGGACGCCCGCCGAATAATAAATGGCGAAAATGACGAACACCGGAATGAGCATGATGCGCACGAGCGTTATTTGGTTGGCCACCGTCATGAACCACGAGGGTGCCGCCCCGCCGCCCGCACGGCAACAGATTCTTCCTGCATTCCGGGCCAGGCCGATGCAGGATGCGGTGCCGTGCGATGAAAGCCCCCCTGCTCCATTGCCGCGAACTGCACTGCGTCCGGCCGCTCTGGCGTGAAGGCGATTCGTATGTTCGTGGCGCCAACGCCGTTTTCGACTCCGGCCATTTTTATGCCATCAGCGGTTCGGAGGGCTGCGGGAAGAACCTCCTGCTCCATGTGCTCGGACTCCTCGAGCAACCCGACACCGGCGAAGTTTGGCTCAGCGGGACCAATACCACGGAATTGCCGGCTCCCGCCCGCGATGCACTGCGCCTGCGACATATCGGATTTCTTTTCCCGGCCTGCGCCCTTCTTCCCTCCTTGAGCGTTTTGGAAAACATCGCCTTCCCTGTTCTCAAGGCCGGCGGCACGACCGAAGCCGAACAAGCCGAGCGCACCTTGTCCGCGCTGAGGTTTTGCCATCTGGAGGAGGAGGCCGAGCAGCGGGTCGGTGATCTTGCCCCCGAAAGTCAGGCTGTTGCCGCCTTTGCCCGTGCCATCATCCACCGCCCACAACTGCTCCTGGCCGAATCGCCCGCCGCCGAGGAACTTCTCGTTCCCCTCGCCCGCCGCGCCGTGGACGAACTCGGCCTCACCGTGGTCTGGGGTGCCAGGCCCGACGGACCGGCCTCGCGGGCCGCCGACCGCACACTCCAGATGACCGGCGGACGCCTTGAAGGCGCATGAATCCACTCCTTCCGCCCGGACACCTCGACGCCCCGGCCATCGTCCGGGCCAGCAAGTCGAGCTTCGTGCCGGCTTTCCGCTTGTTGCCCACCGGCCGCCGCCATGACCTCGAAACATTTTATGCGTTCTGCCGCGTGGTCGACGATATGGCCGACCGCGGGCCGCATCCGCCCGCGTTCCGCAAGGAAGCACTCGAGGCTTGGCGCGCGGGTTTCCGCGCGGCGGACTTGCCGGGGTTGCCGGGCAACCTCGCCTCATTGATCCGGCGCCGCAACCTCGACCGGAACCTCTTCCTCGAGTTGCTCGACGGCACGGCCACCGACCTCGCCCCGCAAGTGCGCATGGCCACGCGGCCCGAACTCGACCTCTATTGCCACCGGGTGGCCGGAACGGTGGGACAAATTTGCCTGCCGATTTTCGGCGCGGACCCCCGCCGCGCGGCGGATTATGCGGAGACCTTGGGGCGCGCGTTGCAATACACCAATATCCTGCGTGACACCGCCGCGGATCTCCGCCGCGGGCGCATTTATTACCCGCTGGACGAGCTGGCCGGCGCCGGGGTGAACCCCGCGTTGTTTCCCTCCGGCGCGGGCCCATATCTCGCGACGTTCGCCGCCGAAACAGGGCAACTTTTCGGCAAGGCCGCGCGCCTTCAGCCTTCCGCCGATGCGCGCAGCCTTCTTCCTGCCCGCATCATGGCCTCGATTTACCGTGCCCTGCTCGGTAAAATGCGGCGCGACAATTTACGAGTGACCACCAAACGTTACCGCCTCTCCGCGCCGGAAAAGCTTCTCGCCGTGGCGCGCGCCCTGCTTCTGCCTCAGTAGCCGGCTTTTTTCAGCATGGTCGACACTCCCTTGGTGTTGTTGACCAAATTCGCCATGCGGAAGAAGACATGGCCGGAGGGACCAGACCCTACCGTGCGGGACAAAGCCACTTGCCGGACAATCTCCTGCGCGGGCCAACCCTGCTCGCTCATGCGGTAGGCGGCGATGCCGGGGTAGACTGGCACGCCCCGCGGATTGACCGAAGGGCTGCGCCACCACTTGAGCAACTCGGTGAAACACTGGTCGGATTGGTCCTTCCAGTAAAGTTGCGGCGCGATGTAGTCGACCCAACCGCTGCGCATCCACTTCAACGGATCGGCATAAATCTCGTTGAATTGGTCGAGCCCGGCTTTGACCGTGGATGGCTGGCCTTTGGTGTAGATGCCGAAAGGACTCACCCCGAAAACGATACCCGGACGCGCTTCCTTCGCCGCTTGGGAGGACCGCGCAATGAGGCGGTTCACGTTGTCCCGGCGCCAATCTCCGAGCGACAAATCCCCGCCTCCCGAGCGATAACGTTGGTAAGTTTTGCCGTCCGGCAACTTTCCGACCGAAGGATAGGGATAAAAATAGTCGTCGAAATGGATGCCGGCCACCGCATAACGGCGGGCCAGGTCAGCGACCACTTTGACCACGTGGTCCTGCACTTCGCGGGCCCCGGGGTCCATGCAAACGACCGAACCGACTTTGTAGGCATACGATTTGTAGCGACGTGCCATATGATTCGAAGCGAGCGGTGCCCCGGCTTTGACCGAGGCGCGATACGGATTGAGCCAGGCATGCACGCGGATATCGCGTTTCCGCGCCTCGCTGAGGCAGAAAGCAAGCGGGTCATAACCGGGGTCCTGGCCTTGGGTTCCGGATAGAAAGCGACTCCACGGCTCGAGCGACGAGCGGTAAAGGGCGTCGCCTTCGGGGCGCACTTGGAAAAAAATATCGGTTAGTCCGAGAGACTCGGCCGAGTCGAGAATGCGGACGAGTTCCGCTTTTTGTTGCCCGGTGGACAGGCCTTTTTTCGAAGGCCAGTCGAGATTGTGCACCGTTGAAATCCAGGCGCCGCGGAATTCTGCCTGCGCCGTAAACGCGCAGGCCACCAAGAGAACAACCCTAAGCCACAATTTCGGTGCCGACGCCATCATTGGTGAATATTTCCAAGAGCAAAGCATGGGACAACCGTCCGTCAATCATATGCGTCTTACCCACTCCGTCCCGCAAGGCGGCCACCGCCCCCCGCACTTTGGGAATCATGCCGCCTTCAAGCACCTTTTGGCGGATGAGCGCGTCCACCTGGCCGGCTCGCACGCTGGGAATAAGCGAACCGGGGCCCTCGCGGTCGCGCATGATCCCGGGCACGTCGCTGAGAAAGACCAGCTTTGCCGCGCGCAAGGCGCCCGCGATGGCGGCCGCAGCCTCGTCGGCATTGATGTTGTAAGTGAGCCCGTCAGCGCCGCGCGCCACCGGGGAAATGACGGGCACACCCTCCTCGCGAAGAACTTTTTCGATCTCCGCCTTTTCCACCCCCGTGACCCGGCCGACAAAGCCGATGTCCTCCGCACCGCCCTTTCCATCGTCGACCGCGGGCAGCTTTTCCGCGCGCAACACATCGCGCCCCGAAAATCCGATGGCATGGCCGCCGAATAGCTTCATCGTTTCAACCAACCGGGGGTTCACCTCGAGGTCCAGCACCTCTTCAACGATACGGATCGAGTCGGCGTCCGTGACCCGCAACCCGTTGACGAACCGCGCGGTGAGCCCTGCTTCGCGCATGCGTGCGCTGATCGCCTTGCCACCGCCGTGCACCAGCACCGGATTAACCCCCACGGCCTCGAGAAAAACAACGTCACGCAACAACCGCTCGACGGCCTCGACACTTTCCATCGCACTGCCGCCGTATTTGATGACGAAAGTTTGCCCGCGGAACTTTTGCAAATACGGCAAAGCCTCGATCAGCGTCGCGGCCCGGAGACTGGCATCGGAGAGGCTCATCCTATTCGCTCAAGTTGAGTTCGACGTATTTCTCGGTCAGGTCGGTCGTGTAAACCGTGTAGAAGGCTTTGCCTTGGTGCAGGTCGATCGTCACGGTGAACTTGTCGCCGGAGACCGCCTTGACCAGCTTTTCCTTCGGCGTGGACGCCGCCATTCCCCCGCGCACCGCCGCGACGCCGTCGTAGTAAATATCGACCAATTCCTCCCGGATCTGCACGCCACAGTAGCCGGCGGCATCAAGGATACGCCCCCAATTCGGGTCGTTCCCCGCCCAAGCGCATTTGACCAAAGTGGAATTGGCCACCGCCTCGGCCACCTTGCGCGCCGCCTGCAGGCTGGAGGCCCCGCGCACCTGCACGGTGACGAATTTCGAAACACCCTCGCCATCACGCACGATCATGAAAGCCAACCGGGTGCAGACTTCATTGAGCGCCTCGGTGAAAAGGGCATGCTCGGGCGAGACGCTCTTGATCGGCGCGCCGCCCGCCGTGCCATTGGCCAGCACCAGCACGGTGTCGTTCGTGCTCATATCGCCGTCCACCGTGATGCGGTTGAAGCTGCGCTCCACGGCCGAATGCAAGGCGTTTTGCAGCGTGCCCTTGGAAATTTTCGCGTCGGTGGTCACCAGGCAGAGCATGGTCGCCATGTTCGGGTCGATCATCCCCGCCCCTTTGGCCATGCCGCCGATCCGGAACGCACCGCCGGGGGCACGTACCTCGACGGCGAACTCCTTGGCAAAGGTATCGCTCGTCATGATGGCCTCGGCCGCATCCCCACCGCCCTCAGCCGACAAGCGCGCGGCCAACTCCGGGAGCTTATCCGCCATTTTTCCCACGGGCAAAGGCACGCCGATACGTCCGGTCGAGCAAACCAACACGCGCCGCACGCCGCAGTCGAGCACGTCGGCCAGGCTCGCGGCGAGCGACTTGGCTGCCGCGATACCGTCAGGACCGGTGCAAGCATTGGCGTTTCCGCTGTTAAGCAATACGGCACAGGTCTGCGGCGCGCGCAAATGGGCGCGCGAAACACGCACCGGCGCCGCCTTGACCCGATTGGTGGTGAACACTCCGGCCGCCACGGCGGGCACTTCGGACGCCACCAGTGCCAGATCGGCGCGGCTTTTGTTGGAAGGCTTGATCCCCGCGAAAACCGAGGCGGCACGGAAACCTTTCGCAGCCGTGACCCCGCCTTTGATCGTTTTCAACTTGCTCATGACAATCCCAATGTTTCGTCCCAGCCTTGCGCAAGATTGAAGGCCTGCACCGCCTGCCACGCGGCGCCTTTGCCGAGATTGTCGAGGGCGCTGAAAAGGATCAGACGACCCGTCCGCTTGTCCTCGCGCACGGCAATATCGATGAAATTTGTATTCGTGACATGCTTCGAATCGGGCAAGGGCGACACGACGCGCACGAACGGCCGCCCGTGGTAGGCCTCGCGCCACACCGATTCGACCAGTCCGGCGTCGGCGTCGCCCAGCGGAGTGGCCACGATGGTGGAAATCATCCCTCTGGTCACCGGAACAAGATGCGGCGTGAAGGTGACCGTCACCGTGCATCCTGCCGCGGCCGAAAGCTCCTGCTCGATCTCCGAAAGATGCCGGTGCTTGGGCGCACCATAAGCCCGGAGACTTTCATTGCACTCGGCAAAGAGAAGCGCGGCGTCCGCTTTGCGCCCCGCACCGCTCGTCCCGCTCTGGCTGTTGATCACAATGCTTGCCGGATCAATCAAACCCCGCCGCAGGAGAGGAATGACCGGCACGAGAATGCTGGTCGGATAGCAGCCGGGACAGGCGATGAGCCCGGCACCCTTCAGCGCGTCACCTTGCAAAATTTCGGGCAGGGCATAGACCGACTCCGCCAAAAGTTCAGGCGCAGGATGTGCCTGGCCATAAAACTCGGCAAAGACCTCAGCTGATTTGAGCCGGAAATCCGCGCTCAAATCGATCACCTGCCGTCCGGCTTTTCGCAAGGGCCCGGCAAACTCCGCGGCCAAACCGTGCGGCAGCGCGAGAAAGATGGTTGCGGCACCGGATTTTTCCAGCGCCCCAATCGACGGCTCGATAAATTGCAATCCCGCAACGACCGATCCTGCGGTGCGCGGAAAGACCTGTGCCATCGTCTCCCCGGCCGATTGCCGCGACGTCACCGCGACAATTTCCACCCGCGGATGCCGCGCGAGCAACGCGACCAGTTCCTCGCCCGAGTAACCGCTGGCGCCGACTACGGCCGCTTTGACTTTATCCATCCCCCATTTCTACCCATTCGCGCCCCGCAAGGAAACGCGCAAAAACAAGGATTACCCCGGCCAGACTGAACAAACTTCGCCGTCCCCCGGAGTGGGGACCCGGTGGGACCTTTCCCGAGGTCACTCGACCTTCAGGCGGATCACCTCTTCCGTTCCCGGTACAGGTTTCGGCGCATTCGGACCGAAAAAGTGCGTGTGGGTGAGCACCACTCCCGTGTGGTGCGAGGTCTGCATCGTCCAGAGCAAAAACAAGCACGAGGCCACCGCGACCAAGCGGGCCAGCAGGGACAACCCCGGGATGAGATTGGTGAAAAAGACCGTCCCGGCCGAGACCGCCGCGATCCATGAAGCGACGAGCATCAAATCCGAAGTGCTCTTGTGCTCCTGCACCGCCGCAGCCGTCGACTCGCCGACGTAACGAACAGCCGCCGCTTCATCCGTCCCCGTGCGGTGGGCCCAAGTGGCACCCAACGCGCCCAGCACCATCATGAGAAAAGCCAGACGCACCACGTAGCGGTTGGGCCACAAGAGCGACAAAACAAGAGCCACCATCCCGAGTAGGAGAAACGCCATCGGGAAATGCACCGCAAACGGGTGCACCGGGTCAGGCAGGTGTAGCATGCTCCCAAGTTGCCCGCCCGACCGCTGCCAATCAACTCTTCCCCGTTGCTCTGCATCACAGAAACCGGCCCCGGACACCGACAGAAGATGCACTGCCCTGCCATGCTACCCGATGCGCAATTTCCGTCGCCCGTCTCGCGATATCAAGCTATTCACCCCTCTTCCTCCGCAGGGGAATCCGCGCAAAATTATTCCGCAGAACCGCCAGCGGGGCTATCATCGTGGTCGATCCCTTCCTACCGAGCCCGACCACCCACCGACTCTCTCCCCGGTGGACTGTGCGCTCTTGGCCATGAAGAATCCCCGCCACCCGATGTTCCAAGATCACCTGCAAACGACCCTCGCCAGTCTCGAAGCCCGGCACCTCCGTCGCCGTCTCAGCGTTTCGGACCTGGCCACCGGTCCGCTCGTCGGCTTCGGCGGCCAGACGTTGCACAATTTCGCCTCCAACGACTACCTCGGCCTCGCCGCGCACCCCCAAGTGGTCGCCGCCGCGCTCGAAGCAACCCGAGATTTTGGCGCCGGCGCCGGGTCCTCCCGCCTCGTTACCGGCACCCAACGTCCCCACCGCGAGTTCGAAGAAAAAATCGCCGCTTTCAAAAACACCGCTGCCGCCCTCGTCTTCGGCAGCGGCTACGCCTCCAGCACCGGCGCCCTTCAGGCGCTTGCCACCAAGGACGACGTCATCCTCCTGGACAAACTTGCCCACGCCTGTCTGGTCGACGGCGCCCGTCTCAGCGGCGCCACGATCCGTCCATTCCATCACAACGATCCCACCCACCTCGAACACCACCTCCAATGGGCGCGCCAGAAATACGCGCGGGCCCGCGTCTTCATCGTCACCGAATCCGTCTTCAGCATGGATGGCGACCTTGCCCCGCTCCGCGATGTTGTTGAACTCAAAGACCAATACGGCGCCGTTCTTCTCCTCGATGAGGCCCATGCGGTCGGCGTCCTCGGGCGGGGCGGTCGCGGACTGGCCGATCAACTCGGGTTGGCCCACCGCATCGAAGTGCAAATGGGCACGCTCGGCAAAGCCCTCGGCAGCTCCGGCGGCTACATCGCGGGATCACGCGCCCTGATCGACCTCCTCGTCAACCGCGCCCGCAGCTTCATTTTCTCCACCGCTCCGCCGGCGGCCAACGCCGCCGCCGCCGCGGCCGCTCTCGACCTCTGCGCCAGCCCCGAAGGTGATCGAGGGCGGGCCAGGCTGCGCGAACTCGCGGCTCTCCTCGACCCCGCCCCGCCCGCCGCCATCCATCGGGTCATCATCGGTGGAGAAGAAGAAACCCTCCAAACCGCCCGGCGAATGGCGCAACTCGGTTTCCACGTCCCTGCCATCCGCCCGCCCACTGTGCCCGCCGGCACCTCACGCTTGCGCATCAGCCTCTCTGCGGCACACGACCCCGAGGTCGTTCGCACCCTCTCCGCTGCTTTGCGCGCCATCGTCGCCCCGGCAACCTCGCCGAACGACAACCCGGACACCGTCTGCCCGGTCTGCGGAGCCGTCCTCCTTTCCGAAAAATGCAAAGTGGTCTGCCGCAGCGCCACCTGCGGCTACCGCATCGTTTTCAATTGCTCCGAATTCTGACCCGCCCAATATCCACCATCATGTTGTTCCGTTCCACCGACGCCGCTTCCGTCTCGCGCGTCCCGACCCGCCATGAAATCCCCGAGTCCGACCGCTGGGATCTCTCGCCCCTCTACCCCGGTGACACTGCTTGGGAGGCCGAATTTACCGCACTCCAAAAACATTACCCGCAAATCAGGCAATTCCGCGGACGGCTCGCCGAATCTCCCGCCAGCCTCCTTGCCGCCCTCGAATTCGAAAAAAGCATCGACCAGCCCCTCGAACGCCTCGCCACCTACGCCAGCCTGCGGGTCAGCGAAAATGCCTCCGACCCCGTCTTTCTCGAACGCGAAGCCCGCCTACAAAATCTCCACACCGACATCGTGGAGCAATGTTCCTTCCTCAACCCCGAGTTGATGGCCATCCCGGACGCCCCATTCGCCTCCCTCGCCTCCGCTCCCGCGCTTGCTCCCTGGCGCCGTGTCCTCGAACGTCTCCGCCGCTTCCAACCGCACACGCTCAACGAAAACGAGGAACGACTCCTCGCCATGAGTTCGCAACCACTGGCCGGACACGAGGACACTTTCTCCCAACTGACCAATGTCGACCTCAAGTTCGGTCTGATCACCGACCGCGCCGGCCGCCAAGTCGAGTTGAGCCAAAGCAGCTTCAGTTCCTTCCTGGTCAAACCCGACCACGACCTTCGCCGCCGCGCTTTCCATCAATTCTACGAGGAATTCACCGACCACAAATTCACCCTGGCCAGCACCCTGGCCAACTCGGTCCGCACCGACGTCTTCCAAGCCAAGGCCCGCCGCTACCCGTCCGCCCTCAAGGCCGCCCTCTTCCGCCACAACATCCCGATCGAGGTTTACACCAACCTCATCTCGACCGTCCGCGCCAACCTCACGCCCCTCCACCGCTACTACGAGCTCCGCCGCCGCGCCCTCGGCCTCGAGGAAGTCCACCACTACGACACTTACGTCCCCCTCGTCCCGCAAATCACCACACACCTTACCTTCGACCAAGCCATCGACCGCACCATCGCCGCCACCGCACCGCTCGGCGCGGAATACACGCGCGAATTGGAGGCTGGACTGCGCGGCCGCTGGTGCGACCGCTACGAATCGAAAGGCAAGCGCAGTGGCGCCTTTTCCAGCGGGTGCTACGGCTGTCCACCTTACATCCTCATGAATTACAAACCGGATGTCTTCGCCGACATGTTCACCCTCGCGCACGAGGCCGGCCACTCCATGCACACTTGGTATGCGCAACGCGACCAGACCTTCCAGGACCACCATTATCCCATCTTCCTCGCCGAAGTTGCTTCCACCTTCAACGAGGAACTCCTCACCCACCACCTCCTCACCCAGACGGACGATCTGCCGATGAAAGCGTATCTCCTCAACCGCCAGATCGACGACCTCCGCGGCACCATCTACCGCCAGACCATGTTCGCCGAGTTCGAGAAAATCATCCACCAGCGCCAGGAGGCCGGGGAAGCCCTGACCCTCGATACCCTGACCACGATTTACCACGAACTACTGGTCACCTATTTCGGGCCCGACTTCACCCTCGACCCGCAACTCGACCTTGAGTGCCTGCGCATCCCGCATTTCTACAGCGCGTTCTACGTCTACCAATACGCCACGGGCATGAGCGCTGCCATCGCCTTGTCCCGCCAAGTGCTCGAAACCGGCGACCCCTCCCGCTACCTCGCCTTCCTCCAATCCGGCGGCCGGCAAGATCCCATCGACACCTTGAAACTCGCCGGCGTCGACATGACCTCGCCCACCCCCGTCGAGGCCGCCCTCCAACTCTTCGCCCAACGCGTCGACGAACTGGCCAACCTGCTCAAGATCGACCTCAATCAAAAATAAATCCCCCCGGCCCGCCCATAAGTTCGTTCAAAACTTCGACAATCTGGTCCGTCTTCCCTGCCGAGACTTTGCCGATCTTCTTTTTGAGGCGCTGAACGAAGAGTGTCTGTCTTTGGCTGATTTTGGCCCAAGATCGCACCAGCTTAACTATTTTCTCCTGCACCCTTGGCCCGAGGTTGCCAATAACTTGGCTTAAAAAGCCGAAAGTATTCTCCATTATGGATAATACATTTTGACAAATCTATCCCACATTGGCACGTCTTCGACATGTTGACAATTGCGTGGCTCACCAGGGAGGGGAGAGAGTGTTTTGAAACAAACACCTCCCCGTCGCTGTCCACGCTCAGTCCTTGGGCCACATCTGGTTGCGCACACGCTCCGATCAAGACGCCAGCGTTGTTGAAATGGCGCAGGACAAACGTGTTGCTCAGACTCGGGTTGAATCCTGTATCGTTACTTGGTTTGAAGCTCGATACCCAGATGCTGTTATCACACGAGCCAACTCCGATGCCAAAACATCCTAAGGCTGGAATGTTGGTGGTCGTGTTGGCGGTGAGGTCATGCCGTGCGACTTGTATCGGGCGGTCCACCGACCAGAGCACATTGTTCCCATCGATCACCGCTCCGTAGCCGCCGCCGATGTTGCGAATGCCGGGATTCGGGCCCGCCGTGGTCATGTCGGCCAGCCCGGTCGTCCCGCTGATGCGGCCATACACATTCTGCGAGTGCCAACCAACCAAGCCACCCACCCACAAATCGTTGTTCGCATCGATCGCCAGGGCGCGGGCGTTGCTCGCCCGAGTGCGGTTGTAGTTTACGATTAGCTCATCCTCGGCTAGCACGGGTTCGTATAGACATAACACCTTTGTTGAGCGCATAGTCGGCGTAAGAGTTGCCTGGACACTCCGACGTCAGCACTATTATGATTTATTGATTCGGGCCGCACCGCGGCTTTTCGCCACCTTCTTTTGCCCCGATTTGTGCGGACGGAACACGCTGCGCTGGTCTTCGACTTGTGTCTCTTTCCAGAAAAATGGCACGCCTTTAAGCCAAAGACGGAAAGCTTGCCAGTGGATGAGGCCGATGACCTTGAGGGTGATGAAAGGAAACTTGGCGGTGAACCGAGCGAGATTGGCCAAAGTGAGTTCACGGCGTTTGCCGGTCAGGGTGCTGACCAGCACCTTTCCTTCCGCATCGTGGTCATCGATGAAGACCTGCAGATTTTCGTCCGGCAGATGCAACCGGAAGTGAAAGTCGAGGTCGACCGGGCTGAACGGCGAGACGTAATACTCTTTGGGCACCCGCACCTCGAAGTCGCACTTGCCGTTCTGTGCAAGCGGGACGAGATAGGGCTTCAGCTCCCGGAAGGTGTTGCCCACCTGCACGACCGACGCATGCGGGGTGCCGTCGGCCCGGAAGCAGAAATAAATGGTGATGGGATTGAAGGTGTAACCAAGCATCCGCGGGAAACAGAGCATGCGGATCGCGCCGCCCTCATCCAGCGGGCACCCCGCGCGCTCGAGGAACTCGCGCACGTTGTCCGCGATCGGACGCTCCCGGGGGCCGTATTGCAGATGGTCACGGTCGCGCAGGCTGTAAATGTTCGGACGATTGACCCCGAAAATTTTCAGCTTCCGCGCCGCTTCGTCCAACTCGCCGAGATCGAGGTAGAAATAGAAAACCTGGTAAAGGAACTCGTGCTGCTTGGGCCGCAGCCGCCGGTGGAAGACGTCGCACTGGTAGAAACACGAGTTCACCGCCAAGGATCCTCCCCGCAGACCGCTTGCGCGCATTGCACGGCCGAGGCGAAGGCATCCTCGTGGAAGCCGTAGCGGAAGTAGCTTCCGCAGAAAAAGATTCGCTGGTTGGGCGACTCGGCATTGATCGAGGGTAAACCATGCTGTGCCCGCAGGGCCCCGCGGTCGAAAATCGGATGGGTGTAATTCGTGCGCCAGAGGACTTTCTCCGGGTCAATGCGGTCGGCGTAGTTGAGGCTGACAAAATAATTTTCCCGATCCGACACCCCCTGAAGCCGGTTCATGTAATAGTGGGTGGACGGACGCTCCCCTTCCCCGCTCGGTTCCATCCGGTAATTCCACGCGGCCCAAGCCAATTCGCGCCGCGGCATAACGGTCGCGTCGGTGTGCAACAGCGTTTCATTGGCTTGGTAACGGAAAGCGGAAAGTAACTTTTCTTGCAAAGGCGTGGGCCTCTCCAGGAGAGCCAGCGATTCATCGGCATGCGCCGCGAGGATGACGCGGTCGAACACGTGGGCAGCACCGTCCTTGGTGCGGACTGTGGTTTGATCGGCGCCGGTCTCGACCAAAGCCACCGGCGACGAAGCATGCGCGCGCGGGAGATCACCCAGCATGCGTTTCACGTATTGGCGGGATCCGCCATCCACCGTGAACCACGGATGGTGCGTGGTGACGCCGAGAAATCCGTGGTTGTGAAAAAAACGCACCAGCGTGGCGGCCGGAAAATCGAGCGCACCACCGGGAGTGATGCTCCAGATGGAGGCGCTCATCGGCACGAGATAAAGCCGCAGGAAGTCGTCACCCAAGCGGTGGCGACGGACAAACTCGTCGAGTGACATTTTTTCGAGTGATTCGTCACTGAGCGAGGCATTGGCCACGCGGAAAAAACGCATGATTTGCGCAAGAAGTTTGAGAAAACGCGGACGGACCAGATTGGCCCGCTGGGCGAAGACACGGTTGAGTCCCATCCCGTTGTATTCGATGTCGAGTTCGTCGTGCCGGACACTGAAACTCATCTCGGTCGGCTTGATCGGCACACGCAGTTCTTCGAATAACCGCAGCAGATACGGATAAGTCACCTTGTTGAAAACCATGAAGCCGGTGTCGATCGGAATTTGTCGTCCGTCTTCTTCCACCTCGACGGTGTTGGAATGACCCCCGATGTGCCCTTCGCGCTCGAAGACCGTCACCTCGTAGCGCTTGCGCAACAACCACGCCGCACCCAACCCGGCGATGCCGCCGCCGATGACGGCCAAGCGTTGCTTGGTCATCCCCTTACCTCTTGTCGCGATAGTCGATGCGAGCCGTTGCCCTGGCCTGCGGTCCGGCGGTTGTAGACCACCGCTGCCAGCAAGGCATTCACGCCGTGGCCTGCCCGCTGATCTGCCCATCCTCACGGTAGGCGGAGTCGGGCACCGGGCGCAGATTTTTGATCATCCCAAGCCACGAGAGCACCTTGAGCGTGTAGTAAGTCGGATCGAACTCCCACCAGTAGAAGCCCTGACGTGCGGCCGCCTGATAGCGATGGTGGTTGTTGTGCCAACCCTCGCCCAGCGTGATGAAGGCAAGAATCATGCTGTTGCGGCTGTCGTCATGCGTGTCATAACGCTTGCGGCCGAGCACGTGGGCCAGCGAATTGATGCAGGACGTCCCGTGGAAGAGGAAGGTCGTGCTGATGAAAAATCCCCAGACCAACATCTGGAGCGGCGTGGTGCCGAGCAACGGGAAAAACCCCTGCAAAAACAAGCCCCAGCCGAGCATGACGAGGGCGAGGAAAATCGGGCCGATCAGATCAAAGCGGTTGAGAAAAACCAACTCGGGATACTTTGCGAGGTCTTTGATCCGCGAGTAGTCGGTCGGAAAATTGCAACTGCTGGTGATCCAGCCGATGTGCGACCAGAGGAAGCCCTGCACGCCGGGCGAATGAATATCCTCTTCCTCGTCCGAGTGCTTGTGATGATGCCGATGGACCCACGCCCACCAGAGCGGACCGCGCTGCGTGCAGGTCAGACCAAGGAACGCGGCAATGAATTGTCCGACCCGCGAAATCTGGAACGTCTTGTGGCTAAAATACCGGTGGTAAAAACCGGTGACGAGGAACATCCGCGCGAAATAAAGAAACACCGCGGTGGCCACCGCGATCCAACTCCAGCCGGTCCAGATAACCCCGAGGCAGCCGAGGTGCAGGATGACGAAGGGCACCAGACGCCGCCACTCCATGCGTTCGGGCTGGTTGCGGATCACTTCTGCGTCGCCCTCGAAATAATCGCTGTCGAGGCAGTTGATCAGGCGGCGGAGCGGAGAGACGGAGACAGTAGGCATGGTTTTATTCTTGGGCCAAACCTAACTGCCCGAGGAGCCGCTGCAAGTCGTCATTGCCGTAATACTCGATGAGAATGCGCCCTTTGTCCTCGCCGTGATGGACCTCCACCCGGGTCGAGAAATGCTGCTGCAGGCGATTTTCCAGGTGCTGAACGGCGGCCGAGGCCGCGCGTTTTTGACGGGTGCTTCCTTTGCGGACCACCCCGCCTTTGGTCAAGTGGACGTTGACCAGATCCTCGGTGGCGCGCACCGAAAGATTTTTCCGCAGGACTTGCCCGGCCACTTGGCGCTGGTCCTCCATCGTGCGCAACCCGAGCAGGGCCTTGGCGTGCCCGACCGTCAGGCGCTCCTGCACAAGGTGCGTCTGCAACTCACCGTCCAATTCCAGCAGGCGCATGATGTTGGCCACCGCGGCACGGCTTTTGCCGACTTTTTTGGCAATCTCGTCCTGGCGCAGTTTGAATTCCTCGGCCAGACGCTTGTAGGCCTGCGCTTCCTCGATCGGGTTGAGGTCCTCGCGTTGCAGATTTTCGACCAACGCGAACTCGAGCACCTCGAGATCGGTGGCCTCGCGAACGATGACCGGAACCTCTTTGCGCCCCGCCTGCCCGGCGGCCCGCCAGCGGCGCTCCCCGGCGATAAGTTCGAAGAGACCGTTGACCCGGCGCACAATGAGCGGCTGGATGATGCCGTTCTCGCGGATGGAGGCAACAAGCTCGGCCAAATGATCCGCGGAGAACGACGTGCGCGGTTGCAACGGACTGGGCACGACTTGCGTCAGCGCGACGGAATGGACGCGTTCGCCGGACGCCTCCGCCGCGGCAACCGCTTCCGCGGCCGTTTTGGCCGGAGCGATCAGCGCGCCGAGTCCGCGTCCAAGGGCAGGTTTAGCCATAACCAAAGATCATAGCGAAGCTACGGCACCGATGGGAAGCGTCGGCATGGGCGCAAGACCCCACTGGCCGAAAAGCCGGTTGTGGGTCTATAAAACAGCCATGTCGCATCTCTTCGGCCGGCTTTCCCTCTGGATCGACCCGGTGCGACGCGATGGACCCGCCCAAATGGCCTGCGACGAGGTGCTCTTGACCCGTGTGCAGGGCCCGGTGCTCCGGGTTTTCCGATGGACCGGACCGTGGGTCAGCATCGGTTACTTTGTTCCGTGGCGGGAGGCTGAGGCCGCCCGTCCCGGGTGGCCCGCTTGCCGCCGTTGGACCGGCGGGGGCTTGGTGGTGCACGACGGAGACTTCACCTTCTCGCTGATCGCGCCGCGCACCGAGTCATGGTCGGTACTCCGGCCGGAAGAAAGCTACCGCGTGCTGCACCTCGCGGTCGCTGCGGCCCTCAAGGATGCCGGGTGCGAGGCCGTACTTTTTGATCAAGAAACGAAAGGTGGCACGTCCTGCTTCTCCGGACCCGTCCGTTACGATGTGATGGACCGGACCCGCAAGATTGCCGGAGGTGCCCAGCGCCGCACCAAGCGCGGACTCCTCCACCAAGGGTCGATCCGGCAGCAAGGTCTCGAAGCCGGGTTCGGTCGACGTCTCGCCGCCAGCCTGGCCACGGAGACAGGGCAATGGTGCCCCCCGGAAAACTTTGAGGCGGAAACAGCCGACCTGCAGGCCTGCAAATACGGCCGGGACGAATTCCTCCGGAAGGAACGGCCTTGAGCAAGGTCCTTTGTTGCGGCACTTTGAGCAGGTCCAGCCACCCGCTGTGCCGCGCCCGAAATCAAGAGTCGCCATGAAAAAAACGGCCAAATCCACCGCCAAAAAGGCAAAATCGAAAGCCAAAAAGACGGCGGCCGGGAAGAGATCGGGCGGCCCGCGCCGGAAGCCTGCGAAGGTCACCAAAGCCACGCGCCAACCCGCAAGCACCGTCGCCACCGCCCGAAAACCAGCCGCGCGGACCCGCCCGAAAAAAAAATCCGGCACGGACATTGACCGCCTTGGTCATCTTCCCCGCAGCTACGAGGAGGAACGCCTCTTTGTCGTCGCGCAGGAACCACATTGGCTTTTTTGTTATTGGGATTTCATGCTGTCCGAGGGTATCGAGGGCGCCCTTTTCCTGCGTCATGGCCGGGAAGGCGCGGACCATGCGGAGGCCGAGGTGCCCGTGCCGGCAGAAACCAACAGCTGGTATCTCGCGGTGCGGGAAGCCGACGTGGGTTACTATGTCGAACTCGGTTACTACCACGGCACCCGTTGGCAAAGACTGGTCCGCAGCGGTACCGTTCTCACCCCGCGCGACACGCCCGCCGGATTCGGCGAGGCCGTGTTCGCCAACATGCCCTTTCACGCTTCCTTCCAACAGCTCGTCGAAAAAATCCGCGGCACGATGCGCGTTGGCGAAAGTCTGGTCGCGGCACTTGCCCGCCTCCAAGCGTGCGGAGAACTGCCGGTCGACCGGTTGACCACCGCGCAGCGCCTCTCTCTCGACCGGTTGCTCGACACCCGGATCGGCTCCCTCACCTCCGGCCAATTGTCCGGCTACTGGGCCACCGCACCCGGCGGCTCTTCCGGAGACTTCCTTGCGGCCCTTGGAATCTCCGGCACATCGCGGGAATCCTCTCCGGGCAGTTGGTCTTCCGCCGTGCTTCCCGGCCGGGAAGTGACCAGCGGCGGTATTTCCAGTTGGCACAAGGGCAAGACTCGTGGGTTCTTCATGCACTTGAACGCCGAGGTTATCTTTTACGGCGGCACCGCTCCCGGTTCCAGAGTCACCGTCGATGGAAAGGAAATCACCATCCGTCCCGACGGAACTTTCCGCTGCCATTTTGTCCTGCCCGACGGAGAATTCGAGATTCCCATCGAGGCTACTTCGCCCCACGGGTTGGAAACCCGCCGCGGTGTGCTCCGCTTCGAGCGGTCGACCCCAGGCGAAGGGGACACCACGCCCACCGTGCCACCGCCGCTCGGCGCGCCCATGGGGCGCAAGGATTCCTGAAACCCGGCCGTAGACCGTGATTCCCGTCGACATCGGCGCGGGTTAGAATCTCCACCGTGCCCGCTCCCGACGACCCCCTTGCACCGGCTTATCTCGATTACCTGCGCGACGAGCGCAATGCCTCGCCGCGCACGGTGAGCAACTACAACCGCGCCTTGGCCGCCGCCGCGGCCTTCCTCGGGGAAAAGTCCTGGCCTGAGGTCACCGCCGACGATTTTCGGGCCTACCTCTTTGCCCTGATGAAGCGCGAGCGTGCGCGCGCCACCATCCGTCTCGATTTCGCCGCACTGCGCAGCTTTTACCGCTTTCTTTGCCAACGAAAAGGTCTCACCGCCAACCCGCTCATGGCCGTCTCGCTGCCCAAAGCCGGGAAACGTCTTCCCGTCTTCCTCACCCCCGCGCAGATCGATGCCCTGCTACGTGCCCCGCACGAGGCGCGGCCTGAAAAACAGGCACCCGATTGGCTGCCCTGGCGCGATGCCGCCATCCTCGAGTTGTTCTATTCCAGCGGGCTGCGCCTCGCCGAATTGGCGGCTCTTGAGGTCGGGGACATTGACCCAGACAACGAATCGGTCCGGGTCCTCGGAAAGGGTTCCAAGGAACGCATCGTGCCGGTGGGCCAACCGGCTCTCGAAGCCATCCACCATTACCGGCAGCGGGCCGGGGTGCCATCCGGACCGCTCTTCCTCAGCAAGCTGCGCAAGCGGCTAGGGCCCACCTCAATCTGGTCGTTGGTCAAAAAATACCTCCGGCTCGCGCAGATACCCGTTCCGGCCAGCCCGCACAAACTCCGCCACAGCTTCGCCACCCATCTTCTCGATGCCGGCGCCGACCTCCGCAGCGTGCAAAGCATGCTCGGACACGCCAGCCTCTCGACCACGCAAATCTACACGCACGTGACGACCGAGAGACTGCGGAAAGCTTACGATCAGGCTCACCCGCGAGCGTAGAACCAGACCAAGCCCGCCGACCGCAGGGTCCAGAAAACGGTGCGCAGCCAGTTGCCCTCGACCAAGGCGCGGACCAATTCCGGACGCCCCCCCCTCGCGGGAAAAACGCCCGTGCAAGGGTCCCTGCCAGAAGACGGTGGACAACCAGATGACGAGCAAAATACCCAACATCAAACGCCAGAACCAAAGTGGCTGGCCGGCCAGTGCCAACCATCCCGCGGTGGACAACTCCAGGACCATGAGCGGCCCGACCACCAGCCCGATCGAGCGGCAGTGATGCCGGTGGAAGGCGCCGAATTCCGCCGCACCGACCCGGGTAAAGGCCGGATATTGGACCAATTGGACCAGCCAAATGACGCCGGTCAAACCGAAGGTCGCGGCAGCCTGGAGGCCCTGCACCCACGCCAGCCACTCGGGCGCGTCCGTCATGCGCGTTAAATCACTCGACCACGCGCACCGGTGTGCCGGGCGAAACGTTGGCAAAGAAAATTTGCGCCATACGCTCGGGCATACGCACACATCCGTGCGACGCCGCGAAGCCGGGAAGAAATCCGGCATGCAAGCCATAGCCGCCGTGGAAACGCAAAAAATAAGGCATTGGCGCCCCGCGGAACTTGGCGCCCGGCGGCTTGGGATCGCGCTTTACCCCGACATTGGCCACCATCAAGTTGCCTCCTTGGTCAACATAGTCACCGTAAAGGTTCGAGACGTGGTCTTTGCTTTTCTGGAGCACTTTGTATTGACCGGGCGGCGTGCGGTAACCTTCTCGGCCGGAGGAGATCATCGAGACCCCGACGAGGCGCCCATCCTTGTAAAAAAAGGTTTTTTGTTCACCTAAGTCGATCGTGATAGAGGGCCGACCAGACACTCCATCTCCGTCCCAGTAGGACACCGTGTCAATGATGCCAACGCTGGAGGGCTTGGCCACGACGTCACCTCCGGAGGTCAGGTAGCGCGTCGTGGAACTAGTCAGACGCCGGTCGTATGTCGTGCAACCGGCCAAGGCCGCGAGCAGCAGGCAAAAGCCGATTCGCAGGATGGCATTCATGGCAGGCGAGTCAATAAAGCCCCCCGTCGACTCACGGTCAAATCCAAAGCGCTGCGCCTCATTTACGGGGACAGCATAATCGTCGAGGTCGTCTCCGGGTATCCGAGAAGAAAAGCTTCCACGGGGTAAATGCCACCCACCTCCATCTCACGGGTCGGAACGTCGGCCTCGTATTCGAGCCGTTCACCGGGATTGATCACGACTGATGAAGCCGCAGCGGCAAAGTGGCGGTCCTCCGACCAGAGAAAAAGTCTCTGGCCACCGGAAGTTCGCATGGCGACTTCAAAGTGTTGCTCCGTCGGAAAGTCCAAGACAAGTACCCGCCGCGAGATATTGACCAAGGAGAAAACAACCCGGACCTCGCGATGCCGGGAGAGACGGAATTCGCCCGGTTCGGCCCGCAGGCTGGGACGCAGAGGGATTCCCGCCGCCGATGCGGCCCCTGCAGTGCCCTCTTTTTTCGATGGAACGCAGGCAGCCAATGCTGCGACAAAAATGATGGCAAGCCCCGCGCTCCGCATGGAACGGTAATATAAACGCGCTTTGCGCACGGTTGCAATTACCGGCGCTCCCCGTTTACCTGTCTGGGTGCGCCGGCCTTTTTTTATCCTTTGCGTTGCCTCCCTGCTCTGCACCGGAGGGGCCAAGAAGCCGGTTGTCGAATTGCGCATCCACGGCGAAGGCATCGCCGCCGAAGCCCCGACCTTCGCCTTCCCCGCCACCTTGCTGAACGGCCGCCAAACGTTTCTCTCCCGCATGCCGCTCATCACGCAGCGCGAAATCCACTCTGTCTTTCCGTTTGCCGCCGCGGATGGATCCGAGGGCATCTACCTCAAACTCGACAATCACGGATCCGCCCTGCTCAAGCAGTACACCATGGAAAGAAGCGGCCGTCTGCTCGCCGTTTTTTTCAACGGCCGCCAGGTGAGCAATTTGGTGGTCGACCGGCCGGTCAACGACGGGATCGTCAGCATCCCGCGAGGACTCGACAGCACCGAGGTGGAGCTGCTCACCTCGGCCTACCCGGTCATCGGTGAGAGTGGCAAAAAGCGATGACCAACCTCCTCGCCGTCTCGCTCCCCCTTTTTTTCCTCCTCGCCGTCCCTCCGGCCAAGTCTTTTTCCCCCGTCTTGCCTACGGACAACGAGGAACTTTTCCGTGGTAAACCGGAAAAGTTTTACATGTCCACGGACCGCGATTTCGAGGGTGTCAAAAGCCGGCCGTGGCAGGGGGGCAGCTACGGGTTTACCCGCAACCCGCAACGGGTGGACGGAAAAGTCCTGGCGACCAAGTTTCACGAAGGCATCGACGTGAGCCCTCTCCGCCGGGACGCATCCGGCGAACCGCTCGACGAGATTCGCGCGATTGAAGGAGGACGCGTGGTGCACGTCAGCAACGAGGCGAAAGATTCGAACTACGGAAAATTCGTCGTGATCGAGCACAAGGTCGGGGGCGCGCCGGTCTACAGCGTCTACGCCCACCTTGCCACCATCGATGGGCATCGCGGGCAAACCATCGGGCCAGGCGGCCGCGTCGGCCGCCTTGGTTACACCGGTGACGGCCTCAACCAGCGCCGCGCCCACCTGCACCTCGAAGTTGCCCTCCTCTGGCATGACCAGTTCGCCAGCTGGCACCCCGCCAATTTTTCCTCGCCGAATAAACACGGACTCTACAATGGCATCAATCTGATCGGCCTCGACATCGCGGGATTCTACCTCCAGCAACGCCAGAATCCTTCTCTTACCCTCCCGCAATTTATCCGCCAACAGCAGTCTTTCTTCTCCGTCCGCATCCCGGAATCCCCGCACTTCCAACTCCCCCGCCGCTACCCTTGGCTGGTCAAAGGCAATCCCGCCGGAGCACGCTCGTGGCTGGTTTCCTTCACCGCACCCGGATTTCCCGTCCTGATCGAACCTTCGACCGAACCCGCCCCCGCCCCGCGCGTCGCCTGGGTCGCGCCGGCGGCATTCCCCTACACCAAGCTGACCCGCGGTCTGATCAATGGCCCGCGCGATCGGCCACGCCTCGGTGAAAGCGGAGAAAAACTCATCGACCTCCTCACCTGGGATCCCGCCTCCCGGTCCGAGCCCCAGCCGCAACGCGGCTTGTCAGGCGACGCCGCCGACCGTAAGTTTCCTTCATCCGATGAGTGACCACGACCCTTACGCCTACGATTCCAAAATCGAGGGCAACATCATTTTCACCCAACTCGATACCGCCATCAACTGGATGCGCAGCAACTCGCTCTGGCCCATGCCCATGGGCCTCGCCTGCTGTGCGATCGAACTCATGGCCGCCGGAGCCGCCCGTTTCGACATCGCCCGCTTCGGCGCCGAAGTCATGCGCTTCTCGCCGCGCCAGGCTGACGTCATGATTGTTGCCGGCACCGTGACCTACAAAATGGCCCTCGCGGTCAAACGCATCTACGATCAAATGGCCGATCCGAAATGGGTTATCGCCATGGGCGCTTGCGCATCTTCCGGCGGCATGTATCGCAGCTATGCCGTGCTCCAAGGCATCGACCACCTTATTCCGGTTGACGTCTACGTCTCCGGTTGCCCGCCCCGCCCCGAAGCCCTCCTCGACGGCCTCATGCGGCTGCAGAAAAAAATCATGGGAGAACATTCTTTCCTCGAGCAGAAAAAAGAATTGCTTGCCTCGATCTGAATGAAGCTTCCCGACGTCGCAGATGCTCTGGCCTCCCGTTTCGGAGGAGGCGTGACCGGCCGAGTGGAATTCCGCGGTGAGACGACCCTGTTGCTCCAACCCGAAGCCCTCCGACCGGTCTGCGAATTCTGCCGCGACGAACTCGGCTTCAACTTCCTCCTCGATATTTCGAGTCTCGACAATTTCGAGCACGAACCGCGCTACGAAGTCGTCTACGAACTCTATTCCCTCGGGAACGGACTCCACCTCCGCCTCAAGACCACTGCCACGGAGGACGAGCCCGTAGTGCCGACCGTCTGCGACCTCTGGCCGACCGCCAATTGGCACGAGCGCGAGGTGTGGGACATGATGGGGATCCGCTTTGCCCGCCACCCGGACCTCCGCCGCATCATCATGTGGGAGGGTTATCCGTATCATCCCCTGCGCAAAGATTTCCCGCTCGAAGGCAAATTCAGCGATGTGCCCGACGTTGCCTTCACCGAGCCCGCCCCCCTTGCCGGCGGCCCGTTTGTCACCACCCCCGTCGAGGGCACCACCGAAGTCCGCGAACCGCGCGCCCGTCGCGCCGGCGACCTCCCGCCCAAGCAGACCTTCATCGCGGAACCTTGATCTCCACGCCGGAACAACTGGCGGACTTCACCTCCCGCCTCGACACGCACAAGGTTATCGGAGTCGATACCGAGGCCGACAGCCTGCACAGCTACTACGAAAAGGTCTGTCTTGTGCAGGTTTGCTCGCCCGACGGTTATTTTCTGGTCGACCCGCTGGCCGAGGGACTCGACCTCTCCGCATTCTACGCGTCTCTCACCGCGCATACCCTTATCATCCACGGGGCGGATTACGACCTGCGCCTGCTCGGACGTCACCCCGCCTTCGACGCGACCGACATCTTCGACACATCCATCGCCGCGCGCTTCCTCGGCCTCGAACAAATCGGCTACGCGGCCCTCGTGCAGAAATTTTTCGACGTCACCCTCTGCAAAGCTTCGCAGCGCGCCGACTGGGGACGCCGCCCTCTGCCCCCACGCATGGAAGAATACGCGCTGAACGACGTCCGCTACCTCCTTCCCCTCGCCGAAATCCTCGAAAACCAACTCAAAGAACTTGGCCGCTGGGAATGGTACGGCCAGTCCCGCGACGCCATGGTGCGAAGCGCCCGCGAACCGCGCGAGCGGGATTTGGAAAAGGCCTGGCGCGTCAGCGGCAGCAACAAACTCGCGCCCCGCGAGGCCGCTGTCCTCCGCGCCCTCTGGCACTGGAGGGATGCCGAAGCCAGCGCTTGGGACCGTCCAACCTTCCACGTCATCTCCAACGACCGCATGATCGATGCGGCCTGCGCTGCCGTGGCTGGGAAAAAATTCGAGGTCCATCGCATGCCGCCCCCGCGCTACGCCCGCATGAAGGAAACTCTCCGCGCCGCCCTCGATCTTCCCGAAAGCGAATGGCCCGTCTTCGAGCGCGAAGGCAAACCGCGTCCCAGCGGCGCCGCCTGCCGCCTCTTCGAAAAACTCCGCGAAAAGCGCGATGCCGTAGCCCGAGAACTCGCCCTCGACCCCTCGCTCATCGCCTCGCGCCTCACTCTGATGTCCGTCGCCCAGCAAGACTGTGCCCGCCTCCTCCCTTGGCAAAGCGACCTGCTCCAAGTCGATCTTCTTTAGACCAGTTCCGTCCCCCGCGCCGATCGTCCGCCCGCCCATGACCCCGACCGCCCGCGAAACTATCCGGCGCGCCCTATCCGAAGACCTCGGCTCCGGAGATATCACCTCCGAGTGCTTCCTCCCCGCAGACCACCGTTCCAGCGCCCGCCTCACCGCCGGGGAATCCGCCATCCTGGCCGGCACCGCAGCCAGCATGGAAGTCTTCCGCCAAGTCGATCCGACCATCGAGATCACCGCCCAACAGAACGACGGCGACCGACTCGCTCCCGGCACCCTCATCCTCACCGTCACGGGTCCGACCCGCGCCCTCCTCTCGGCCGAACGCACCGCCCTCAACTTCCTCCAACGACTCAGCGGCATCGCCACCCTCACCCGCCGCTTCGTCGATGCCGTGGCCGGAACAAACGCGGTCATCCTCGATACCCGAAAAACCACCCCCGGACTCCGCGAATTCGAACGCCTTGCGGTTCGCGTCGGCGGCGGGACCAACCACCGCCTCGGCCTCTTCGACCGCGTCTTGGCCAAGGACAACCACTTGGCCGTTACCGCCGACACCACCGGACTGCAAGGCGCCATCGACCAAGCCAAAAAACAGGCGCCCGGCATCCTCATCGAAATTGAAGCCGACACCCTCGATCAGGTCCGCCTCCTCTGCGGCCTCCGCGACATCGACATCATCCTCCTCGACAATATGTCGAACGACCAACTCCGCGCCGCCGTCGAGATCCGTGCCGACCGCAAAATTCTTCTCGAGGCCAGCGGCGGGGTGAACCTCGACACGGTCGCCGCGATTGCCGCCACCGGCGTCGATCATCTCTCGGTCGGGGCCCTCACCCATTCGGCGAGAGCCATCGATCTCTCGCTCGAAATCGTCTAGGACGCGCCAAAAAGACCGGCACGGGCGAAATGCCGAAGTCGGACTTCAGCCCCAAGCCGCCATCCACACCGGTTCGACCCTGCCGCCATCTGCGTCCCCCCAGCTTGCTTAAAGCTCTCAACCTGCTTAGTTGTTTCTCAAGCGCATGCACCCGCAAAAAGCAGCTCTGGTCCGCCTGCTCGCCGACGACGATGAGCAAACCGTGCGGTTGGTCAAGGAACAGCTGGCCCAAGACGGTGCCGGCCACCTTGAGGACCTGCGCGACTTGGCCGGCTGCGACCACCCGGTGGCCGCGCTCCATGCGCGGGATGTCCTCCACGAGGTGATGCAACACGAGGCGCTCGAACGTTTCGAGAACCTGTGCGGAACCTTCAACGACAATTCAGACCTCGAGGAGGCCTGCTGGCTTTTGGGGGCCACCATGCTGCGGGGATTCGAACCGACGCCCTACCGTCAACGCCTGGCCACCTGGGGCACCGAACTGGACCGCCGTCTAAGCCGCGCCCCGGACAGCCGGCAAAAGGTCGAGGTCATGGCGGACTTTCTCGCCGGCGAACTCGTTTTCGTCGGCAATACCGGTGACTACTACACCGAGCGCAACTCCATTCTGCCCTGCGTGCTCGATTCGCGCAAAGGCATCCCGATCACCCTCACGCTGGTTTACATGCTCGTCGGCCACCATGCCGGCGTTCCGGTCGAGGGCGTCAACCTGCCCGGCCACTTTCTCGCCCGCTATGACGATATTCTTTTCGATCCGTTCCATCAGGGAAAAATCCTGACCCGGCGCGATTGCGAGGAAATCCTCCGCCGCCAGAATCAGCGGCTTGAGGACTGGCACCTGGCGTCCGCTTCGCCGCGACAAATTCTGGCCCGTATCCTTGCCAATCTCCTCTACGTTTACCATCGCCAGGGCGACAGCGCCCAATACGCGCGACTCAAACGTTGGAGCCACCTGCTCGTCCGCGGCTGATGCAGGCCGAGGTGATCAACACGGGCTCCGAACTTCTGCTCGGGCTCGTCACCAACACCCACCTCGGTTACCTCGCCGGGGAACTCGCCCCCTGCGGCGTGACCATTGCCCGTCAAATTTGCGTGCCCGATGGCCCACCCATCCGCCAAGCCCTCGAGGCCGCACTCGACCGCTCGGATCTCGTCCTCACGACCGGAGGGCTGGGGCCGACATCCGACGACATGACGCGTGAAGCTGCCGCCGAATTGCTGGGACTTCCTTTGCGGCCGGACGAGGAAATTCTTGCCGGGATCCGCCAACGGTTCGCCCGCCGCGGTCTCCCCATGGCCGATCGTATCGCGCGCCAAGCTATGGTTCCGGCCGGCACGGAAGTGCTGCCCAACCCGCACGGGACGGCACCCGGACTCTATTTTCCGCCGCCGGTGCTGGGCGGACACCGCGCACGTCATCTTTTCCTTCTGCCCGGACCTCCGCGCGAATTGAGGCCGATGTTTGTTGATCACGTCCTGCCCAAGCTGCGCGCTGCACTGCCCCCTTCCTCCTTTCGCGAGCGACGCATTTACCGTCTCACCGGCATCGGCGAAAGTCAGGTCGAGGAACGCATTGGCAAGCAACTCGAGGAGCGCGGCGACCTCGAAGTCGGCTATTGCGCGCGCCCCTCCGAAGTGGACTTCCGCCTCATCGGACCACCCGCCATCCTCGCCGAGACCGAACCCGCCATCCGCGCGGTGGTCGGGGATTGGATTTATTCGGACGGAGCCACCCTCGAGGCTGCGCTTGTCGGTCTGCTGCGCGAAAAACAGCTCACGGTAGCCGTGGCCGAATCATGCACCGGCGGTTCTTTGTCCGCACGCTTGACCAATGTGCCCGGCGCTTCGGAGGTCTTTCTTGCCGGTTACATCACTTATGGCAACGAGGCCAAGGAAAAGACCCTCGGTGTTCCCGCCAGTCTGCTCGCCGTGCACGGCGCGGTGAGCGAACCCGTCGCAGTGGCCATGGCGGAAGGCGCCCGTCGCGTCTCCGGCGCCCAATACGCCCTTTCGACAACCGGCCTTGCCGGACCGGGCGGCGGAACGGAAGCCAAACCGGTCGGCACGGTCTACGTGGCCCTCGCCGACGGGGGACATCCCACCGTGGTCCGCCGCTGCTACTTCCCGCTCGACCGCGTCACCTTCAAACACATGACCACCAGCGCGGCCCTCGACCTGCTTCGCCGCCGGATCCTCGGACGGCCGCTCGAACTCGGCGGCGGCTCTTCCTCGCCGGGTTTGGGCTGAAGCGCTTGGGCTGTCCCCGACCTACTTCTTGCGAAATAACAGACGGTCCTTCTCCATCTCCGCGACGATCGAGTCTCCTTCCACAAATTGTCCGTCGAGAATGGCCACGCTGAGCGGATTCAAAATTTGCTGCTGGATGACGCGTTTGAGCGGCCGCGCGCCGTATGCCGGATCATACCCTTCTTTGGCCAGAAACTTCTTCGCCTTCTCGGTCAGAGTCATCCGGATATTCTGCTCGTCGAGGCGCTTGAGCAATCGCTTGAGCTGAATGTCGACAATGCTGGTGATTTCTTTGTCGGTCAGACGGTCGAAGATGATCGTCTCGTCGATGCGGTTGATGAATTCCGGACGGAAGTGCCCCCGCAAGGCCTCCATGACCCGCCGGTTCCGCTCCTCCACCGGCAGATCCTCCATGATGAACTGGCTTCCGATATTGGAGGTCATGATGATCACCGTGTTTTTGAAATCCACCGTCCGGCCCTGACCGTCGGTGATCCGTCCGTCGTCCAACACCTGCAGGAGGGCGTTGAAGACGTCGCTGTGCGCTTTCTCAACTTCGTCGAAGAGCACCACGGAATACGGGTGGCGCCGCACCGCTTCGGTCAACTGTCCGCCCTCGTCGTAACCGACGTAACCCGGAGGCGCTCCGATCAACCGCGCCACGGTGTGCTTCTCCATGTATTCGCTCATGTCGAGCCGGACGATGGCATTCTCGTCGTCGAAGAGAAATTCGGCCAGCGCCTTGCACAACTCGGTTTTGCCCACGCCGGTCGGCCCGAGGAACATAAATGAGCCGATCGGACGATTCTCGTCCTGAAGGCCAGCCCGCGCCCGACGCACGGCATTGGACACCGATTTGATGGCCTGGCTTTGTCCGACCACTCGCTCCATGAGGCGTTCCTCCATTTTGACCAACTTCTGCCGCTCGCCCTCCTGCAAACGGGTCACCGGAATGCCGGTCCAGGTGGAAACAACTTTGGCCACATCATCCTCCGTGACTTCCTCCCGCAGGAGTTGTCCCCCTCCCTCCTTGGCCAGCTTCTTGTTGTGTTCCTCCAGTTTGGCCGAGATTTCGGGAATCCTGCCGTATTGGATTTCACTCGCTTTGGCGAAATCACCCTGCCGTTGGGCCAGTTCAAGTTCATTTTTCAACTGCTCGACCTGCTCGGCCAGTTTGCGGGATTCGGAAACCTGCTTTTTTTCGTTCTGCCATTGGGCCTTGAGCTTGGAGCCTTGTTCCTTGAGATCGGCCAGCTCCTTTTCCAATTTGGAGAGCCGCTCCTTGCTCGCCGCGTCTTTTTCCTTTTTCAAGGCGGTGCGCTCCATTTCGTCCTGCATGATCTCACGCTCCAGCTTGTCGAGTTCGGTCGGCATGGAATCCAGTTCGATCTTCAAGCGCGATGCCGCCTCGTCGATGAGATCGACCGCTTTGTCCGGCAAAAACCGGTCGCTGATGTAGCGGTCGCTCATCACCGCGGCACCGACCAGGGCACTGTCCTGGATCCGCACGCCATGGTGCACCTCATAGCGTTCTTTCAGTCCGCGCAGGATGGCAATGGTATCTTCCACGCTGGGCTCCTTGACCATGACCGGCTGGAAGCGGCGTTCGAGAGCGGCATCCTTCTCGATGTATTTCCGGTATTCGTCGAGCGTGGTGGCGCCGATGGTCCGAAGCTCGCCCCGGGCCAACTGCGGCTTGAGCATGTTGGAAGCGTCGGCCGACCCCTCGGCCGCGCCGGCTCCGACAATGGTATGCAGTTCGTCGATGAAGAGGATGATCTGCCCTTGGCTCGAGGTAACTTCTTTGAGGAACGCTTTGAGGCGCTCCTCGAATTCGCCGCGGAATTTTGCCCCGGCAATCATCGCGCCGATATCCATGGCCACCAGCTTCTTGTTCTTGAGCGACTCGGGCACATCCCCGCTGACAATGCGGCGGGCCAGACCTTCGACGATGGCCGTTTTGCCCACCCCGGGTTCGCCGATGAGCACCGGGTTGTTTTTGGTGCGGCGCGAAAGAACCTGCATGGTCCGGCGGATTTCCTCGTCGCGGCCGATGACCGGGTCGATCTTCCCCCGCTTGGCCAACTCGGTCAAATCGCGGCCGTATTTCTCCAGAGTCTGGTATTTCTCCTCGGGATTTTGGTCGGTGACACGCTGCGAACCGCGCACCTCAACCAGCGCCTTGATCAATTTGTCGTACGTCGCGCCATCTTCCTTGAGCAGCTTGGCCGCGGCATCCGAGCCCCGCGACAGGGCCAGCAGGTAGTGCTCGGCACTGAGATACTCATCCTTGAGCTTCTCCATGATGCTTTCGGCCGCTTCAAGGGTCCGGCGCAGATCGTTCCCGAGGTGCGGTTGGGACGCGTTGCCGGAAACTCTCGGACGGCGGTCGAGTTCGGCCTTGAGTTGCTCGCGCAGCCGCGCGGTGGAGACGCCGACCTTCTGCAGCAGCGGAACGGTCACGCCCTCAGCCTGGTCAAGCAGGGCGAGCAAGAACTGCTCGTTGCCGATTTCCTGCTGGTCAAGCTTGCTTGTGATGTCGGCAGCGGCGCTGAGCGCCTCCTGCATCTTCTGGGTGAAGCGGTCCGGTCTCATCAGACTAAAAAAACTACCACTACTTCAGGCGGATACGCATGCGAATAAATGTGGGAATATCAAGGTCCTGACCGTCCACCATCGTCGGGACGAGGCCTTTGAACCGGCCCCGTATCGCCTGATCCAAAGGCAACTCCTCCTGCGTCTGGCCGGCCTCGTTTTTCTTCCCCTTACCCTTGCCGCGTCTGCCTCCGGAATTGCCCGGCTTATCACCTTCCGCAGGGCCGTCCACCTCCGCCACCGGCTCAGCGGGCAATTCGAGGTCATCTTCCTCTTCCGCGACAAGCGACGGCACCCCCGAGTGCGTGCAACCGAGGATGGTCACCCCCAGATTCCCGTCGGCCGCCGGATCATTGGCCACCCCGACATGCACCAAGGTGGCCGGGCCGAAATGGTCGGAGAGGCGACGCAGCACCGATTGCAACTCGGACAATGTGAGCGAGTCGTCTCCCGTCAGATGAACAAGCACACGCCCGGGCTCGGACAAAAGTTTGCCCTCCTCGAGAAGCGGACTGCGCAACGCTTCCGCCACGGCCAACCGCGCGCGGTCGGGACCGGACGCCACACCATAGCCAAAATGAGCCCGCGCATCAGCCCCGGCGAACATCTCGAGCAATTCGTCGAGTCCGACGGGCATCACGGCCGGCAAGCCAACCATTTGGGCAATGGCCCGCGCGGCCAGCGAAAGAACGCCCGCCGCCGCGCCGAAAGCCTCGGCCACCGGCGCCTCGGCCCGGACAACCTCAATCATGCGGTCGTTTTCAAAGCACAAGACGGCCAGGCAGTGCCTCCCGAGCCGCGCGAGCGATTCCTCGGCCAGTTCCCGCTTGCGCGAGCCCTCGGCGGCGAAGGGCAGAGTCACCACGGCAATGACCAAGGCACCGGACTTTTTGGCCTGCTCGGCCACGACGGGTGCAGCCCCGGAACCGGTGCCACCGCCGAGTCCGGCACACAAAAGCACGACTTCGGCCCCTTTGCACTCGGCGCGTAAATCGGTAAGACTCTCGCTGGCCGAGGCGCGGCCGCGCGCGACGTCCCCACCCGACCCGAGACCCTTGGCCACTCCATGGCCGATTTGCATTTTGCGGGCAGCCGGCGAGGCAGCCACCGCCTTGGCGTCCGTGTGCACCGCGACGAGATCGGCCGGTGCTCCTTGTTCGCCGGCAAGACGCGCGAGGACGGCAAGACCCGCATTGCCCAGGCCAACGACCTTGATGGAGGAAACGGCGGCGGGTGGGGTGGAAAACCTCTCGTTGCTGCCGACCGTGATCATAGCCCGGGAATAATCCGTCCGATTTTGCTCCGCAACCGGTCGAAAACGGAAATTTCCTCCAGCGCTTCCTGCGCGGCCTGCGCGTAAAGAACGAGCCCGATCGCGGTGCTCCATCGCGGACTTTCAAAAATGGCGGTCGGACCCATAAGAGGCCGGGCGCTGGCCACGCGGGCCGGCACCCCGAAGACATCCGCGGCCAGGGGAGCGATTCCTTTCAGTTCGGCCGTGCCCCCGGTCAGAATGACGCCGCCGCCGACAAATTGGGCTTGGCGGTCGAAATTAATGCGACGTTTGACCAAAACCAAGACCTCCCGCACCCGGGCTTCGGCCACTTTGTTCAGGCTGGAGCGCTCGATTTCCCCGCCGGCGTAGGTCGGATCCTCGATGCGCACCGTGCCACGCGCGGCGGTCGCTCCCGGCGCCACATCGGCCTCTTCCGTCTTGAGCTTGTCGGCCCACTTGCTCGGAACCCGCAGGCCGATCGAGATGTCGTTGGTCACGTGGTCGCCCCCCACGGCCAGCACGCCGCTTTGACGGACGGAGCCCTCGCGGAAGAGAATGAAGTCCGTGGTACCGCCGCCGATGTCGATGACGAGGACGCCGCTTTCACGGTCGCTTTGGTCAAGCACGGCGTGTGCCGAGGCCACCGCGCTCATCACGACATTGGCCACCTCGAGGTTGGCTTCGCGGATGCAGCGCAAGCTGTTTTGAATGCGCGTCTTCGTGCCGTGCACAATATGAAATTCGGCTTCGAGCTTGCGTCCAATCATCCCGAGCGGACTGGACACCCCCTCTTGGCCGTCGACGTAGTAACACTGGTTGATCGTATGCAGGAAGACATTGCCTGCCGGGATACTGACATCGAGCGCGCTTTGCTCGACCTCTTGAATGTCTTCTTCCTCGATCTCGTCGCGATCATCCGGGATAGGAATGCCTCCACGGTTGTTGAGGCTTTCAAGATGCGCTCCGGTGACCGAAGCAACCACCCCGCCGATCTCGCGATCAGCCTTCTCCTCCGCTTCAGAGACCGCCTCGTTGAGGCAAAGGGTGATCATGCCGATGTCGACAATCTCGCCTTTGCGCACGCCACGGGAAAGCGCTTCCCCGGTGCCGATGATGCGCAGCAGCCCGTCACTGCGCGTCTCGGCAATAACCGCCGCAACTTTGGAGGTTCCTATTTCCAAACCGACATGGAGATGCGAACGGGCCATGGGGATCAGCGATTCTTGGCCGTAGTCGGCGCAGTCGCCCCTTCGGCGGCCGGGGCTTCGCCCACAAAAGTGACCGGTGTATTGCGCGCGGGTATGAGGTTGACCGTGGCGACACGGCGCGAAGTCTGGCCGACGTGCAGCAAGATGAGTTGAAGGCGATCGAGTTGTGCCGGGAGATCGTCAGGCCCGAAGGTAAGGCGGGTTTGGGGGTCATTCCAGGCCATGAGGCACCAACTTTTGCTGATATCCACAGCGCGCAGTTTCACCTCGGGAGTGGTGCGCTCGGCGGCAAGGCCGAGCAAATCAAGGGCGACGAGCAATTCGGGCATTTCGATTTTGTCCCCCAGACGCCACTGCTCCGTCGGCACCCCGTAAACCACCGGCAACCTCGTGTAGGAGGCCTCGAAACCTTGGGGCTTGATCATCACTCCTGTTGCGTCAACCAAGCAGGCCGTCTCCATGGTCGAGGGGTCCGCACCCGTGTCGGCCGGCGCCACCCACGCCACAGGCCGTCGTGCCTCGATCGAAATGGACACTGTGTCAGGCAAGATGCGCTCGACACGCGCGGACTGGATCTCGGGAATGGACGTCAGGGCACTTTGGGCGGACTCAAGATTGAGCGAGAAAATATTGAGTCCCTCGTGGATGCCTGTTTTGACCAGCGCCTCCTCGCGAGTCATCACACCGTCGGTGTTCACCTCGACAACCCGCACCTCGTAGTTCTTGTTCTTGGTGAAAAAATTTTCGATGAACAAATTGACCCCGAACCAGGCCACAACGAGCAACCCGGTCAGAAACAGGGCCTCGCAGGTATAAAGCAGGGCCTTCTGGTTGCGGCGGCGGCGCTCAGTCTCCGCCGTGGCGGTCACCTCCAACAAATGCTCGCGGCGACCACGGCGGACCGGACGACGGCGGCGCGGTTTTTTGCGGGAGAAAAAATTCATGGATATTGGGTGGTGCGGCTTTGCAGGGACAAGCGTGCGATTTTTTCGCACAGCCCGAGAAAACTGAGACCGGCCACCGCGGCCGCCTTGGGCAGAAGGCTGGTTTCGGTCATGCCGGGAATCGTGTTGGCTTCGAGGACAAAGGGAATGCCATCGGCCCGCAAGAGAATGTCGACCCGCGAGTAAACTTTCAACCCGAGCGCGCGGTGCGCGGCCAGTGCCGTCTCCTGCATCAGGCGGGTTTCGACTTCGTTGAGGGGCGCGGGACAGAAGTACTCGGAAGCTCCCTTCGTATACTTGTGCGCATAATCGTAAAACCCTTCGTGCGGACGAATCTCGACCACGGCGGTGGCTTGGTCGCCAACCACCCCGACCGTCAATTCACGCCCCTCCACCAATTCTTCGACCAGAATTTCCCGGTCCAGTGCGGCGCAGTCAGCCAGTGCTCCCGCCAAGTCCGCGGGTTCGCGCACAAGGTGCACGCCGACGCTGGATCCCTCGCGGGGAGCTTTGACCACGATGGGCAGGGACAAAGTTGGCCTCTGGCCGGCCCGGACCACCTCCCAGCGCGGACTGGAAACGCCGGCTTGCGCGAAAAGTTTTTTGCTCTCCAACTTGTCGAAGGCCACACGACTGGCCGCCTCCCCCTCTCCAGTGTAAAGAATTCCACGTCGTTCAAGGATGGCTTGGATCTGGCCGTCTTCCCCGAAGGTCCCGTGCATCATGAGAAAACAAAGTCCGGTGTCCTCCGGCAAAGCGAATTCCGGCCCGCGCACATCCACCTCGCTCACGCGATAACCGCCCTGGCGCAAGGCCTGGGCCACCGCCGCGCCGGAACGCAGGGAAACCTCGCGCTCCGATCCGGGACCGCCCATGAGCACGGCAAGATGCAGGGCGCGCAAATCGGCCGCGCTCATGATGCCTCCTCCCCGAGGATTTGCACCTCGGTCTCGAGGCGCACACCCTGCTTCTTGAGAACCTCCGCACGCACGTGTTCGACAAGGGCGAGCACATCAGAAGCTGTTGCGCCTCCCTCGTTGAGAATGAAGTTGGCATGGACCCCGGACACCCGCGCCGCACCAACCCGCGCCTCTTTGAGGCCGGAGGCATCGATCAACTGGCCGGCTTTTCCGATTTCCGGATTGCGGAAAATACAGCCGGCACTCGCCCCCACGGGCTGCGAGGATTTGCGCTTTGTCGCGTAATCGCGGGTCCGCCGCTCGACTTCCTCCGGCGTCGAAGGCTCGCCGCGGAAAACGGCGGACAGCGCGTAATTCTTGCGCAAAACCGGCACGCTGCGGTAGTGGACTTCCAGATCACGCGGTGATTTTTCGAAAATATTGCCCTCGTGATCGGCATAGCGAAGCCGTTCGACCTGGTCGAAGGCTTCGACCCCCATGGCACCTGCATTCATGCGCAGACATCCGCCCACATCGCCCGGAATCCCTTCCATCCACTCAAAACCTCGGACGCCGGCCGTGGCCGCCGCGCCGCTCAACGCCTTGAGGCGGACGCCGACACCGGCCCGGATCGACGAGCCCTCGAGGCCAAAATCACCGAATACCCCGCGACGAAGTCGGACGACAACGCCGGGCAAACCGCCATCCCGGACGATAAGATTCGATCCACGGCCGATGACCATAAAAGGAAGACCGGCTTCCTGGGAGGCCCGCACCAAGTCGCAAAATCCCTCCTCCGTCTCGGGCTCAAGCCAGAATTGGGCGGGTCCGCCCACCCGCATGGTAGTATGCTTGGCCAGTGGCTCGTAAAGACGCGCTACCCCCGCACCCATCACGCTGCTCAGCTGGTCCAAAGTCTGCAGGTCTTCGGCCAGAACTGTACCTTGCTCGTGAATATTCCCCGCCCCGAGGGTGACGAGCAAATCTCCCGGACGGAGCAGTCGCCCGGCCTCGCGCCCGGCTTCCTCCCTCGAAGGAATATAAACGGCATGGGCACAACCGGCCATAGTGGCCGCATCGGCAATCAACCGGCCGCTGACACCGGGAACAGGATCCTCGCCAGCCGGGTAAATTTCCGTGACAACAACTGCGTCGGCCACGGCCAAAGCACGCCCGAAATCGTCTCTCAGGGCCTGCGTGCGCGTGTAGCGGTGAGGTTGGAAAAGCAAAAGTACGCGGTCGCGACCTGTGTCACGTGCGGTGCGAATCACCGCCGCTATCTCGCTCGGATGGTGCCCGTAGTCGTCAACGAGCAAATGGCGGTCCGAAAAATGGAGAACTTCGAAACGCCGGCGCGCGGCGCGGAAGCTTTGCAACGCGGCAGCACATTTGGCCATGTCGAGTCCCAACTCAGCGGCGAGAGCCAGCACCGCGGTCGCATTGACCACATTGTGCTCCCCCGGAACATTGAGGGTGACCCGGGCAAGTTCTTGGCCCTCTCGGCAGAAAGAAAAAGTCGAAGCAAATCCCGCAGGCCGGATGTCGGTGCAAGTATAAGTCCCGGTTTTTCCATAAGAAACCGACTGCGGTCGCCCCGCGCAAATCCGCACTGCTCCGGCGTCGTCGGCACAATAGAAAATTTTTCCGGCCGTCTGGTCGAGTAATTGACCGAAAGCCGCATCGATCGCGGCCAGATCGGCATAGTGGTCCAAGTGCTCGGGCTCGATATTGAGCACGATGACGTGCTCCGGATGGTAAAGAACGATCGTACCGTCGCTTTCGTCACCCTCGGCCACGAAATACTCGCCACCGTCATCCCACCGGGCGTTCGTGCCGAGAATCGGGATTTCCGCGCCGACGTAGTGCGAAGGGTGCGCGCCCGCGGCACGCAACACATGCGCGCTCATGGCCGAGACGGTTGTCTTCCCGTGCATGCCCGCGACCAGAATCCCTTTTTTTCCCAGCATGAGCGCAGCCAGCGCCTCCGCCCGCCTTACCATAGGTTTGCCCATGCTTCGCGCCGCATCAAAGGCCGCGTTGCCTTGGCGGATGGCCGAGGAATAAACGACCAACTGCGTATCAACCACGTCGGCGGCCCGCTGCAGAGTGTGAAAATCAAGACCGAGGGACTGCAGGCGTTTCACT
The DNA here is from genome assembly GCA_027624625.1 of Verrucomicrobiota bacterium. GTDB lineage: Bacteria > Verrucomicrobiota > Verrucomicrobiia > Chthoniobacterales > JACTMZ01 > JACTMZ01. The sequence goes on along the minus strand of JAQBWH010000001.1, from coordinate 34,658 downwards.
TCGACGGTGTCCACCTTGTCCGATCCGCTGACCCGGTGGCCGAGGGCGAGTAAAAGTGCCGCGATGCCACTCATGCCCGAGCCGGCCACCCCGATGAGATGAATCCGGCACGGCGCACCCCGGAGCAAATCGGCCAGTTCTTTTGTCGTCATGACTTTACTCCCGTCAAAACCGCGGCCACCCGCGCTGCCGCATCGCGCGGAGCCAGCGCTCTGGCCGCAGTCGCCATGGTGGCCAAAGTCTCCGGTGATTCGAGCAACGAGATGACGAGACGAGACAGGCTCTGGCCCGTCGCCTCCGGCTCAGGCAGCAACTTTGCCGCGCCGGCGCGGGTAAAAATTTCTGCATTCAACCTCTGGTGGTCCTCGGCGGCATAGGGAAAGGGAACAAGAACCGAGGGAAGACCGAACCATGACAACTCTCCGAGGCTGGCGGCGCCCGAACGGGAGATAGCCAGATCGGCGGCGGGATAAACTTCCTGCATGCGGTCGCAAAAGGGCAAGACCACGGCAGGAATTCCCGCCGTGGCATAAGCAGACCGCACGGTCTCGGCATCATGTTCCCCGGCCAGATGCACGACCTGCAAGGCGGTGGCGGATAAATGCGACGCGGCTTGTGCCATCAAGGCGTTGATTCCGGCCGCCCCCTGGCTTCCTCCCATGACGAGGAGCGTCGTCCGCTCCGGTTCGAGGCCAAGGGCAAGCCGTGCTTCGGCGCGTGCGGGCGCACCTTGGGCTAATTCCCGGCGAATCGGCGTCCCTGTGACCCGGGTCGAGCTTTTCGAAAAATGACGCGCACAATCGTCGAAGCCGAGCAGCACGGAGCGACAAAAGCGGGCAGCCAGACGGTTTGCCTTGCCGGGAATGGCATTCGATTCGTGCAAAAAAGCAGGTATTCCGCGGCGGCGGGCCGCAAAAAGCGGGGCAATACTGGTGAATCCGCCCATGCCCAGCACCGCGTCGGGGCGCTCCGTATCATACGAGGAGCCGCAGGACTTGAGGCTGGAACGCAGGTGGCGCAGGAAAGTGACCATGGCCGGAGAAAAGATCGCAGGCAGGCCGATGGACGGAAGCTTCTCGCGCGGCAGATCGGGATGGGCTCGCAGGGCACGGGCATCGATCTCCTTCTCCGAAACAAAGAGCAGAACCTCGTGGCCTTGGCCACGCAGGACTTCGGCCACGGCCAAACCCGGAAAAAGGTGTCCTCCGGTTCCTCCGCATGCGATGGCAAACTTCATAATCAAAAACGGACCGCCAGGCTGGTGGCCGGGACAACGCGCGAACGACGTTTCGGTTCGCGGCGTCCTTGGCGGTGGATGTTGACGAGGATGCCGATGAGCAACATCGACACTGCGAGATTGCTGCCACCGTAGCTGATAAAAGGCAGGGGCATGCCTTTGTTCGGCAGGAGCGAGGTGGTTACGCCGATGTTAATGGCCGCCTGCAGCGTGATGATGATGGTGATGCCGAAGCCGAGAAGCATGCCGAAACGGTCTTTGGCATTCATGGCAATCAGGACCCCGGCCAAAAGGATGAGCAGAAAACAAAACACCGTCAGCAGGGTGAATCGCAGCCCGAGTTCCTCCCCGATCATGGGAAAAATAAAATCGGTGTGGGCATACGGCAGGTAGAGCATTTTTTGCCGTCCGTTACCCAGACCCAGACCGTCCACGCCCCCGGCCCCGAAAGCGAGGAGGGCTTGCCATTGCTGCAAGCCTTCGCCCAGCTTGTATTTTTCCGGATCGAGAAACGCGATGATGCGGCCCATACGCTCCTCTATATGGTAGGCGGCCACGCAGAGCACGGCCACACCGGCGCCGATCAAAGGCAGCAGCCAGCGCCAACCGGCCCCGGCCACGAATGCCATGGCCAGCGCCGTCGTACCAATCAGCGCCGTCGCCCCGAGGTCCACCTCGACCACGATGAGAGCCATGATGATGCCCGCGGCGGCAAGGGGCAGGACAAAGCCGCGCCAGAATTCCGCCGCCTGTTCCTCGTGGCGCGCATACCACGAGGCGAGAAAAAAGAGTACGGCGATTTTGCCCAGTTCGCTCGGCTGAAAACTGGCGAAACCCAGATTGACCCAGCGCCAGGCACCATTGACCTTCATCCCGACCGGGGGGACAAAGCAGAGGATGAGCATGACGGCGGCCGCCGCGTAAACCCACGGCCACCAACGCGCCCACAAACGGTAATCGAGCATGGCGGCAGCCACCAATGCCGATCCGCCGATGACCAGCCACATCAATTGGCGTTTGACAAAAAAATGCATGTCACCCCGGCTGTCATGGGCAAAAGCCCCCGTGCTGAAAAGCATGACGATGCCAATGGCGAGAAGACTCCCCATGGAAAGGATCAGGATGTAGCCCGTGCGGCGGCGCATGGACCGTTTTTCAGTTTGCTTTGGCCGGGACCTTGAGGACCTGGCCAATCTGCAGCTTGGTCGGGTCCTCGATGCTGTTGACCTTGAGCAAGTCCGGGGAGGTCACACCGAGTTTTTTGGCAATCTTGTAGGGATTGTCGCCTTTTTCCACTTTGTAAGTAGTTGCTGCGGCCACACTGGTTGCCGCCACAGGGGCGGATTTCGGCGCTACTTTGTTCGCTCCGGCGGCTTTGGGTGGCGAAGTCTGGGTCACGGCCGGGGCCACCGCGACGGAGGCCTTGAGAGGAGTCGGTGGTTTCGTCGTCGCGACGGAATCCGCTGTTGCTGCCACCGGCAGGTCAGAGCCGATCATGGGCAAAGGGTCGTCCGCATCCCCGGGTTGGCGCTGGGGAGCAGCAGGGGCAGCGGGCGCGACCGGCGCGGCAACAACGGTCGACGAGGCTACCCCCGTGGCCTTCGCTATCCGGCTGGAAAGGTTGGCGATCAGATCGGGGTTTTTGTTCACCTTGATGTGGTTGAAGGCGTAAATACCGCCCACCGCGACAACGTGCAGGATGAGCACAACCATGAAAGCGTGGGAAAGTTTCATGTTGGGCTCCGCCTCGTAGTACTCCTCCTCGCCCCCGCGCATGGTGCGGGCCGAGGCCCGCATCAGTTTGCGCCCGCGCGACTTGGCCGTCAGTTTGCTGAACAATGGGATTTTCATGATATGTGGTTGGTTGGTTGGATCATTTGGGTCAGTTGTCTGAAAATATTCCCGCGCTCCTCGTAGCTGCGGAACATGTCAAAGGAAGATGTGCCCGGGGAGAAAAGGACCGTGTCGCCCGGACGGGCCAAGGCGCGCGCTTGGGCCACCGCCTCCTCGAGGGAATCGGCCGGATGGCAGGAGGTAACCTGCGCCCAGTCGCCGGCGATGGAGTCGCGCATTTCACCAATGAGCACGGCGTCCCGGACCCGCTCTTTGACCAGATCTGCGACCGGCGCGAAGCCGAAGCCCTTGTTTTTGCCGCCCGCAATCAGCACCACTCCGCCGCTCTGGCCGCGCAATGCTTGGGAGAGCGCATCAAGGTTGGTCGATTTCGAGTCATTGATCCAGGTAACGCCGTCGATCTCCCGGACAAATTCGCCACGGTGCGGCGGGGGGACATAAGCGCGCGCGGCGGGAAGCATCGCTTCCATTCCGGCTCCGAGGCAAAGACCGGCACCCAGCGCGGCCATCAGATTCTCCGCATTGTGCGGCCCGCGCAAGCGGGTTTCAGACATGGCAAGGACCGGCGTCCCGCGATAAAAAATCCTGTCCCCGGCGCCGAGGGTGAAGTCCGCCTCGACCCCGGGCAAGGCACTGAAAGTCATGCGCCGGGCGCGCAGGGCCGGCAGCTCCGCACGCGCATTGACCACGGCAAAATCTTCCGCCCTCTGGCGGTCAAAAATGCGCAGCTTTGCCGCGCGGTAGGAAGCCAAGTCCGGGTAGCGGTCCAGATGGTTTGCGCTGAAGTTGGTCCAGACCGCCACCCGGGGACGAAAAACATCCGTTGTCTCCAACTGGAAAGAGCTGATTTCAACGACCGCCGCGCCGAGCAAACCGCTGCGGCTGGCAACCTCGCTGAAAGGCAGTCCGATATTTCCGCAGGCTTCGGCTTTGATTCCCGCCGCATCAAGCAGCGCGGCAATCAGACCGGTCGTGGTTGTCTTGCCGTTCGTGCCGGTCACCGCCACCACGGGACAAAGGCAACTGCGGAAGGCCAGTTCAATTTCGCCGAAGAGAGGAATACCGGCCACGACCGGCCGGCGAGCGAGCGGTACCACGGGATTGATCCCGGGACTCAGCACCGCGAAGTCAAATTCCTGCGCGCAGCACAACGCGTCGTTCCCCAAGACGACGCGTGCGCCACGCGAGGAAAGTTTGCCGGCAGCTTCCCGCCGCGGGACGGGATCCCCGGAATCGAGCACGGTGACCGAGGCGCCACTGGCCAGGAGGAGGCACGCGGCCGCCTCGCCGCTCCGGCCGAGGCCGAGCACGGCGGCATGTTTTCCCGTGTAGTCCATGGCAATCACCGCAGTTTCAAAGTGGCCAGCCCGAGAAGGGCGAAAATGACGGAGAGGATCCAGAAGCGCACAATGACCGTGCCTTCTTTCCAGCCGCTCAGCTCGAAATGATGATGCAAGGGGGACATCTTGAAGATGCGCTTGCCGGTTGTCTTGAAGCTCGCGACCTGCAGGATGACCGAGCCGGCTTCGAGCACGAAGACGCCCCCGATCAGTGCGAGGAGCAACTCCTGCTTGGCGGCGATGGCAACCACACCAAGCAAACCGCCAATGGCAAGCGATCCGGTATCACCCATGAAAACGCGGGCCGGGTGGCAATTCCACCAGAGGAATCCGAGCGCTGCACCGACCAAGGCGAGACAGACCACGGCCAGTTCCCCGGAAAACTGAACAAACGGAATTTGCAGGTATTGCGCAATCTTGATGTTGCCCGCGGCATAGGTCAGCACCGCGAGGCCGAAAGCCACCGTGGCCGTACAGCCAGCGGCCAGACCATCAAGTCCGTCGGTCAGGTTGACAGCATTGGAAGAGCCGACGATCACCAGAAGATAAAGGACAAAGGTGAAAATCCCCAGATTTTGGAAGACGGGCTCTTTGTAAAACGGCACATAGAGCTGGGAGGCATGCGGGCTGAGGGCGGGATCCCAAACGAAAAATGCAGTGATCAGCCCGGCGAGCAGGCACTGCAGGGCGAATTTCAAACGGCTGCTGATACCGTCCGAGGACTTTTTGGTGACCTTCAGGTAATCGTCGACGAAGCCCAACGCTCCCAGATAAACGACGGAAAAAATGGCGAGCCAAACGAGCGGATTGGTCGGCCGGGCCCAGAGCAGGACAGAAATGAGCAGGGCGCCGAGCAAAAGGACGCCACCCATCGTCGGGGTGCCCGCTTTACTCCCGTGCAATTCGTGCAAGCGGTGCACTTCTTCCTGGGAGCGGATCGGTTGGCCGAGCTTAAGTGAAACAAGGCGTCGGATCACCCAGTTTCCGAAAATCAAACTGAGCACGAATGCGGTGACCCCGGCTCCCACGGCGCGGAACGTGATGTATTGGAAGACGTTGAACGCCTTGAAAATCTCAGCGTCGAGATTCTTGCCGTAGTCGGACAAAAGATGGAGGTAATAAAGCATCAGGAAAAATCCTCCAAGACGCGTTCCATCCGGGCGGCGCGACTTCCTTTGATGACCACCGCATCGCCGGGTCGGGCCAATTGGCGCAGCAGATTTGCCGCTTCGCCCGTATTCCCGACACGCCGCACATCCTTGGTTCCTGCCCTCTCCGCTTCCTCGGCCATCGGCGCCGTCTCCGAGCCGACAGCGATGAGCACGTCCATGGTGGCAGCAGCCGTGCGGCCGACCCGGCGATAACCCTCCTCGGCATAAGTTCCGAGTTCGCCCATCTGCCCGAGCACGGCAAAACGACGTCCCGGACCGGGCAAGCCGCGCAGGGCGTGCAGCGCCGCATCCATCGAGTCCGGGTTTGCATTGTAGCTATCGTCGAGGACGGTCACTCCACGAATATCGAGGCAGGCCAAACGGCGCGCGGAGAGTTTGGTGGCGGCCAATCCCGAGGCGCACTCGCGCAGGGAGAGTCCGAGTTCGAGTCCCGCCGAGACGGCAAGCAAGGCATTGCGCACCATGTGCTCGCCAGTCACCGGCAGATGCGCGGCCACGCGTTCGCGACCGGAAACGAGATCGAAATCGAAGCCCTGAGCGGATGGCCGCAAGTTCTCGGCGTGCAAACCATCGGGCCCTCCGGCCAGCACGACGCGCGCCTTGGTCCGGGCGGCGAGTGACGGGGTGAAGTCGTCCGCGAGAGGGAGAACCAGCACTGCGCCGGCCGGAAGCGCCTCGCCGAGCATGCCCTTCTCCTGCGCGATCGCTTGGCGCGAGCCGAGGAACTCGATGTGGGCCACCCCGATGTTGGTGATCAGAGCGATGGCCGGACCGGCCAACCGGGCCAGCGGCTCAATCTCTCCCGCGTGGTTCATGCCGATTTCCCACACACAGACATCATCTGTTGAGTGGGCCGAAAGAATGGTCAGCGGAAGGCCGATGTGATTGTTCAGGTTGCCCTCGGTTTTGTTCACTTTAAAACGCGTCGCGGCCACCGCAGCGGCAAAATCCTTGGTGCTGGTTTTGCCATTGCTCCCGGTCAGGCAGATCACGCGCGCTTTCAACCGTCCGCGATGCCAAGAAGCCAGTTGCTGCAGGGCGTGCAGGGTGTCATCCACCCGGATCAACGGAAATGTGTCAGGCAGGCCGGCCACCGGGTGCGAGACGACCGCGCCCGCGGCCCCGGAAGCCGCAGCGGCTCCGACAAAGTCATGACCATCGAACTTTTCCCCGACCAAAGCCCAATAAAGATCCCCTGACTGCAGGGTCCGGGTGTCCTTGCAAATCGTCGCCACTGTCGTGGTCCCGTCGCCGCAGAAGAGAATACCACCGCAGGCGGCGGCCAAGGCATGGAGAGCAGTCGCATCCATGATCAGGCAGCCCTCCCCCGGATCGCAGACGAGGCCTCGGCCACATCGTCAAAAGGAATCCTGCGATCCGCGAATTCCTGATAGTCCTCGTGACCTTTGCCGGCAATCAGCACGATGTCGCCCGGGCCGGCCATGGCCACGCCGCGCCGGATAGCGGCCCGCCGATCGGTGATTGCCTCGTGATTTTTCCCGCGCAGGGCGGAGGTGATTTCGCGGCAGATGGCCTCGGGATCTTCGCCCCGCGGGTTATCGGAAGTGACAATGCACCAGTCGGAGGAGTCTTCGGCGACCCGGCCCATCGGTCCGCGCTTGGCCCGGTCACGATCCCCGCCGCAGCCGAAGACGGTGATGAGGCGCGCCGGTTCGAGGCTCCGCAGGGTGCGGAGGACACTTTCGAGGGCGTCCGGCGTATGGGCGTAATCGACGAAGACCCGGAAAATTTTCGGCCCGGGTACCATCTCCAGCCGTCCGGGAACTTGTGGGGCGTCCTTGAGCGCATCGACCGACTTGCGCACATCGTGCCCGAGAGCGTGCATTGCGGCGAGAGCGGCCAGCGCGTTGTAGACATTGAACGAGCCGTAGAGCGGAAGGCGGACGAGAAAACTTCGGCCACCGGCATGGAGGGAAAATTGCGTGCCCTGCAGGTCGGTCCGCAGGTCGGCGGCCCGAAACATGGCACCGGACGATTGGCCGTAAGTGAGGGTCTTGACGCGCGGGGCAGAGAGGTCAAAAAGCCGGCGGCCGTAGCGATCGTCGACATTGATGACCGCCGTGCCGCGCTTGTGCGGCTGCGCGGCCAGTTGTTCGAATAACCGCTGCTTGGCCGCAAAATAAGCCCCCATCGTCTGGTGGTAATCGAGATGGTCTTGGCTGAGGTTGGTGAAAATGGCCGCGTCAAACTCGACATTCCGCACCCTGTCCTGTGCGAGGGCGTGGCTCGAGGTCTCCATAACGGCCGCGCGGCAATTGACGTCGCGCATCTCGCGGAGAAGACGCTGGACGTCATCCGCTTCAGGCGTGGTACGCGCGGCGGGCAATTCGCGGGGGCCGACCATGTAACGCACCGTACCGATCAGTCCGCACGGACGCTCGGCGACGTCGAGCAGGTGCTTGAGGAGAAAAGAAACCGTGGTCTTGCCATTCGTCCCGGTGACCCCGGCAGTCTGCAATTGGAGGGAAGGATGTCCGTAGAAGACAGCCGCCGCGGAGGAAAGGGCGGTGCGGGGATCCTCGACCCGGATCATGGTGGCACGCGGGGCATCGAGGTCGGCGGAGGTGATAACGGCCGCCGCGCCTTTCTCCACCGCTTCGAGGATGAAGTTCGCGCCTCCGCCCGCGGCCTCACCAGTGCGTCCCGGCGTCACGCTGGGCAGAGCAACAAAGAGACAGCCCGGAATGACCTGCCGGGAGTCGTGGGTGAGAGAGGTGATTTCGCGGTCGGCCGGACCTTTGACCGCAACCGGAGCGGATGGGAGGGCAGAAATGATTTTGGCCAGTTGCATGCGACTTCAGTTCATACCATTGCCGAAAGGCACGAGGGCGATCGTTGTGTCCGGGGCGGACGAATTGGGAACAAGCTCAAGTTGGCGGGCCATGGCTTCGCCGATGCGTGAAAAGATAGGTGCAGCCACCGTGCCACCGTAATTGCGTCCACCGGGGGTCCGCGCATCATCGACCAGCACAATGCCCGCTACCTCGGGATTTTCGGCCGGAAAATATCCGGCAAAGGAAACAACATATTTACCGGCCGCGTATCCGCCCTTCGGATCCACACGCTGCGCGGTTCCCGTCTTGCCCGCCACGGTGAAACCCGGAATGGAGGCCAGGCGTGCCGTGCCCCGCTCACCGACCACATCGACCAGCGATGCACTGACTTTGGCCGCGGTATCTTCGGAGACGACGCGACGGAGGATTTCAGGGGAGAAAGCGACAACCTCTCGGCCGTCGCCGTCGCGCACCGAGCGCACAATCTGCGGCAGCATCATGTTCCCGCCATTGGCAATGACCGACATGGCCATGGCTATCTGCAGCGGGGTCACGGCAATCTCGTGTCCCATGGGCACGCGGGTGATCGACAAGCCGGTCCAACTGTGGCGCGGCCGGACCAGACCCGGGATCTCCCCCGGTAGCCCCAGGCCGGTGCGCTCGCCGAAGCCGAAACGGCGGATGTATTCGTAAAAGGTGTCAGCCCCGAGGTGCATGGCAATTTTGGCGCAGCCGATATTCGACGACTTGACCATGATGTCGTGCACGCTCATCGATCCGTGGCGGTGGACATCCCGGAGGATTTTCCCGGCATAGGCAAAACTTCCGTTCTCGCAGTGGAACATGCTCTCCGGCGTCACTGCCTTTTGTTCGAGCGCGGCGGAGATGACCACGATCTTGAAGGTCGAGCCCGGCTCGACCATGTCGATGATGGCCCGGTTTTTCGTTGTCTCGATTGCCGCTTGCCCCGGATGATTCAGATTGAAAGCCGGACGCGTGGCCATGGCGAGGATCTCACCGGTGCGAGGTCGCACGAAGACCGCAGTCATCATCTGGGGATTGAGCCGGTCATAGGCCGCGTCAAGTTCGCGCTCCACGATGTCTTGCAATGCCATGTCAATGGTCAGCTCGACGGTCATGCCGTGCTTGGCCGGACGCTCGTGTCCGCGATAAGGCACGATTTCTTTCCCCTTGCGGTCGCGCTCGGTGTAGATGAAGCCGTCCTCCCCCCGGAGGTAGGGTTCCATCATCATCTCGACACCCTGGATACCGAGCCCTTCATGGTTAAGAAAACCGAGGACGTGCCCGAGTCTCTCTTCGTTGGGGTAGAAGCGGCGCGGTTGCGGTTCGCACATCACGCCGCGCAGTCGCTCTCCGGCCAATTCCTCCTTGAGCTTGGCCACCCGCATCGCGTCGACCCCGCGTTGAACCACGATGTAAGCCCGGTCCGGGGCGATACGCTTCGCCACATCTTCAAGAGGTAATTCGAGATGGCGCGCAATAATGCCGGCCAGCCGCCCGCGGTCGGATTTTAACTCGGCAAGCAACTTGCCGTCGACCACCACCGAATAAATGGGGACATTTACGGCCAGCGGCTCGCCGTGGCAATCGGTTATGCGGCCGCGCTCGCCGGCGACAACTTTCTTTTTCGCCGTTTTTTCCGCGGCCAGAGCGCCGTATTCACGATGTTTTCCCACTTGCAGATGGACAAGCCGGGCCGAATAGATGCTCAACAGGACGGCCAGCATGATGCAGACAAATCCGGCACGGCGATGTGCGCCCCCACTCATGGCAGCACCTCCCCGCTCTCACTCCGCACCACCGGCTGGGCGGCAAGCGCAGTGGTTTGCACCCGCAGCCGGTTCAATCGGCTGTCCTGCACCTCGATCATGCGAATAAAACCCTCGTCGCGGCGGCGCTCGAGCTCAGGGCGAGAGGTCAGGCGCATGACCTCGTTGCCGGCCACCTGCAGTTTCTCGTCAAGCACCTCCAACGCCATCTCGAGTTCGCGGCAGCGGTCCCCGTCCACCTTCAGCTTGTGCTTCATGTGCACGTAGCAAAGCCCGAGGAGACCAACAAAAACAACCAGCACCAGCCATCGCATCAGGGGGCCAAGCGGCAGAGCATTGTCACGGCTCTCGAATCTCATGCCGCCACCTCCTGGGTCGCGGGCAGGATTTCCACCGAGCGCAAACGCGCCGAACGGGACCGCGGGTTGCGAGCAGTTTCGCCGGGCACAGCGGACAACGGTTTGCGGGTCAGATCGCGGAAGCGCCACTCGGGATTGGTTCGCGGGGCGGGCCACTCCGGGCGGTCGAGCCACTGCTCGCTTCCGGCCCGGAAGAAAGTTTTCACCGCGCGGTCCTCGAGGGAGTGAAAAGTAATGACGACAAAACGAGCGCTAGCTTTGAGCAACGGCGGGATGGAAACCAAGGCGCGCCGCAGTGATCCGATTTCATCGTTCACCGCGATGCGAAGGGCTTGGAAAACACGCGTCGCCGGATGCACACGCCCGCGCCGGCCGAGCACTTTTTCGATCAAGGCGGCCAGCTGGCCAGTGCGCGTGAACGGCAAGCGTTCACGCTCCGCTGCGATAGCCCGGGCCACGCGCCGCGCTTGGGGCTCTTCACCGAATTCACGGAAAAGACGCGCAAGTTCGGCTTCGCCGGCAGAATTGACCAGGATTGCCGCGGGTTCACCAGCCGTACAATCCATCCGCATATCGAGCGGTCCATCATGACGGAAGCTGAAGCCGCGCTCCGGCGTGTCGAGTTGATGAGAGGAGACGCCAAGGTCGAGGAGCGCACCGTCAAAAGGCGCAGCGGCCACAATCCCGGGAACTTCCGGGGCATCGGCGAAGTTGGCCTGCACCGTGGTAAACCGGTCACCGAAGGATGCCAGACGCCGGGCCGCGTGCTCGAGCGACTCACGGTCACGATCGAGGCCGACCACCCGCGCCCCGGCGGCAAGGAGGGCCTCGGCATGGCCACCCCCACCCAGCGTGCCGTCGAGAAAGATGCGACCCGGAGCCGGGCGCAACAACGCGATGACCTCGTCGCGCAGAACCGGCTCGTGCCAGCTCGTGGCGTCAGGGTTTGCGCGGGGCTCTCTTTTTGCGGAGGCCGAATTGTTCATAAAAAGTGCGGACACGGAGATGGAGGCAGACCGAACCCTCCGTCCGGCCTCCCGCGTCTTTTTTCGCGGAAAAACCGAAGGTAAATTTGCGGCTGTTCTTTGCCATTTTTTGCTATTTTCGATGCGGGAGGTGGGCGGATATTTTACAAGCCGACTTCCCCCGCCACGCGGCGGAAGACTTCGTCCTCTTCGGCCGTGGCGGCGGCCCAACGTGCGGAATTCCAAATTTCCAAGCGGCTGTGACTGCCGATCAGCACGACCTCGCCGTCCAAGCCAAGGCGACGGCAGTATTCTTCGGGCAAAAGCACACGCCCCTGCTTGTCGACCGAAACAAGCTGCGCCAAAGCGTAAAACCGGCGGATAAATTTGCGTCGGTCGGCCGGGGCGATCGAGGTGTTGGCTTCGACGTCCGACTTCACGCGATCAAACTCTTGTGGCGGCAGGATCATGAGGAAGTTCCCCGCAGGATCCGGAACGGCAAAAAATTCGCCTCCGGCATCGCCCCGCCAACGTGACGGAATGGTCACACGATGCTTGGCATCGACCGCATGGCGGAATTCTCCGGCATAGACTATCGGCGCTGGGGAAGGTTTCGACATTTTCAGGGTCGTGATGCCATCTTGCACCACTTTGACCCACTTTAAACCACTTGGCTGCCTCTTGGGTCAACGCTTTTCAGAGGAAAATCGCAAAAAAAATTCCAACTAGCTTTCCGTTCCTATCTGATTAATGATGCTCTTTTATCTTGCGAAGAGAGAAAACCCCCTTAGCAATGGTCGGAAAGGGGACGCGAAGGGGCTCTTCCCCGCCTTCCGCACCGCATCGCGCCCGATCAATTCGCGGTCTGGGGAGAGGCATGTTTATGACACACTTCGCCTTCCTCTGCCGCACGGACGAATGACCCCGTCCCGCTTGTGCTTGAGCCGCACGGACAACTCCTCCACGCTTCGGCATAGCTCACGTCATGCAATTCATTGAATCCGTCTTCGGCCGGTTGCGCCGTCATCCCAAACGCATCGTTTTTCCCGAGGGCGAAAATCCTCGCGCCATTGCCGCCGGCCGGCACTTTTACGAATTGGGCCTCGGTGTCCCCATCCTGCTCGGGCGTCGTGCCGTGGTCGAAGAGGTCGCGCGGCGCGAGAAGATCCCTTTCGACCATTTGGGTGTGATCAATCCGGAACAATCCGCCGATCTGCCGGATTTTTGCCGCTTTCTCGAGACTCTCGACCGCTACAAGAAGCTCGGTTTTTCCGATGCCCGGGAGCTGCTGCTCAACCCAAACTACTACGCGGCCATGATGGTCCAGTACGGCCGGGCTGACGGCGTGGTCGGTGGCGTGGATTCCCCGACCAGCGCGCTCCTCCGTCCCCTGCTCCGCGTGGTCAAGCCCTCGGGCCCGCACCATCTGGTCAGCAGCTGCCTCGTGGCCGACACCGGTCGGCCCGATATCGGTCACCACGGCGTGCTCGTCATGGCCGACTGCGGCGTGGTTCCCGAGCCGGATGTCGAACAATTGGCCACCATCGCGCTGCAGGCTGCTCACCTTTGCCGTCAACTCACGGGCGAAACACCGCGCGTCGCCATGCTCAGTTTCTCGACCAAAGGCAGCGCGGTCACCCCGGGCACCGAAAAAGTCGCCGCGGCCGCCGCTCTCGCACGGCAGCAAGCTCAGGCGCGGCATCTCGCGATTGAAATCGACGGTGAACTCGAGGCGGACGCAGCCCTCCTGCCCGGAGCGGCGCGCAACAAATCGGTGGCCGGCACGGTGGCCGGAAGGGCCAACGTTCTGGTTTTTCCCGACCTCCACAGCGGGCATATTGGCGGCAAGCTCACCGCCATTCTCGGCCACTGTGCTTACGGACAAATTCTCACCGGGTTGACCAAACCGGCGGCCGATGTCTCGCGGGCCGACTCGCCCGAAACCATCGCCGCCGTTGCCGCCATCGTCGGTCTGCAAGCCATCGAAATGCGCCGCCTGCAGGAGATGGCGGAGGAAGAAAAAAAGAAATCCTGACCGCGCTCAGAGCACCTTGCCCAGGATTTCCAAAATCCAATTCTTGGCGGGTCCTTGGTCCCGGCCCGCTTCGGGATCCACCGGCGCACCTTCCGGCGGCGCGAAAAGCAGGAAGGTTTCCTCCGCCCCGCGAGGAGGCAGAAGGGAACGCCAGCCGCGCAGACCCGGCCAAACGGGTGCCGGATCCGGCCATTCGCGGGGACGGGAAAGAAAACTTTCCTCTTGTTGTCCGGCCGAACGGGCATCCTCGCCCGCCGCAGACCACCTCTCGAGTTGCACCCAGCCGGCCGGCTCGTATTCCAGACGGAAAGGCGGCATCTCTTCGCTGAGCGGCACCGGCAAGAGAAAGCGCCAACCGGACAAACCCGGGAACTTTGGCTTCACCAGACTCCCGATTCCCGCCAGTGGTTGGTAATCGAAAGAGCTCCCCGCAAGTTCCGCCGCCGCCTCCGCCCGGTATTGCGCCAATAATTTCGGACGACTGCCCTCCTTGCTCAGATTGACGAAGCCCAGAATACCTTCGGCCACCGCCCTGGCCAGGCGCTCCCGCCACGCCACGGTGTGCAGCAGCCGTGCATCGCGTGGATTTGACATAAACCCGCCCTCGATCAGCACCCCCGGCACTGCCGAACCGCGCAGTACCGCGAAACGGGCCCGCTTCACCCCGCGATCGAACATCGGTACTAGCCCCAACTTGGCATGCTGGATCGAAGTGGCCAAAACGTGACTGGCATGGTCACTCTTGTGACCCCGCTCCGCCGAAAAACTGCGACGCGTGAGGTAGTTGTCATGGCTGTTCGGTGCGCCGCGCGGAGTGAGCGTGAACACCTCGAAGCCGGTGGCCAAGGAATTGCGCGTCGCAGCGGCATTGAAATGCACGCTGACAAAAACAGCGCCGTCCCCGATCTTGTTGGCCAAACTCGGACGCGTCTCCAGGGGAATGAATTGGTCGCGACTGCGCGTGATCACCACGCGCAAACCCGCCTTCTGCAAGTGCGCGCGGATGCGCCGGCTCAAATCGAGGTTGTAATTTTTTTCCGAGCCCCAGCGATTCACGGCACCGCGATCGTGTCCGCCGTGCCCCGGATCAAGGACCACGGTGTGCACCGGCTTGAGGTTCGGGATTTTTTCCGGACGGATCAACGGATCGATGGTCTTGGCCAGATCCATGCGCGAGACGTGGTATTGCCCCCCGAAGTAGAGCACGGGAAAGGAAAGCCAGTGCTTCACCCCGTCGATCCGCGCCTCACGCGAATTTTTCCCGAACTCAATGCGTCGTTTCCCCGAACTCAAGACCACCCCGCGATCGCCACGCACGATGAGGCGCATTTGGTAGAACGAGGCCAACTGCGAGACCGGAAGATAGTCCCGGCCGGCCAGACGCTTGACCTGCCAACTGGCCGCCCAGCCATCAGCCGCCCCGAGCAGGAGCAAACATACCGCAGCTGAGACCCGCAGCCATCTGGAATGGCACGCAACCATTTAGAAAGCCTGGTTGGTGATGACCAAGGGACGCAACCGGAGAAAAATGTCAATTTTAGGCACGCGGATGCGAAACCTACCGCAACAGGAACCCCGTAACAACCCCCTCAATCGACGTCTTTCTCTTCCTCCGGCACCGGGGCCAGCCGACGGTACTCCTCGATCACCCTCGTCGCGGTATGTCCGAGCAAGGTGGCCACTCCGACGGTGAGGAGCAAACCCCCGCCCCAGAGTGCATATTCCACGGGTCCCGGTTCGGATTCTCCGCGCAATATACGGATTCCCAATTGCCCCAGCGTACCGAGGTAACAATAAAGAAAAATACCCGGCAATCGCCCGAGCGCGACCCACTTGAGACACTCCCAGAAAG
Organism: Verrucomicrobiota bacterium; assembly: GCA_027624625.1. Taxonomy (GTDB): domain Bacteria; phylum Verrucomicrobiota; class Verrucomicrobiia; order Chthoniobacterales; family JACTMZ01; genus JACTMZ01. Next base: position 19,259 of record JAQBWH010000001.1, on the reverse strand, counting down.
GCACCTTGGTGATGCCGTAAAGATAGTTGAACAAACTCGTGGGAAAGAGCGGGTTCAATTGGCTGTAAAAAATAATGCGCGGCCCGTGCTTGCCGATCGCTCCATCCAGTGCCGCCCAACGCGGGTCGCGCAAGATACGTTTGCGCACGAATTTTCGCCCCAGCTTGTCCCCGACGAAAAATGCCACGGCCGCACCGAGCAAGTTCCCGGCCAGGACGAGCAGAGTTCCCCACCACAGTCCGAAGAAAAACCCGCCGCCCAAACTCAAAATGCCCCCGGGCAGGAAAAGCACCGTCGCGGCCATGACCAGCAAGGGGTAGATGACGATACTCATCGTCCCCCAACGCCGCACCACATCTTCGGTTTCCTCCACCGCGCCGAGAAATGGAGCCGAACGCGCGAGGTAAATCAAAGCGCCGACCACCACCAAGGCGACCACCGCCTGCAAGACCGTTGCCTTGGCCACCGGCCTCATCGCGACTCCGGTCCTCCGCGCCTCACCACACGCAGGGCAAACACGAACATGACCGCGGCAAAAAGCAAGGTCACCGCCATGGCCGCGCCGAATGATGGCACCAAGCCAAGATCGGCGCCGTCGCCATAGAACGCCCGCCGCACACCCGCCGTGATATAGGCCAGCGGATTCAATGCTGCCGCCCACTCCGTCCACGTGCCGGCCCGCGCCGGAAAAAAGGCTCCCGAAAGCAACCAGAGCGGAATGAGCACCAAATTCATCATGACGTGGAAGCCCTGCGTCGATTCGAGCGGCCAGGCGATAACAAAACCCAAAGCGGTCAGCGCGAAACCTCCGAGCAAGAGGACAACGAGCAGGCGCATGACCACCGCACCATCGAGCGGCAAACCCGCCCACGGGGCCGCCAGACAAAACAAAGCAGCCTGCGCGGCCGCGAGGGTCATGCCACCGAGACATTTGCCGGAGACGATCGAGGCACGGGAGACCGGCGCGACCAGCACACCCTGCAAGAAACCGTCGCGACGGTCCTCGATGACCGAGACGGTGGAAAAGATCGCGGTGAAAAGAAGGATGAGCACCACCGTGCCGGGAAAGAAGTAACGCATGAATCCGCCCTCGACCTCGGCCCCGCGGAAACTTTCCCCCAGGCCGGATCCGATGAGCAGCCAGAAAACCAGCGGGGTGGCTAGCGCGCCGATGATCCGGTTGCGCTGGCGCACGAAACGCGTCATCTCGCGTTGCCACAAAGCGAGGGTCGGGAGAAAAAACAAACCGCGCTTCCCGCTCATCTTTCCTCCCCGCCGCACAAATGCTCCCCGGTCAGATCAAGAAAGACATCCTCCAAAGTGGGACGACCCACCGTTACGGTATCGGCCGCGGCTCCCAGCGTGCTGACCAAACGCCCGGCCGCCTCGCCTCCAGCCGGAACCTCCACCCGCAGACGCTCCCCGCGCACCAACAAGGGCCAGCCGAAAATTTCCCGCACCCGAGCGGCCAGCGCCTCGGGTTCCCGGCCCGACACCACAGCCACATCCGTGCCCGACCGCCCGCGCAATTCCGCCGGAGTTCCGCACGCAACAAGTCGCCCGCGGTGCAAGATGGCCACCCGGTCGCAGCGCTCCGCTTCCTCAAGCAAATGGGTTGTTATCACCACGGTGACCTCCGCCTCGCGCCGCACCCTCTCCAAAGTTACCCGTAATCCCTCGCGGGCCGCGGGGTCGAGGCCGGTCGAAGGCTCGTCGAGAAGGAGCACACGCGGACGCGGCAGGAGGCATTTGGCAATTTCCACCCGGCGCTGCAGACCACCGGACAAAGTCTGCACCGGGTCCGCCCAGCGGTCGGATATGCCGAGCGCCTCCGCCGCCGCACGCGCGCGGACAGCAAGATCACCTCCGCGCAACCCGTAAAGATTTCCGGCCCAGCGGAGATTTTCCTCCACGGTCAACTGCGGGTCGAGCGCAGGGGATTGGAAAACGACCCCGATCTGATGGCGCACCGCCATCGCTTCCCCCACCACGTCGCAACCGCCCACCCGCGCCGTGCCTGCCCCCGGAGCGAGCAAAGTGGAAAGGATGCGGAACAAGGTTGTCTTGCCGCTGCCGTTGGGTCCGAGCAAGCCGAACATTTCCCCCGCGCAGATGGACAAAGTCACCCCGGAAAGCGCGGTGCGCGGACCGAAATTACGCCCCAGATCAGTCGTCTCGACCGCGGCACTCATTTCGGTTCTGTCACCAACCCGGGCGCAGGTTCCGGTGGCGCCATGATGACCACGCGCACTTCCTGCCCGGGCTTCAACCCCCGCAGAAGCGCCACCCCGTAGCCGCCGGCCAGGACCAACGCGCAGAGCAAAAGCACGGCGAGTGAAGGTCCGTGGCTGTTGCCGTCCGGCTGTGATTGATGACCCATCCCCATAGCATCCGACCCACCTCTGCGCCTTGGCAAAGCATTTTTCCTTGGGGTGGAGCGACCGGCGGAGCACTATTTGTCTACTTCGCCTATGGAACCCGACCGGCCCATCACCGACCTCATCGCGGAGAACCGCCCGCTTCTCTCCGTGGAATTTTTTCCGCCCAAGAACGAAGAAGGTGGCGAACAACTTCTCCGCACAGCCGAAGCCCTGCGCCCCTACCGTCCGGACTTTGTTTCCATCACTTACGGCGCCGGCGGAACGACCCGCGAGCGCACCTTCAAATACGCCAAAATGCTGCGCGACGACTTCGGTTGGCTCGTCATGCCTCACCTCACCTGCGTCGGGTCGACCCAAGCCGAACTCCTCGACATCGTGGCCGGATACCATGCGGATGGCATCCGCAACATCATGGCCTTGCGCGGCGATCCGCCCAAGGGAGAAACCGCCTTTGTGCCTTGTCCGGACGGCCTCCGCTACGCCAGCGACCTTATTGCCCTGATCCGCGGAAATTTTCCCGACATTTGCCTTGGGGCCGGAGCCTACCCCGAAAAACATCCCGAGGCCGCCTCGATGGAAGCAGATCTGCGCCATTTGAAAATCAAAGCGGACGCCGGAGCTTCCTTTCTCACCACGCAGCTTTTCTTCGACAACGAGAAATATTTCGAATTCCTCAAAGCCTGCCGCGCCCAGGGCATCGACCTGCCTGTGCTCCCCGGGTTACTTCCCCCGCTTTCCCTGGCCCAAGTGCAGCGCTTCGGTCCGATGTGCGGCTCGTCGTTGCCTACCGCCTTGGTCGAACAACTACAAGTGGTCGACGACAACCCACAAGCCGCCGAAGCGGTCGGCGTGACCTGGGCTTACCACCAGATCCGCGAACTCCTCCGCCACGGATCGCCCGGAGTGCATCTCTACATTCTCAACCGCTCCACCTCCGCCATCACCTTGGCCCGCTCGCTCGAGCGCGCGGTGGCCTGATTTTTTGTCATGCCAGAAGCCGCCTCCGACAACCCGCTTCGTTTCCACCTGGTCAACCGCCCGGTGCCGGATCCGTGTATCATTGTTATCTTCGGCGCGACCGGCGACCTGACCCGGCGCAAACTTATCCCCGCGCTCTACAATTTGGCGGCTGACGGCAACCTGCCTTCTTCGTTCGCTGTGGTTTGCTTTGCCCGCCGCGAAAAAACCAGCGAGAGCTTCCGCGAAGAACTCGGCGAAGCGGCACGTAAGTATTCACGCCGACCGCTCAACGATGAGCTTTGGACCCGTTTTGCGGCCGATATTTTCTACCACCGGAGCAGCTTCGACCAAACGGAGGGCTACACCACGCTCCGAGACGAACTCAATGCGATCGACCAACGTCTCGGCACCCGCGGCAACCGCCTTTACTACCTTGCGTCTTCGCCCACCGAGTTCGACATCATCCTGGAAAACCTGAGCGCGAGCGGACTGAACCAGGCCAAACCCGGCGCCTGGTCCCGGATCATCGTGGAGAAACCATTCGGCACCGACCTTCCCAGCGCACAGCGCCTCAATGACGCCGTGAGCTCCGCTTTTCCCGAGTGCGACACCTTCCGTATCGACCATTACCTCGGCAAGGAAACCGCGCAAAACATCATGGTCCTGCGCTTTGCCAACACCGTCTTCGAGGCCCTTTGGAACCGCCGCTACGTCGACAACGTGCAGATCACGGCGAGCGAACCGCTCGGGGTCGAGTCACGGGCCGGTTACTACGAGCACTCCGGCGCCCTGCGCGACATGGTGCAAAATCACCTCCTGCAACTCCTCTGCCTCACCGCCATGGAACCGCCCATCGACCTCGGTGCGGATGCCGTGCGCAACGAGAAGGTCAAAGTCATGCAGGCCCTCCGCCCGCTGACCGGTGCCGCTGTCGCGGAGAATGTTGTCCGTGCCCAATACACCGAAGGATTCATCAACGGCCACGAAGTTCCCGGCTACCGCCACGAGCCCGGCGTCGCGCCGGAATCCATGACCGAAACCTACGTTGCCCTCCGTCTGCACATCGACAATTGGCGCTGGGCAGGAGTGCCATTTTTTATGCGGGTGGGTAAACGTCTTCCGAAATCGGGGACCGAAATCGCCATCCAATTCCGCGGCACCCCGCCGGTGCTCTTCAACCGCGAAAGTAAATTGCAGGACCCCAATGTTCTCGTCATCCGCATCCAACCCGACGAAGGCATTTCCTTCCGCATGGCCGCTAAAATGCCCGGGACGATGCTCCAGCTCGAACCGGTGAAAATGGATTTCCACTACGGCACCTCCTTCGGCAAAGCCACCCCCGAGGCTTACGAACGCCTCCTCCTTGACGCCATGAGCGGCGATGCCACCCTCTTCGCCCGACGGGATGAAGTGGAACATGCCTGGACCTTCATCGACCACATCCGCGAGGCCTGGAAGGACAGTTCCGCGCCGCGCCTCGACTTCTATCCCGCCGGCTCCTGGGGTCCGCGCCAGGCGGACGAGCTACTCTCGCAGGACCACGCCGTCTGGCGCCGTCTATGACAGTATCCCCCGGTCTTTCCGTCGAAGTCGGTGACATCGACCGCCAACTCGGCCTGCTTTGGAAGCAGTCCGACGCGGGCAAGGTCCGCGCCTCGCTGGTCAATCTCGTCATCTACAGCGAGTCCCCCGAGGCCATTGCGGCCAACACGCCTTTGCTCTCCGAGATTGCCGCCGACCACGCTTTCCGTGCGGTCCTCGTCCAGGCGCAGCCGGAGGCGCAGAAGTCCGCCGTGCGCGCTTGGATCACCGCGCATTGCCACCGGCGCGAGACGGGAAAAAAAGAAATCTGCTCGGAGCAAATCACCTTCCAACTCGACGGCCTTGCTGCGGCTCGCCTGCCCAGCATTGTCTTCTCCCATCTGGACACCGATCTGCCGCTTTATCTTTGGTGGCAAGGCGACCTTCACCCGGAACCCGACTCCCAATTATGGCGCTGGGTCGATCGCCTCATCGTGGACAGCAACTCGTGGTCCGACCCCGCGGCCCAATTCCGTATCCTCCGCGAAATCCAGTCCGTCGGCCGCACCCGTGCCGCTTTCGCCGATCTCAACTGGACCCGTCTTTTTCATTTGCGCTATGCCGTGGCCCAGATCTTCGACCTGCCCGCCGCCCTCGACCGCATCGACCGCATTGATCGGGTCGATATTGTCCACGCCTCCGGCCACCGACTCACTGCCCTGCAACTCGTCGGCTGGCTCGCCAGTCGCCTCGGCTGGAGCTTGGACCACGGCAACCATTCACCTGTCTTCCGCCGGCGCGATGGCGGCACGGTGACCGTCCGGCTCGACGCGAGCCAAGAGGCCAAGGCCTGCGTGGCTTCGATCGAAATCGGACTCGGCGACGCCACCGCCTCGGTGCGGCGCGAGACCGGCGGAGACTATTATCTTGGCACGCTCACCGCCCCAAACCAAAGACCGCTGGCCCAGATGCTGCCTGCCGAGCGCGTCAAGACATCCGACATCCTCCTTTCCGAATTGAGCCGCATCAGCCGCCATCCCCTTTTCTGGCCGGCCCTCCGTGCGATCGAACCTCTTTTGCCCCGACCCTGACCGCAAGCACGCTTGTCAGGAGGCACGGACAACGGCAGAGTCCTCTCCTTTATGCGTAAAAAGATCATTGCTGCGAATTGGAAGATGAACATGACCTCCGCCGACGGAGCCTCGTTCATGGAAGATCTCAAGCTGGAGTTGAAAAATTTCGACGGCGCGGAAATTGTTATCGTTCCATCCTTCACCGCTCTCCCCCGTCTCTCCGAGATCATCTCCGAACTTCCCGGCATCACGCTCGGCGCACAAAACATGTGCCACGAACCGTCCGGCGCCTTCACCGGCGAAATCAGCGCCGGCATGCTCCGTGAGTTTTTCACCCGTTATGTCGTCCTCGGACACAGCGAACGCCGCATCATCTTCGGCGAGAGCGACGAGTTGGTGAACAAAAAGGTCAAAGCCGCCCTCGCGGCCAGTCTGCGCCCCATTCTTTGCGTCGGTGAAACCCTCGAGGAACGGGATGCCGACCGCCATCACGAAGTTCTGGCCAAGCAACTAAAAGGCAGCCTGGCCGGTCTCGACGCCGAACAAATGCTCGACACGGTCATTGCTTATGAACCCGTCTGGGCCATCGGCACCGGCCGCACTGCCACGCCCGAACAAGCCCAGGAAGCTCATGCTTTTATCCGCAAGACCCTGTCGGAAATATTCGACCCCGCCACCGCGGCCAAAGTCCGCATCCAATACGGCGGGAGCGTGAAACCGGACAACGCCAAAGAACTGCTCCATCAACCCGACATCGACGGCGCCCTGGTCGGCGGCGCCAGCCTCGACCCTCGCAGCTTCGCCAAAATCGTCCAAGCCGCCCGCAAGTAGTCACTGGTCGCGCCTTGCCTCTCCTCCAGTCCCAAACACCAGCCTCCGCCCTCTCCTTAATTTTTCCCCGATCCCGCATCCGCCGACTGCCCCGGCTCAATCGCCTCGAGAAACAAATTCTCCAGTGTGGTCTGCGGCCGTCCGCTTGAGACAATCTTCAGCCCGAGCTTTTCCGCGGCTTCTTGCAGCGCGGACAACTTTTCCGGCGAAACCTGCTCCAGGACGACTTCCGTGCGGTCGCGCACTGCGAGGAGATCTTCCACCCGCCCTTCGCGCACCAACTGACCGCGGGCCAGAATCCCCACCCGGTCGCAAATCTCCTGCACTTGGGAGAGAAGATGCGAACAAAGCAAGATGGTCTTGCCGCGGGCCTTGAGTTCCAAAATCAAATCGCGGATTTCGCGCGACCCGACCGGATCGACTCCGGCCGTCGGCTCATCGAGCACCAGCAAACCCGGATCTTGGACCAGGGCTTGAGCCAGGCCGATGCGTTGCAGCATCCCCTTTGAATAGGCACCGACCCGACGATCCGCGGCTTCGGTCAGGCCGACCAATTCGAGCAACTCCTTGACCCGCGCTTCCAAAACCGCACCGCCCATCCCGCTCAACTTCCCGAAAAACCGCACAGTCTCCGCCCCGCTGAGGAATTTGTAAAAATAGGGGTTTTCCGGGACAAACCCCACGTCCTTCCGGCTGCGCACCCAAGCACTGTCCTCGCCGAAAACTTTGGTCTTCCCCCGCGTCGGCGAAACCAGCCCGAGCAAAATCTTCAGCGTCGTGCTCTTCCCCGAGCCGTTCGGTCCAAGCAATCCGTAAACCTCTCCGGGTTCGACCTTGATCGAAAGATCCCGCACCGCCACGACACGCTCCCGGCGCATGGGAACCTTGAAAACCTTGGTCAGGTGTTCGATTTCAACCGGTGCGGCACTCATCCCTGTCATCCATAACCCAATCACGCCCGCTTTCCCAACCTCGATTTTCAGCTGAAGGACCGGGATTTCCTTCCGCTTGGCTGTCGGCCGCGGTTCCCTAAAAGCGAATTTCAAAGCCACGTAATCCCGCCGGCTTTCCGATCGGGCCTACTTCTTCCGCGGCCACATGCCCCGCCAACTCACTCTCCCGGACCCCCTGCAAGAATCCATCCACCTCCTCGTCATCTCCCGAAGCGACCAATTCAACCCGCCCGTCCGGCAGATTCCGCACATACCCGGCCACATCATACCCCGCCGCGACTCGCCGCGTGGTGTAACGAAAGCCCACGCCCTGAACGCGGCCCTCGTAAAAAACCTGCACCGTTTTCCCCATCGCTCAACCCCGCACCTGCCCGTCGCCGGTCACGAGATACTTGTAGGTCGTCAATTCCTCCAACCCCATCGGCCCACGCGCGTGCAATTTGTCCGTGCTGATCCCAATTTCCGCGCCAAAGCCGAATTCCCCGCCGTCGCTGAAACGCGTGGACACATTCCAAAAGACCGTCGCCGAATCGACCGCGGCCAGAAATTTCTGCGCCGCCGCCTCATCGGTCGTCACGATGGAATCGCTATGATGCGAACCGTAATACTCGATGTGGTCGATCGCCGCCTCGAGTGAATCCACCACGCGGATGCTCAGGATCAGATCGAGGTATTCCGTCGTCCAATCCTCTTCGGTCGCCGCTTTGGTCCCCGCACCGAGCACTTCACACGTCCGGTGATCCCCCCGCAACTCGACGCCCTTTTCGCGCAGCGCCGCAGCCGCCGCCGGTAAGAATTTTTCCGCCACCTCACGGTGCACAAGCAAGGTCTCCAAGGCATTGCACACCCCCGGACGCTGGCACTTGGCATTGACCGCAATGCGCTCGGCCATGGCCAGGTCGGCATCCTTGTCCACGTAGACATGGCACACCCCGTGGTAGTGCTTGATCACCGGCATGCGGGCATGTTCGACCACCGCCTCGATCAAGGCGTGCCCGCCCCGCGGGACGATGACGTCAAGGTAGCGGTCCATCTGGGCCAACAACCGCACCCCCTCGCGGTCGGTGAAAGGCACCAATTGAATCACCTCCGCCGGCAAACCCGCCTTGGCCGCCCCCGCGGAAAGGGCCCGCGCGATCGCCGTATTCGAATGGATCGCCTCCTTGCCGCCGCGCAGGATGCACGCATTGCCGGACTTCAAACAAAGCACCGCCGCGTCGGCCGTCACGTTCGGACGCGACTCGTAAATAATCCCGACCACCCCGATCGGCACCCGGATCTTGGTGATGGTTATCCCGTTCGGACGCGTCCATTCGCGGATGATTTCCCCGCACGGATCGGGCAGGGACGCCACCTGGCGCACGCCTTCCGCCATGGCCCGGACGCGCGCGGCATCCAGCTTGAGACGATCCACCGCCGCGGCATTGAGACCATAGCCCGGTGCCGCCGCGAGATCCCGGCCGTTGGCGGCGAGGATATCCTCCCCGGAAGCCTCCAAGGCATCGGCCATGGCCATGAGCGCCGCATTTTTTTGATCCTTCGAAGACAAGGCCAAGACCCGCGCCGCCGCACGCGCCTGTTGACCGAGTTGCTCAATCTGTTGCCCCAAGTCCGCCATAGTCAGGCAATATCCGCCTCGCCCCGCCGCGGGTCCAAGCTAAATTAGTCTGATTATGGCCTCCGACGACCTTTTCGCCGCCGAGGCGACCTCAACCGCGGCGACCCACGCCCCGCTGGCCGAGCGGATGCGGCCGAGGTCCCTGGACGAATACGCCGGGCAGGAACACATCCTCGGGCCCGGCAAACTCCTCCGCCGCGCCATCGAGGCCGATCGGTTTTCGTCCGTCGTCCTCTACGGTCCGCCCGGCACGGGCAAGACCAGCCTGGCCGAGATCATCGCCCGCACCACCGAGGCCCGCTTCGAGCGCCTCAGCGGGGTGGAGAGCACGGTGGCCGAAATGCGCAAGGTCATGGCCGCCGCCGCCCTGCGCCTGGCCCGCGACGGCACCCGCACCGTGCTCTTCATCGACGAAATCCACCGCTTCAACAAAGCCCAACAGGATGTCCTCCTCCCCGACGTGGAGCGCGGCACGGTGCGACTGATCGGGGCGACGACGATGAATCCATTTTTCTACGTCAACAGCCCGCTTGTCTCCCGCTCGCTCGTCTTCGAGCTTCGTCCGCTCTCGTCGGCAAATCTGCGCGCGCTCCTGGACCGTGCTTTGACCGATGCGGAACGCGGTCTGGGCGCCCGGAAGATCAGCCTTGATGAAGAGGCCGCCGCGCATCTGGCCGAGATCTGCGACGGCGACGCCCGCCGCTGCCTCAACGCCCTCGAGTTGGCCGCGCTGACCACCGAACCTTCGGCGGATGGCGCCATCCGCCTGACCCGCGCCGTCATCGAGGAAAGCATCCAACGCAAAGCCGTGGTCTACGATGCCAAGGATGATGCGCACTACGATACGATCAGCGCCTTCATCAAGAGCATCCGCGGGAGCGATCCCAACGCCGCCCTCTATTGGTTGGCCAAAATGCTCCATGCCGGGGAAGACATCCGCTTCATCGCCCGGCGCCTCGTCATTGCCGCCAGCGAGGACATCGGTCTGGCCGACTCCCGAGGGCTGCTCCTCGCCGTCGCCGCCCAGCAGGCCTGCGAATTCCTCGGCTTGCCCGAGGCGCAGATCCCGTTGGCCCACGCCACCGTTTATCTGGCCACCGCGCCGAAGAGCAACACAGCCTACGCCGGACTTCTCGCCGCGCAATCCGACCTGCAAAAAGGCCGCACCCTCGCCGTCCCCGAGCATCTGCGCGACAAGCACCCCAAAACCGCCGGTGAGACCGATCCTGGCCCATCCTACCAATACTCCCACGACTTCCCCGACGCCTACGTCCCGCAGGCCTACCTGCCCGAGGGCCGCGTCTTCTACGAGCCCTCCGACCGCGGCGAAGAAAAGCGCATCGGCGAACGCCTGGCACACTGGCGCACGCTCTTCACCCAAGCACCGGAAGCATAGGGCAGGCTTTCCATCAACGCCTATCCCAATAGTTTCACTTTGCCATGTTTGCCCGTCCTCCTCTCGCCACCCTCCACGCCTTGGCTGCCCTCGCCATGGTCTTCTTCTCCACGGGTTGCACCATCGTCGGCTTGCAAGTGCAAAATTTATCGGCCCGGCAAGGCGAGGCGCGGAATTTGGCGGCGCGCAACGAAGACGACCGCGCCGCCGTACTCCTCAAACAGGCGGTTGGGCGCGGTGTGGGCGAGACGGAGAAAATTTCAGACCTCGTCGAGGCCATACGCCTGACCAACACCGCACGGCCCGGCAGCGCGCAGCACCAGATCAATCAAACGGCGACCGAGACCCTGATTTCCGCGCTGCAGGCACGCCAGTTCGCGCCGCTTGCCTTACGGAACGGCAAGACCCTGAGCGTGGCCGGCACGTCGGACCGCACCATGGACCCGCGCGGCGCGGACGAACTCGTTCCGGCCTCCGCTTTGCGTATCGAAAGGCTTCGTGTTCGCACCACCCAAGATGGCGCGGGCGCGCCCTACGTGGTGCGCTATGTGCCGTCCTCGCCGCACCTGAGCGGACAACCGGGGATCACTCCGCAGGCCGGAATCACCGAAGCTGTCACCGCCGTCTTGCGTTCTGACCGCGGGCAACCGCAGCTCGTTTTCTACCGCACGAGCAAGGACGACGATGTGGTTATGAACGGACGCCGCACCAAACTCGCGGCTGATTTCACCGCCCCGCTCGCCTACATGCTCTCCAAGGGCCGCAACCGTAGCATGGATGTCCGCTCTCTCATCCGCACCGACTTGACCATGGACCAGGCCGGTCTCTTCCAATTTTCCCCCTACGATCCCGGAAAAATCCCCGTGGTCTTCGTCCACGGTCTCATGTCGCGTCCGGAAACCTGGGTGCCGGCGGTCAACGAGTTGATGGCCGACGAAAAGATCCGCGAGCGCTATCAGTTCTGGTTTTTCCTTTATCCGACCGGTCTGCCCGTGTGGGCCACGGCCGCGAAGTTGCGCGAGGAGATGGACCGCTTCCGGACCACACTCGATCCGCGCCGGGCCAACCCGAACCTCGACCGTATGGTGATGGTCGGACACAGCATGGGCGGACTAGTCTCCGGGCTGCAAATCCGCACCGGTGGGAAGCATCTCTGGCAGCAGTTCATGAATACGCCGCCGGAAAAGCTCGACCTCACTCCACAGACCAGGGAGCGCTTGCTCAGGATCATCAACTTCGGCCCGCGCAACGATGTGGGCCGGGTGGTTTTCTTCGCCACTCCGCACCGCGGGAGCGATTTGGCGGTGAATCCCTTCGCCGAATTTTTCGCCCGCCTCGTGCGCCTTCCCTTCACCATTGCCCAGCGCGATATGATCACCATCCGCCAGGCCCTGCGCCAAGAACTGCGCGAACTGTTTGTCGCCCCCGCCAACAGCATCGTCTTCCTCCGGGCCAGGTCACCACTCCTGGCCGCCATCCTCAATCTTCCGATGAAACCCACCGTGCCCTACCATTCCATCATCGGCGACCGCGGCCAGGGCGATGCGCCGAACAGTTCCGACGGCGTCGTGCCTTACTGGAGTTCCCACCTTAACGAGGCGCGCTCCGAAAAAATCGTCCCCTCCGGCCACGGCGCCCACGAAAATCCCGAAGGCATCGCGGAGCTGGCCAGGATTCTCCGCCAGCACTGACCGCGCAATGGTTCATTTCCAATCCCTTCGGAACCCAGAGACCGGCCGGGTAAACTGCCGTTGAACCTACTTGGCGCGCTCCGGATTGAGTGATTTCAGCTCCGGCGGGACAAAGATGCCGTCTTTGCGGATCAGTTTGCGGTCAAACCACACTTCCCCGCCGCCGTAGTCGACGCGCTGGATGCAGACCATGTCCCAATGAACCTGGCTGCGGTTGCCGTTGCCGCCGACCTCGTAAGCTTGGCCCGGAGTGAAGTGGAAGGACCCGGCGATCTTCTCGTCGAAGAGAATGTCGCGGATGGGATGAAGGATGTGCGGATTGAACCCGAGCGAAAACTCACCGATGAAACGGGCGCCGGCATCGGCATCAAGAATGGCATTCAGTTTGGACGTGTTGCGGCCGGCCATGCCATTGGTGATCCGGCCCTGTTTGAATTCGAGGGCGATATCCTCGAAGGCGGTGCCGTGATAGATGGTCGGAACATTGAAGCGGACCTTGCCTTCGACGCTGCGCTTGACCGGCGCGGTGAAAACTTCCCCGTCGGGAATATTGCGGTCGCCGCCGCAAATGACCGAACCGATATCCTTGATGCTGAACTGCAGGTCGGTGTCGGGCCCCTTGATCTGCACCTTGTCGGTTGCGTCCATCAGCGCCTTGAGCACTTCCATGCCTTTGCGCAATTTTCCGTAGTCCAGCGTGCAGACCCGGAAGTAGTAGTCCTCGAAAGCCTCCGTGCTCATCTGGGCCTGCTGCGCCATGGAGGGCGACGGCCAACGCAACACGACCCAGCGGGTCTTGTTGATCCGGTGATTCATGACCGGACGCATCGTCGCGGCGATCATCTTGAGTTTGTCCGCCGGCACGTCGCTCATTTCCGTCGCGTTGTCGCTGCCGCGAATCGCGATATAAACGTCCATCTTTTTCATCCGCGCCATTTCAACCTCGGCCGCAAGACCGATCTGCGGGCCCGTTGCCCCGATGGCCATTTCGCGTGAGACGCGGCTGTGCTGGAGTTGGGTGAAGGGGAGGGCCTTGGCTTTGCGCACCGCGCGGATCAGGGCAATGACCATGGCATCGGGAATGTCGGAGACATCGATGAGCACCTTGTCTCCGGGCTGGAGGGCGGTGGAATGCTTGGTCAAAACTTCGGCCAGCCGTTCGTAACGCGGGTCTGTCATCAGGATGTTATGCCCGATGGCGACTCTCGGGGCAACGCGGGAAGCAAGGGCCGCGGGTCAGCGGACCTCTTGGAGCGAGGATAAAGCGATGCGGAAAAGCTGACCGCTCTCGTTGGCCATAACCAGCGCATCATTGCCCTCCCAGGCCACCGCCTCGGCCTGCCAAGCGAAAATCGGGGTCCGGCGGATGCTCTCGCTTTGGGTAAAAATACTGCCCGAGGCGCGGTCGTAGGAGAAAACCCATAGGGCGGTGTAGGTAAGAACCGCGACCAGCTTGCCGTCGGGCGAGGCATCCGCCGACGTGACCATTCCGCCGATGTCAAACGAGCCGACCAACCGCAGCGGATTGGAGCGCGTGGTGGATTCACCCTCGAGCCGGTAAAGGCGCGTGCGGGTATCGCTGCGGTGTTTGGTCAGGTTGTAGATCCGGCCTCCAGCGGAGAAAACCGCCTCGCAATCGTAATCCGGGGAATCGCCCTTCTGGTCTGCATAGTGGGCGCGCAAGGTCCGGGTCGGCCGGACCGAGACGGCGCCCGGCTTGGGTTCGTTGAGAAAATGAAACATGAGCTGTTTGCGGCGTCCTCTGTTATTGCCCAAGTCGGCAATGATGAGATTGCCTCGACCATCCAAGGCGATGTCCTCCCAATCGTTGTTCTTGCAGCCCTCGATCCGCACCGCACCGGTCCAACCGCGGGCCAACTTGCCGTTAGCCGTGACCGGGACGATGAAGGCACCGCTGCCGCCATCCCCGTGGGCCCAAAACACCCCGCTGTATCGCAGGCTGTGAACCAACCCGGAACACTCGGTGACAAGGGCCGGACTGATCCGGCCGTCGGGCTTGAGAAAGCGCAGCGCGCTGAACGGGAATTGGGCAGAGACGTCGAAAGGCGTCACCGCAAAAAATGCGGTTAGGACGATCAACCTGATCAGCCAGCGGTAGGAACGGCTGGCCCGACCAATGAATTTCCGCGCCATAAGATGTTCGACCTTTGCCAGGCAAACTCGCTCAATACGCCTTGGCGAAGACCACGCGGCGCGCACTCGGTTTCCCGCTGAAAGGACACACTCCCGGCTCCGCTGCCCCGTCGCGAGGGATGCAGCGGATCGTCACCTTGAGTTCATCTTTGATTTTTTCCTCCGTCTCGCGCGTCCCGTCCCAGTGGGTCAGCGCAAAACCGCCATGGATTTCCGGCTGTTCGGCCTTGGCCGGCGTGAAAAAGGCGCGGAATTCCTCCGCCGAATCAATGATCCGGGTGTGCTCGTCACGGAACACCGTCGCGCGCTGGAGCAACGCCGCCTGCATCGCCTCCAGCGTGGCCCCGACTTCCGCCGCGAATTCAGCCATCGCTGGAAATTCCTTTTCTTTCGGTCCGCGGTCACGGCGACTGACCGCCACACTGCCTTTTTCCAAATCGCGCGGCCCGATCTCGACCCGCAGGGGCACACCCTTTTTGATCCACTCCCAGTTTTTCACCCCACCGCCGGCGTCGCGACGGTCGATCTCGACGCGGACCGGTTCGCCGAACGCGTTTTGCGCCCGGAGTTGCGCGGCCAGTTTTTCCGCGGCCTCCAACACGGCACCGCGGGACTCTTCCTTGGACAAAATGGGCAAAATGACAATTTGCGAAGGCGCCATGCGGGGCGGCAAGACGAGGCCGTCGTCATCGGAGTGCGCCATGATGAGCGTGCCGATGAGCCGCGTGCTCACCCCCCAGCTTGTGGTCCAGGCAAACTGACGGCTCCCGTCGCGCGCCGCGAACTCGATCCCGGAGGCCCGGGAGAAATTTTGCCCGAGAAAATGCGACGTGCCGGCCTGGATCGCCTTGCGGTCTTGGACCATGGCCTCGATGCAAAGCGTGCTGACCGCGCCGGGAAAGCGTTCGCTCTCCGACTTCTCGCCGGTAAAGACCGGAATAGCCAGATGCTCGCGGGCGAATTTTTCGTAAACCCCGAGCATTGTCTCCGTCTCAACCACCGCTTCCTCATTTGTCTCGTGCGCCGTGTGTCCCTCCTGCCAAAGAAATTCCGCGGTGCGCAGAAAAAGGCGCGGACGCATTTCCCAGCGAACCACATTGGCCCATTGATTGATCAGCAAGGGGAGGTCGCGATAACTTTGCACCCAGCGGGCATAAGCCGCACCGATGATCGTCTCGGAGGTCGGACGAACGATGAGTGGTTCGGTCAATTCGCCGGCCGGAACGAGCTTGCCGTCTTTTTCCTCCAACCGGTGATGGGTGACCACCGCGCACTCCTTGGCAAATCCTTCCACGTGCTTGGCCTCTTTCTCGAGGAAGCTGAGCGGGATGAAGAGGGGAAAGTAGGCGTTGACGTGACCCGTCGCCTTGAACATCGCGTCGAGTTGGCGTTGCATATTTTCCCAGATCCCCCAGCCCCACGGCTTGATGATCATGCAGCCGCGGACGTCGGAATTTTCGGCCAAGTCGGCAGCTTTGATCACCTGCTGATACCACTCGGGAAAATTGTCGGCGCGGGTCGGGGTGATGGCGGTCGGCATGGAAAGTTGCGGCTTGAGGGATGAGCGTTGAGGGAAAACTTGTGAAGCCTAACTTAGGCGAAGTTTGTGGAGAAACTTTTTGAAGTAGGCGACGCCCTTTTCGAGGGCCGCCACCTCGATGAATTCGTTCTCGGTGTGGGCTTGGGCGATCGAGCCGGGACCAACCGCCACCGCGGGGATACCTTGGACCGAGAAAATGGCGGCGTCGCAGAACCACGCCGCACCGGCCGGACGACCGCCGATTTCGACCAGCTTGGCCACCAGGGGGTGCGCCGGATCGGTGTCCAGCGCTTCGGAGCCCGAGATTTGCTCCACCTGAAGCCCCGGGCAGGCTTGGCGCATGATCTCGAAAAGATGGCGCGCCTCCCCGTTTTTCCACTGGGAGGGCAGCAAACGCAGATCGATGACCGCCTCGGCGTGGTCGGGCACGATGTTAGACTTCGTGCCTCCACGGATCGTCCCGATGCTGAAGGTGGGATGCCCGAGCACGGGGTCGGCAACCGTTTCAAAATAGGAAGTCAGAGCTTTGGCCAAAGCAAGCAGGCCGGCCGCCAGCTTGGTGATGGCGTTCTCGCCCCGCTCCGGACACGAGCTGTGCGCGGCTCGGCCGGTGGCGGTGATCCGGGCGGTCACGTCGACCTTGTGCTTGAAGACGACCTCGAGATCGGTCGGTTCACCGACAATAACAAAAGCAAACCGCTCGCGCTCGGCCAGAGCCTTGGCGCCATCCTGCCCGGCCTCCTCGCCCATCAACCCGGCAAACCAAATTTCGTGGGTCAGCTTCGGGAGGATTTCGCGGCACTCGCGCAGCGCCCAAAGCATCGAGGCCATCGGACCTTTGGTATCGCTCGCCCCGCGGCCGTAAAGTTTTCCTTCGCGGATTTCCCCGCCAAAGGGAGCAATGCTCATGCCCGCCACGCTCACCGTGTCGGTGTGCGGGGCGAAAAGCAGGCGCGGCTTGCCCGCAGCGGAGGGAAAACGCGCCACGATATTCGGCCGCCCCGGATGCACCTCGTGAAGAGCCGTCTCGGCGCCGAGTTCGCGGAGAAAACCAGCGAGGTATTCCGCGCAGGCCTGCTCGCCCGTGCGGTCGGTTCCGGGGTCGCCGTCGGGATTGACGCTGGGAATGCGGACCAAGGCTTGGGCCAGTTCTTCGACACTGCGGGGTGAGGTCATCATCGGGGTCCGGTGAATTTGGAGAAAACCAGCCGGGCCAGCGAACGCGACCCGCGGTCGAATAGAAAGCGCGCCTGTTCGCCCCCGGGCCACTCGAGAACGAGAACATCGGCCAAAAATTTCTGCTCGAGCCGGGCAACAGGGGAACCGGGATGCAACGCGCGGGGCCGGTTCGAGTGGCGGGGAACAAAGTAAAGCATCTGGGCCGGACCGTCCGCCGAGACAAGCCAACCGAACCGGTTGGGCGGGTAACCCGGGCCGGAGCCGCTGATACAGGGCACGGACCATGCGACCTTCCATTCCGCCCCGGCATGGCCGGTGACCGCGGCGCGGGTGGCCGAGGGCAAGTCGTCGGGCATCTCGACCACCTCCTCGTCGACCGGAGAGAGGCGTAACTTGCGTCCGCAAAGCCAGAGTTTGACCCAGGTGGAACGCAGCATGCGCGGCACGAAATACCAGATGGCGGCCAGCGCGATGACCGCGATGGCCAAAGCGACAATCGGGTAAGTGAAAATGAGGCCCAGGCCGAGCACCACCGTAGTGTCCTCGGCCACGCTGAGCACGAGATTGGAAATCGGCTCGGGTGAGGCATTGGCCTGCAGGCGGACGGTCGACTTGAGCGCGTGCGTGGTGAAACCGAGCCACGCGGCGAGAAGTCCAACCACCACATTGAAAACCGGATTGCCGTCGCCCAGCACCATCACGGCGAGCAGGGCAGCGCCCACCGGACGAATCGCGGTGTGCACCGCATCCCAGGCGGAGTCGACCCAGGGAATTTTGTCCGCGGTGAACTCCACGGCAAAAAGCAGTCCGGATGCGGCCAAGACCCAAGGATCGCCGAGCACTTCCAGCCGCTGGTATTCCGCGGCCAGGGAAATCCAATCAAAGCGGACGGCCAGACCGGTGAGAAAGACGGTGAGGTAAAGGTTCAGCCCGGACAAGGTGGCCAGGCCGACCGCGACACCGAGAAGTTGGAGGATTTCCATGGCTGAGCATCAAGATACCCGGGCCGCCGGGGGAATCCAGAAAGCAAAAACCCCTCCGACCGGAGCCGGAGGGGTTTGGTGGATTAAGTTAACGCAAACTAACTTAGAAGGAGAAGTTGGCGCTGACGCCGCCCCAGAAGGTGTTGACGGCGGTGGCACCGGTGCCAGTGCCAGCACCAGCAGCGAGCTGCTGCCACTGGTAGGAATAGGCGATGTAGGGCGAGATGCCGAACCAGCTGGTGAACTGGATGGGCAGAGCAACCCCGGTTTGCCAGTTGTTGCCGCCGTTGAAGCGGGTGGCGCCGAAATTGTTGTTGTTGAAGCCGAAGTTGACGCCTAATTGCGTGTAAGGCTCAAGGGCCACGGCGCCGTCATAGGCAACCGGCACATTCACGTCCAAGCCGAGGATCCAGTAGGAAGAACCGCCATTGACAATACCACCGGAAGTTCCGAGCTCGGGACCAACGTTGTAGTAGTAGGTCGTGTTTGGCGTGATCGTGACCGGACCGAGCGCGATGTCATAGGCAGCACCGAAAAAGATCTCGTTCTGCGCCTGCGAGGTCGTGGGATACCAATAATAAATCCATCCCGCGGTCAGGGCGAGGTTCCCGAAGGTGTGCGTGTACTCGGCAAAGACATCCAGCTCGCCATAGCGCGCTTGGGTGTTGGCACCGTTGTAATAAGATCCGACGCCATACCAGACACCGGCCACGAAGGTTCCGTTCTCCCACGGGCTGATCCCAACATCGGCACCGAGCCAGTAGAGACCGTTTCCGTTGCCGAGGACGTTGACACCACGGAACATGTAAAGGCTGTCCCAACCAGTGGAAGCGTTGAACGACCACCATTTCTCGTCTTCTTCAACCACGACGATTTCTTTACCGCTCTTATAGTCGGTGACCGTAACCGTCTCTGTTTGGGACGTGGTGCGTCCGGCACTGATCGCCCCGGAGCGGGCCATGCTCATGGCCTCAGCTCC
>JAQBWH010000007.1 GCA_027624625.1 Verrucomicrobiota bacterium | reverse complement strand
TGCATGAAGTTTCCTTTTTTGCTTCAGAGCCGTCTTGCTTGCGCGCGGCTTTTTTACTTCTAACTGCCACCGCTGAGCTTTGCTCAGCCGCCCATCCGCTCAATCAAATGCGGCATGGCAATGCGAAACCCGATGAGACCGACTAGGATCAGCAACAATGAAGCAGCAGTGACGACGAAAAACGGTCCCAGCATGGTCAGCGTCTGGCCGGTGAGACACTCCCTTGCGGTAACGATAAGCGGCGAGACCGGATTCCACGTGGCCAACCAACCAGCAATACCGCCCATTTGCGGTGGATATACCACGGGCGTGAGCAGCATCCAGAAACCCGCGACAATCGGAATCGCTCGAGCAGCGTCGCCGTAAAGCGCTGAAATCGGTGTGATGAAAAGGCCGAGAGCGAAACCGGCGGCTAACAATCCAAACAAGGCCACGGGCAAAAACGCCAACGTGGGACCAACGGGAATATTCCATAGGATCATCACGGCAGCGATGAGAACCATCCGGATCAATGCATTGAAAATCACCATGTAGAGACCGCCCACGAGCACCGCTTCCCGGGGAAAGTTGATCTTCACCAGCATGGCCTTAGCGGCTCCAAACGAAGCAGACGGGCTGGTCAACGCATCGACAAAAATCTGCCATAGCAACGTGCCCATGAGTGCAAAGGCCGCGTAGGAGATACCAACCACCTCAATGCGCGTGATGCCCTGAGATTGGAGAAAAATAAACGTGGCCGCGGAGACCAACGGCGGAAGAAAGGCCCACACATAGCCCAACAACGTTTGGCGATATCCGGCGCGCAGATCGCGCAGAAACAAGCGCCAAGCCAACTCGCGCCCGGCCCACATATCATCGGCGATCTCCCGCATCATAGCGACAGGATGTCGCAGCAGGGGCTCGGGCGTGTAAATGCGCCGCATTTCTTGCCGGTTCATCGAAGGGGGGCCTTGGTTGGCGCTTCTGTTAAGGACTCGATCTTGCCGGCGTTATACATCTCGGCAATCCCCTCGCGCAATTTCACCCGCGGTTCCCATCCGATTTCTCCAGCCGCTTTGCTGCTGTCGAGGATCACGGCGGGAACGGAAGAAATGGGCGCTGCGCCAAAGTCACAGGATTCGGTTGCCACTTTGCAATCCATGACTTGGCCCATGAGGTCAATAATATCCGACACGGAGTGGCCAACTCCCGAGCCGATGTTGAAGATCCTCCAGTTGGCTTCCTTGCCCCACCGATCATCCGCCGCCAAAACTGCTGCGAAAGCTCGAGCCACGTCATCGACGTGCACATAATCCCTTACCGTCCCGACCGGGCCGAAAATACGCACGGGCTTGCCGGAGATCAACCGCGCCATGGCCACACCGATAAAGCCCTGCCGGCGCTCCATGGCGAGAAGCGAACCGTATGCATTGCCGATGCGCAGCACAGTCGCCCGCAGCCAACCTTGGTCGCATGCGGTTTGCAAATAATGCTCGATCATAAGTTTTTGAATACCGTACGGACTGAGCGGGTTGCATTGGTCTTCCTCGCAGAAAGCTCCACGCCCGGCACCGAGCCGGCCGTAGACCGCTCCTCCACTGCTGGCAAAAATCAGATGGCACTGGACGCGCCCTTGGCGGCGGCGAAGAGCTTCGAGCAGATTCAGGCTGGGAGCTATATTTGCGGTAAAATCACTCGGCCAATGCCGATCGGATGTGGCCGGAGAGTTCGATTGTGCCAGATGCAAGACAACATCCAAACCATCGACGAACTCCTCACAATCCGCCTCGTTCATCAAATCACCTTGCATCCACTCCGCGGGCGGTAGCCCGCTGCGCGGTGATCTATCTCGAACCAGACAACGCAGGCGTGCCGAATCCGGCCAAGGCACTGCGCGCAAAACGGCCTGCCCGATGAAACCTGTGCTTCCTGTAATGCCAATTACCATCGCTCGACGGATATTGTGGCCAGCGTGCTGTTTTTTGCCAACAAGCTGCCGCCCTTGGTCGGGAAGCTTTCGGCTTCGGACCGGGCGGGTTTCAAGATGTGGGGTTCCGACATTCGGTTTCGCATTTCGCCGAGTCGGGCGGCAAAGCGACTTGGGGTTAAAGTTTCAGAAATTTCACCAGCCAAGGCACGACTTTCTGGCCTTTGTCCAACCAGTATTTGAGGCGGTCGATGCGTTCGGCGGGGAGTTGGCCGCCGGATTCGGGTAGGGATTGCATCATTTTCTCCATGCGTTTGATGCGCTCTTGCGCGGTGCGCATGCGGGGGAGAAGTTCCTCTTCAATGTAGGACGTGGCGAAGCGGCTCAATTCGCCGCTGGCCACATAGTGGTCCTTGCGCGCGCCGGGCAGATAAACCGTGCGGACCGCACCGAATTCGCGGAGGAGCTTCAGTCCCTGGCTCGCCGCGCCCAAGCTCATGCCGGTGCGGGCCATGATCTCGCCCATGGCCAGCGGCCCGGCGGAAACAAAAAGAAGACCGTAGATTTCACCGACGGACTTGGGCCAGCCGAGCAGGCGAAGGAAATTAATAAACATCTCGATCGACTCGACTTCGAGATCCGAGAGACTGGATGGCTTGGGCCGCGAGGCTTCAGCGAGGACGGGCATGACGAGAGGATGCTTAAGCAAGTCCTTCGAATCTTTCAATAACAAATGAAGGATTTATAGGAATTTCGACCTCGGTCAGTGGGAAGATGGGCTTGGGGGGGCACTCACCCACCGGTCCGGCGATAAAATTTCCGCCTCTGCCTTACGGCAAATGGCCGGCCGCCCACGGGTCAGAATTTGACCGTCTCGATAGTCTCGTCGAAAAACTTGCAGCCGTCTTCCTGGTAAATCGCCCTGGCCACCCCGAGGTGTTTTCGCGCGGTGGCTTCGTCGCCGGCTTTGCGGGCGATCATGGCCTGGGCGTAGTACCACGCAGGGGTACTGCCGGCAGGGATCAGACCATTGGCGATTTTTTCGGCTTCATTATCGCGTCCTAGCGCTTGGAGACAAAGAAGGACCCGAAAATTGGCCAGAGCATTGCTGGGGTATTGGCGGGGGATCTTCTGGAAAATCTGCAGGGCTCCTTCATAGTCGCCGGCAACAAACTTGACATGACCGAGGTTGAAAGCGGCGGGAGAGTAATTCGGATCCGTGGTCAGGATCGCCGTGAAGAGATCGCGGGCCTCGTCGTAACGTTCAAGCTTAGTCAGAATGGCACCGCGGAGGTTTAAAACGCTGAGGTCTTGCCCGGAGGCGCCTTGTAAAGTGGCGAGGCGATCAAGCGCCGCCTGGTAATCGCCCGCCTCGTAGTATTTGGTCGACTGGCGCAGCACCGTGGCCACGCGGCGTTGCAGAAGCAGCGGGTCATTGGCCGGAGGGGTCGTGTCCTGCTGCCCCGCGACCGGTGCGGTCGCAAAAATAATGCAGAGCAGGCCGGCGGCCGGGCGGTTCATTTGGCGTCTCCGAGAAAGAGCCGAACCGGGTTTTCCATCGCTTCTTTGACCCGGAGGAGAAAAGTCACCGCTTCGCGGCCGTCGACCACGCGGTGGTCGTAGCTCAGCGCGAGGTACATCATGGGCCGGATGACGACCTGGCCATTGATCGCCACGGGGCGTTCCTGGATCTTGTGCATGCCAAGGATACCGCTTTGCGGGGGATTGAGGATGGGAGTGCTGAGGAGGGACCCGTAGACACCACCGTTCGAGATGGTGAAAACACCGCCCTGCAGGTCTTCGATCGTGATGGCGCCCTCACGAGCTTTTTTGGCGTAGTAAGCGAGGTCGTTTTCCAGTTCGGGAAAAGTTTTGCGGTCGGCATCGCGGATGACCGGGACAATAAGCCCGCGTTCGGTACCGACAGCCACCCCGATGTCATAAAAGTGGTTCCGCACCAGCTCGTCGCCGTCGAGGCGTGAGTTGAGCTGCGGCTCGGACTTGAGCGCTTCGACCACCGCTTTGATGAAGAAGGACATGAAGCCGAGTTTGATGCCGTATTTGGCCTGGAAACTTTCCTGGAGATCGGCCCGCAGCTTCATCACCGCGGCCATGTCGCACTCATTGAAAGTGGTGAGGATGGCGGCATTGCGCTGGGCGGCGACCAGTTGGGTAGAGATTTTTTTGCGGAGCGGGGAAAGTTTTTTCCGTGTGACGCCGCGTTCCTGAGGTTCAAGTGCGACGGGTGTGACGGGCGCCGGAGCCGCCGGGGCAACAGGTGTGGCAACGGAAACGGCCCGGGCCGTGACCGGGGTGGAAGCCGTCGGGGCGGCGGCGGGCTCGGGAGCGTCTTCGAGCAGGCCGACCACTTCACCGATTTTCACTTCTTGGTCGGCGGAAACTTTGATCCGGACAAGACCGGCAGCCTGGGCGGCAACTTCGGTCGAAACTTTGTCCGTATCCAGGGTGAAGAGGGCGTCCCCGGCGCGCACATAATCGCCGTCTTGGCGGTGCCAAAGGGAGATGATCCCGGAAGAGATCGATTCCCCGACAGCAGGAACTTTGATTTCGGCGCTCATGAAGTGGTGAGCTTATACTTCGAAGGCCCGGCTGACGAGTTCCGCTTGCTGCAGGCGGTGGATAGCCAGTGCACCGACGGCGGAACTCGGGCTTTCCGGGCGGCCGGCATAGTGGACATTGCAGCCGAAAAGTTCACGCAGCTTCATCGCCATGTAGGACCACGCGCCCATGTTCTGCGGTTCCTCTTGGCACCAGACGATACGCTTGAGGTTCGGACAACTGCTGAAGATGCGTTTGAGTTTTTCGGTGTGCAGCGGGTAGAGCTGCTCGACGCGCAAGAGGGTGGTATCGTGCGCCCCGCGCTTTTCCTGCTCAATTTTCAGGTCGTAATAAACTTTGCCGGAGGAAAGAACGAGACGGGTGACCTTTGACCGGTCCTCCGGCAGGGGATCAGCTAGGATGGCAAAGAAGCGGCCCTCGGTGAAGTCTTCTTCGCGCGAGACGACAAGCGGATGACGAAGCAGGCTCTTCGGCGTCATGATGACAAGCGGCTTGCGGTAGTCCCGGTGAATCTGGCGCCGCAGGGCATGGAAATATTGCGCGGGAGTGGTAAGGTTGCAGACCTGCATGTTGTTGTCCGCACACAACTGCAAAAACCGCTCGAGCCGCGCACTGGAGTGCTCGGGACCTTGTCCCTCGTAGCCGTGCGGCAGGAGGAGGACAAGTGAGCTGGGGCGTTGCCACTTCGATTCAGCCGAGGCGATGAACTGATCGATGATGACCTGCGCTCCGTTGACAAAATCGCCGAACTGGGCTTCCCACATGCAGAGCATTTCCGGGTAGTCTGTCGAATAACCGTAGTCGAAGCCGAGGACGGCCGCTTCGCTGAGCAAGCTGTTGTAAACGCAGAAGCGAGCCTGGCCTTCCTTCAGGTGGTTGAGCGGCACATGGTCGATGCGCTGCTCGGCGTCATAAAAAGTCGAATGCCGCTGGCTGAAGGTGCCGCGACGGCTGTCTTGTCCGGACAAGCGCACGGGCGTGCCCTCGACGAGGAGCGAGCCGAAGGCAAGCGCCTCGGAAAACGCCCAGTCATAGGGTCCGCCATCGCGCAGGATTTCCAGCCGGCGGTCGATAAGCATGCGGCGCACTTTGGGCAGGATGTGAAAACCGTCCGGCACACGGCAGAGCCCCTCGACCACTTCACGGAGCAGTTCCGGCCTGATCGCGGTGCGGACCGGTTGGTAGGAGTAAGGTGGCTGGAACACGGCGGTGGAACCGGCAAAGCGTCCGCCTTCCTGGCGCTCACTTTCGGATTTTTTGACAATGTCGAAGGCTTCCTCGAGGTCGGCCGCCGCTTGTTGTTTGATCACTTCGGCATCCTCCCGTGTCACCGTGCCGAGGTTGGCAAGTTCGTGGACGAAGATCTCGCTGGCCAGTGGGTGTTTCTGGATGGAGTTGTAAAGATGGGGCTGGGTGAAGGTGGGCTCGTCGCCCTCGTTGTGGCCGTGGCGGCGGTAGCAGAAAAGATCGATGACCACATCGCGCCCGAATTGCTGGCGAAAATCGAGCGCGATTTCGGAGACCAAGGCGACAGCCAACGGGTCCTCGCCATTGACGTGAAAAATCGGGGCTTCGATCATTTTGGCCACGTCCGTGGCGTAGAGGCTGGAGCGCGCGTCGGCCGGGAGCGTCGTGAAACCGATCTGGTTGTTGACGATGATGTGCAGCGTACCGCCGGTCTTGTAGCCGGGAAGTTGCGACATGTTGAAGACCTCGGCCACGATGCCCTGCCCGGCGAAGGCGGCATCGCCATGGATAAGCAGCGGGAGGACTTTCTGGCGTTTTTCGCTGTCACCGAGAATACGCTGGCGGGCGCGGGCCATGCCTTCGACCACGGGATCGACTGCCTCGAGGTGGCTCGGGTTGGCAGCGAGACGCACCCCGACGGCGTAGCCGGTTTGGCTGATGCGTTCAGCGAGGTAGCCAAGGTGGTATTTCACGTCGCCATTACCGCCGACCACCTCGGGGATGAAATTTTCCGAGAACTCGTTGAAAATGAGTTCGAGGGGCTTGCTCAGGAAATTGGCCAGAACGTTGAGCCGGCCGCGGTGGGCCATGCCCATGACGATTTCTTCGATACCGACCGCTGCGCAGCGCTGCAGCACGGTATCGAGAATGACGAGGAGCGACTCGGCGCCCTCGAGGGAAAAGCGTTTTTGCCCGACATACCGCGTGTGAAGGAAGTGTTCGAAGGTTTCGGCCTCGTAAAGCTGGCGCAGGATGGCGCGGTGCAGACCGGCATCCTTCCGGTGATGGTCGCCGCGGTTTTCGACCCGCTCGCGGATCCAGTTGCGCAGGCGCGGGTCCTGGATGTGCATGAACTCGGCGCCGATCGTATCGCTGTAAATGGCGCGCAACTCGGCGAGCATCTCGCGGAGCAACATCGGTTGCCCGTCGCGGAAATATTTCGAGGAAACAGTGCGCTCGAGATCGCTCTCGGTGAAACCAATAGTTTTGAGGGAGAGAAGCGGATTCTCCGGCGGTACGGGAGTGAGCGGGTCGAGACGCGCGATGGTATGGCCGAGGGTGCGGTAGGAGTAGGCCAACGAATCGGCCCGTCGTTCCAGGGCGACATCTTCCGGCACGGCGGCACGGGCCCCTTCCGCCAGTTCTTCCGATTGGGTCAACCCAAGCTCGAAGCCCTCGAAAAAGGCGTTCCATTGCGGAGTGACCGATTCGTTGTCTTTTTTCCAGCGCTCGTAATTTTCTTCGAGCAGTTCGGAGTTCCAGTTACCCGACAATGATTGGCTCATGGATGCGTCGAGCGGGGAGAATCACCCGAACCGGCCCTGCTTGCAACACAGAGACGATGGTCTGCACATAATTTTTAATGTTGGCCGGCAGGCGGCACGCCAGCTTGCCACCGCCTCCGAACCGCGCCATATATGATCGTTCGGTCCTGACCCCGCAGTCGGGAACAGGCCCGAGCGTCATGATCAAGGTTGAAGGACTGACCAAGAAATATGCCGGTATCACGGCAGTGAATGACCTGAATTTCACGGTCGAAAAGGGTGAAATCGTCGGCTTTCTCGGTCCCAACGGGGCAGGGAAGAGCACGACGATGCGGATCCTGTCGTGCTATCTGTCCGCCACGAGCGGGAGAGCAAGCGTGGCCGGGTTCGACGTGGCCAGCCAATCGCGCGAGGTGCGCTCTCGGGTCGGCTACATGCCGGAAAATGTGGCTCTTTACCCCGAAATGCGGGTGCAGGAATACCTCGAATACCGGGCGGCCCTCAAGGGCGTGCGCGGGCGGCGCAACCGCCAGCGGGTCAATGCGGTAAAAGAACTCTGCAACCTGCGGGATGTGGAGCAAAAACTGATCGGGGCGCTGTCGAAGGGCTACCGCCAGAGGGTGGGCCTGGCCGACGCGCTGCTCCATGATCCCGATCTTCTCATCCTCGACGAGCCGACCATCGGTCTGGACCCGAACCAGATCCGGCAGGTTCGCCAGCTGATCAAAGACTTGGGCAAACGGCACACCATTCTGCTCTCCACGCACATCCTCTCGGAAGTGGAAATGACCTGTAGTCGCGTGCTGATCATCGACCGCGGACGCATCGCGGCCTCCGATACCCCCGAGGCGTTGGCGGGTCGGGTCCGCACGGCGGGGGGCATCCGCGCCGAAATCCACGCGGAGGCTGGTGATCTGGAGAAAGCCCTTGCCGCGCTGCCTGGCGTGCGCAAAGCGGAGGTCGAGGCAATGCCGGATGGTTGGCAGGGCTGCGTGCTGCGGACCGATGCGGAGCACGACCCGCGCGAATCTGTGGCGCGGTTGGCCGCAACCCGCGGTTGGGCCTTGCGCGAACTCGGACGCGAACAAGTGAATCTCGAGCGGGTCTTCGCCGAAATCACCCAATCGGAGGAACTGCGATGAACTTTTTCACCCTGCTTAACCGCGAAATACGCGCTTATTTCCTCTCTCCGGTGGCATGGGTCGTCATGTTCTTTTTCCTCCTGCTCACCGGGTTTAATTTTTATGCCGGGGTCGCGGCGCTGAATCGCGGGCCGAGCGAGGTGACCGTGGTCGAGGCATTTTTCAACACAGTATTCTTCTGGTTCGGATTCGTGCTGATTTTCCCACTGATCACCATGCGTTTGTTTTCCGAGGAATACAAAATGGGCACTATCGAGCCGCTGATGACCGCCCCGGTGCGGGACAGCCAAGTGGTGCTGGCTAAGTATGGCGGGGCGCTCTTCTTTTACATCGTGCTGTGGCTGCCGAGCCTGCTTTATTTCGCCGTCTTCACCCGGGTGACGCGCCTCGAAGCGGCGGGTGCGGCCGGACCGTTTCTCGGTGCCTACGTCATGTTGTTGCTCATCGGAATGTTTTATCTGGCGGTCGGTTGCCTCGCTTCCGCCCTGACGCGCAACCAGATCGTGGCGGCCATCATGTCATTCACGGTGATCACCTTGTTTTTCTTCACCGGGCTGTTGAATTTTTTCCTGCTCAATGTGACGCCGGCCTTGCGGGAATTAACCGCTTATTTTTCCGCCCTCGAGCATATGAGCGAGGCTTCGCGCGGGTTTTTCGATTCGCGGCCGGTCGTTTTCTACCTGTCGCTGACCGTCTTCGTTCTCTTCCTCACCTTCCACGTTTTCCAATCCCGCCGCTGGCGCAACTGAGATGGCCGCTCCGCAAGAATCGTCCCGCCGGCGGGCCGGCATCCGTTTCGGAGTCGCCTTCCAGATCGTGCTGGCTTGCGTGCTGCTTGGCGCGGTGAATTACGCGGGTTTCCACTATTACCTGCGCAGCGACTGGTCGCCGGCCCAAAAATACCGTCTCGGCGAGCAGACGATCGGCCTGCTCGGGCAACTGCCGGCCCCGGTCACGGTGTACGTATTTTTTTCCCCGACCACGGCGGCACCCGGTTTCGAGATCTACGGCGACGTGATGAATCTGCTCAAGGAATACCAGTTCACGGCAGGCGACAAATTGACCGTGGAATACATCGATCCAATGCGCAATCTGGGGCGGGCGAGGGAACTGCAGGCGCGTTTCGAATTCGGACCGGAAGAAAATCTTGTCGTGGTGGAAAGCGGAGGCAAGACCAAGCAAATCAGCGCGGTCGACATGGCGGAGTATGATTTTATCCCGCAGCTGAGTGGGGACCCGCCGCGCGTGGTCGCTTTCAAAGGAGAGCAGGCTTTGACCAGCGCATTGATCGAGTTGGGCGAGGAAACCCAGCGCACCGTTTACTTCCTGCAAGGCCAGGGTGAACCGCGCGTCGGTGGAGGTTCCACGCTCTCACTCCTGCAGGAATACATCGCACGGCAAGGCGTGCGCGTCGCCCCGCTCAACCTCGGGGTGACGGGCGGGGTGCCGGAAGACGCAGCGGGGATTCTCATCGTCGGCCCGCGCTACGATTTACCGCCGGCCAGCGCTCAGTTGTTGGGCGACTACTGGACAAGGGACGGACGCATCATGGTGCTGCTCGACCCCGCGGCGGAAACTCCTTTGCTCCGGGAGTTCCTCGCGTCGGCCGGAATCACCCCGCTCGACGACCGCGTGCTCCGCACCGTGGAACTCGGCTTCGTCACCGCCATCGTCCGTGACGTGGTCGGGACGTTCTCGGCGGTGAGCCGCGTGACCCGCCGCCTTTATGGCGCCGAAGCCATGCTGCCGGGCGCAACTTGTTCGCTCGAATTGAACGCGAAGACAGAGGGAACGCTGGTCGAACCGCTCATCACGGCGGGAGAGCCGTTCTGGGGGGAGAAGGACCATGTGACCGACGAAAGCAAAGGCGTGGCCTTCGACGCGGGAGCCGACACGGCCGCCCCGCTGATTGTCGCGGCGATGGCCGAACGCGGCGGCGTGGCCGACGAAAAAGTCGATGTGGGCTCCGCGCGGCTTGTCGTGGTGGGCAACAGCGAATTTGTCTCCGACGGCGTCGTAACCGAACCAAACCTCGATTTTGGCCTCAACGCGCTCAACTGGATGCTCGACCGCGGGCACCTCACGGGCATCGCGCCGAAAACGGTGCGCGCCTTCAGTTTGAACCTCACCGATTTGGAGACCGGACGCATCGCGCTCTACACGCTGGTCTTGATTCCGGCAGCGGCCGCCTTGGCTGGAATTATCGTGTGGTGGCGTCGAAGGCACTGAACGATGAACCCCCGCGCGACCATTGCCCTGCTCCTCGCCACCTTGCTTGCGGTCGGCGGCCTTTATTACCTCCGCCAAACGGCACCAGCCACGCGCGAGGCTGACGAACGGCGGCGCTACGCAACAGTTTTCGAACCGGACGAAATCACCGAAATCGATATTGTTCGCGGCACGGAGACGGTCAGCTTCCGGCGCACCGACACCGCTTGGTTGATCGTGGCCCCGGTGGAAGACCGCGCCGCGCCCGAAGAGGTCGATCGCCTGCTCACCGCGCTTCGTTTCCTCACCGTGCGCGACCGCCGGGCTTGGCCCGAGCCGACGGCTGTGGCCGAGGCAGGGCTGGCCGCGCCCCGCTTGCGCCTCGACCTGCGGGGCGCGCAACCGCTCCGCATCGAGTTCGGCGCGAACACGTCCCTGCCGGACGAAATATTCGCCCGGGTCGGCGGAAAATCCGAGATCCTGCGGGTGCCCGATACGGTTGTGGGGCTGGCCACCCTCCCCGTTGCGAAATTCCGCGATCCGCGCCTCACCCACTCCACGCCGGACGATATCGAGAAATTCACGGTGCGCCGGGCCGACGGAGAAATGACGGTGCGGCGCGATCGGGGACTCTGGTTCATCGAGAAGCCGGTCAACGCTCCAGCCGATCCGCAAGCCGTGCGCTCTTTTTTGGACGCGTTGCTCGGTTTGCCCGTGGTGAGATTCGAAGCACCGGCACCCGAGGCTGCCCAGCTCCCCGGGCAGACCGCATCCATCAGTCTGACCCCCATGGGCGGCGGTGAATCGCTCAATTTGGAGGTAATCCGCGGGGCTGACCCGGCGGCGGAAACCCTGACAGCACGATTTGCCCCGCGCGGGGGACTGCTTGAGGTCGGCCGGGGGGCGGACCTGCTTTTCGAGGTTTCGCCCGAAGCGCTGCGCGACCGGTCGCTGGGATACGTCGAGCCCGACGCGGTCGACCGGATTGCGCTGGAAAGTGGCGGCCATGGGCTCGAACTCCGGCGCCAAGGTGAGGTTTGGATCGATCCCGAACGCGGCACGGCGGTGACCAACGAGGAAATCGTCGGCTTGATCGAACTTTTCAACAACACACGCGCCCTCTCATTTCAGCCGGGACTGACGGCCCAAGATGCCGGCCTCGAACCACCCGCCCAGCGCCTGCTTTTTTCGGCCTGGCTTTCGGAAAATTCTGCGGAGGAGGCGGCCGGACGCCACCCCATTGCCGGGGTCGAACTTGGGGTGGTGGGCGCGGAAAACCGTCCTGCCCGAGTCACCGGGAGGGAAGAGATTCTTATGGTGCCACCGGACTTGGCCCGGGCAATCCAGCAAATCGCGGAGCGTCCCGCGGCGACCGACTCCGTTCCTTAAAGTAACCTCAGGCCACCGGGGTTGCAATTTCCTTGCCCCATGGGGCGTGGCAGGTTTATTTCTTTTCTTTAGTAAAGGGTTAGCAATCACCAGTCTCGGCCCCACTCCACATGTTCAGAAAGTTTTTCGGCCTATTCTCGAGTGACATCGGGATCGATCTTGGAACGGCCAACACCTTGGTCTATGTGCGCGATCAAGGCATTGTGTTGCGCGAACCCTCCGTGGTCGCCGTGCAGGCCGGCACGAACAAGGTTCTCGCCGTCGGCAATGAGGCCAAACGCATGCTCGGCCGCACGCCCGGCAACATCGTCGCCATCCGTCCGCTCAAAGACGGTGTCATCGCCGACTTCGAAATTACCGAGGCTATGCTGGCCCATCTGATCAGCAAAGCGCACGGCGGTCGCCGCATGGTGCGTCCCCGGGTGGTCATCGCCGTCCCGTCCGGGATCACGGAAGTGGAAAAGCGCGCGGTCAAAGATTCCGCCACGCACGCCGGGGCGCGCGAAGTTTATCTCATTGAAGAACCGATGGCCGCGGCTATCGGCGTCGGGCTCCCCATTCAGGAGGCCGCCGGCAACATGATCATCGACATCGGCGGCGGAACAACCGAAGTCGCCCTTATTTCCCTCGCAGGTATCGTCTTCAGCCGCAGTGTGCGCGTGGCCGGCGACGAACTCGACGAGGCCATCGTCCAATACCTCAAACGCAACTTCAACCTGGCCATCGGCGAGCGCACCGCCGAGGACATTAAAATCAAGCTGGGCTCCGCCATCAAGCTACCAAAGGAAAACTCGATGGAAGTCAAAGGCCGCGACCTCGTGGCCGGGCTACCCAAGACTGTCACCCTCACTTCGCAAGAAGTGCGCGAGGCACTGGCCGAACCGCTCAACAGCATTGTCGATGCCGTCCGCACCACCCTCGAACGCTGCCCACCCGAACTCTCCTCCGACCTGGTGGACCGCGGCATGGTGCTGGCCGGCGGAGGTGCGCTCCTGCGTGGCCTGGATCAACTGCTGCGTGACGAGACGGGGTTGCCGGTGCACATCGCCGACGATCCCTTGAGCGCCGTGGCCGAGGGAACCGGTCGTGTGCTGAGCGAGATTGAGGTACTGCGCAGTATAGCGCAGAACAACGTCCGCAGCAGCCAGCACAACGTCAATTGATCCCGCCTCCAACCGGCACGGCCGGAACGATGGTCCCGTAACCATGAACAAGCTGCACTTTATCCTGCTCGGCGTGGCGGTCTTCACCGCAGTGGTTTTCCTCAGTTTTTCGTCCGAGCGCATGCGTTCATGGCAGAGCGGCTACCTGCATATCTCCGGCCCCGCCTTGCAGGCCGGCTCGGCCATCAGCGGCCGGGTGGAAAAATTGCAAAAAGGTCTTAAATCGCTCGACCAGCTCGAGGAAGAGAATGCCGTGTTGTCCGCCCAAAACAACGAACTACGCGCCTCCAGCCAGTTGTCCGGCAACCTTGAAAATGAAAACAAACGTCTGCGCGCGGCCCTTGATTACCGCGAACGCTCCGCCTTCAAGCTCCTGCCCGCGCAAATCATCGGCCGTGATGCTTCAAGCTGGTGGAATACGGTCAAAATCAACCGCGGATTCAGGCAAGGTGTCGAGGCCGCGCAACCGGTTCTGACGGCCGAGGGCTTGGTCGGTCGTACCACAACGGTGTCCAAAGATATTTCCATCATCCTGCTCCTCACCGACGAGAATTGCCAAGTGGCCGCCCGCGTCGAGGGAACCAACGAACAGGGTGTTGTCAGCGGCCAACGCGTGGTGGGAAATTCCCCGCCCGAACTGGTCCTCAACTTTCTCAACCGCGACGCCAACCTCCAACCCGGCATGAAAGTGTTCACGGCCGGGGTGAGCGGCGCGGTCTTTCCCGCGGGCATACCGCTCGGGGTAATCAAAGAATTCCGCGCGCGCGAACTCGATGGCCAAGCCATAGTGGAACCGGCGGCGGACTTCTCCAGACTGGAGGACGTCTTTGTCGTCCTGGGAAGCCAATGATCCGTTCCATTGCCCTTTTTGCCGCTATTTATCTTGCGCTGGTCGCCCAGGAATTCATTCCGCCCGTGCCGTTCCTCGGCGGGGCGCATCTTCTCCTCGTGCCTGTCCTGTTCTGTTACGGTGCCCTCTGGCTTGCTTTCCCCGCAATGCTCGGATTGTCCCTTTTCACCGGACTGCTCAGCGATTTGGCTTTTCTCCACGTGGTGGGTGACCGCGTTGAAATCGGCCTCGGGTGGTCTATGTTGTTTTATGTTTTTCTGGGCACCGCTTTGCGTCCGCTGCAGCCCCTCTTCCTTCAAGGCCGGTGGGAAGTCCATTGTCTGGCCAGCGGGGGAGCCACGCTCTCCCTTCTCCTCCTGCAATACATCATGGTCTGCCTCCGCCGAGGATCATTCTTCGTTGATTGGATTGTTTTCTGGCACATCGCCGGACCCGCCGTGCTCGCGCTCATGCTCGCTCCGGTGATTTACTTTTTGTTCAAGCTTCTTCCCTCCGGGGTGCCCCTTCGACGCCACGGCAACAAACATCTGACATGATGAACCGACGCTCCGATGAATTCCGCATTGCGGTCCTTGCCTCGCTGGTGCTGGCCGCCATGCTGCTGTTGGCCGGAAAACTCTGGTATGTCCAGGTGGCCCGTGGCGAGGAATATACTTCGCGCATCCGCAACAGTTCGCAGGTTAGCGTGCGCCTGCCCGCCGTGCGCGGCGAGATCATTGACCGCAACGGCATCCCGTTGGCACGCAATCGTGCCAGTCTGGCGGTGGAATTCTATCTTCCTGAAATGGTGCGCGATTACCGTGCGCGCCATGGGGAAGTCCCGATGCGCAACTACCGCACCACGGTACGCGGCATGATGACGGAAAAATCCGAGCCCGACATCGTCAAGATCATCAATGAGGCGGTCATGCCGCGCCTGACCCAACTCGGGCTGGCCCGCGACTACAACGCCAACCAATTGCGACTCCATTTCCGCAACGATACCGAGGTGCCATATACCTACATCGAGGAAATGGATTTCGATACCATGGCGCGTTTTGCCGAGCACGATGTGGGTCTCACCGGGGTCAATATCACAGCCCGGCCCGTGCGCCGCTACGTTTACGGCGCCCTCGGATCGCATTTGCTCGGCTATGTCGGGATGCCGTCCGAAATCGACAAGGAAGAAGCGGGTCGATTCAACTTTTACCAACCCGACACTGAGGGCAAGGCGCAGATCGAACTCGCGCTCGACGCCGATCTCAAAGGCACAGCTGGTGCCCGCATCCTGCAACGCAATGCCAAGGGGCAGATCGATGGCGAAATCGAACGGCGGGCTCCCCTGCCGGGGAACAACGTGCAGTTGACCATCGACGCGCGCGTCCAATACATCACGGAAAAAGCCCTGCGGGTGGTCGGGCGGGCGGCGGCCGTGGTCATCGATCCGCGCAATGGCGACATCCTTGCCATGGCCAGCGTGCCTTCGTATGACCCGAACAGTTTCATTCCGGTCATCTCCTCGGCCGGATGGGCCGAATTGACCGGCGATGCGACCGATCCATTGATCAATCGCGCCCTCAGCGCCTACGCGCCGGGCTCAACCTACAAAATTCCCGTCGCCCTCGCCGGCCTGCGGGCCGGTCTCGACGAGCGCCGTCTCAACTGCAGCGGTGGGGTCCGCTTTGGAGACAAGGTGATGGCCTGCTGGATCGCCTCAAAAAACGGGGCCCACGGCACCCTCGACCTGCAGTCCGCCATCCGTGTGTCTTGCAATGCTTTCTTTTACCAATACGGCAATGCTGCGGGTATCGATGAAATCGTCGCCGCTGGCCACATGCTCGGGCTTGGTGAAAAATCAGGTCTGCCCCTTTCGGCCGAAGCGTCCGGCATTCTGCCCGGGCCCGAGTGGATGCGGGTGAACCGCCCACGCGAACGGTGGTCGAGCGGACAAACGGCCAACGTTTCCATTGGTCAGGGCTACGTGCTCGCCTCGCCGTTGCAGATGGCCATGCTCACCGCCACCGTGGCCAACGGTGGCACCAGCTACTTCCCGCGCCTGGTCGACAAAGTCCTCGCGCCCGACGGCTCGGTGATACGCCAGGAGCCGGTCAAAGTCCGAGCCAACCTTCTTGAGCAAGGTCTCGGCGCGGAGCAAATCGAAAAAGTGCGGCGCGGGATGTGGGACGTGGTCAATCGCGGCGGCGGCACGGCCCCGGGGGCGCGCCTCGCCGGATACGAAGTGGCCGGCAAAACGGGCACGGCACAATTCTGGCGGGGCGGTCTGAAGGACAACCACACCTGGTTCATCGCCTTCGCTCCCTACGACGAGCCGCGTTACGCAGTCAGCGTCATCGTGCAGGGCGCGCAATCCGGCGGCGGAGTGGCCGCGCCCATCGCGGCGAAGATTCTTTCCGACGTCTTCAAAATGGAGGAAGGCGCACCGGTGAAGATCGCCTCCCTTGCCCCGGCCAAAGGCAGTTTTCAATTTGTCTCCAGCGTCGACTTCGGCCGGGCCATCCCCGCCGCGCTGTCCGACGCGCCACCCGAGGAATTCGCCGTGTCGGAAGGCATGGTTGATGCCGCCCCTCCCACCGTCCGACCGGATGCCGACGACGAAGGAACCGTAAAAGGCAAGAAACCCAATATTTTCCAACGAATTTTCGGCGGCAACAAGAAGAAGGAGCAAAAACCTTCCTCGCAACGCCCCTGATCAACCCACCCAACTCCATCATGATTGAAAAAGTAAAAAAACTCCTCGGTTTGACGACCAAATCCAGCAACGGCTCCCGCCTGATCGTCAACGCGGAAAAACTGGAAAAACGCGTTGCCGTGCTGGAGGACGGCAAGCTTGAAGAATACAATGTCGAGCGCGTCAGCGAGCGAAACATCGTCGGTTCGATTTACAAGGGCCGCGTCAAGAACATCGAACAGGGTCTCAAGGCCATGTTCGTCGACATCGGTTTCGAGAAAAATGCCTTCCTGCATTTCTGGGATGCCATTCCCGCTGCCTTGGACAGCGGAATCGAGGAAGTGCGCCGCAATACAAACAAGAAGCTGCCGAAAAAAATCACGGCCAAAGACATCCCGACAATCTACCCGCCCGGCTCGGACATCATGGTCCAAGTGAGCAAGGGACCGATCGGGACCAAGGGCCCGCGTATCACGACAAACATCAGCATGCCCGGACGCTATCTCGTCCTCATGCCCTACAGCCCACAGTGCGGCATCTCGCGCAAGATCGATGATCCGAAGGAACGCGAGCGCCTGCGCAAGGTCCTCAACGAACTGGAAATCCCCGACGGCATGGGTGTCATCATCCGCACCGTCGGCGCCGGCCAGCGCTCGCGCTTTTTTGTCCGCGATCTCCATCTGCTGCTCGAGCAGTGGAACGACATCGAGACAAACATGAAAGCACAGCGCGCGCCCTACCAACTTTTCGAGGAACCCGATCTCATCGAGCGCACCGTGCGCGACTTTCTCACTGAGGAGGTCGACGCCGTAATTTGCGACGATCTTCCCTCCGTCGAACGGATGCAGGAACTGGTCGCACAGGTTTCCCCGCGCTCGAAGAAACGCATCCAATTTTATCAGGAAGAGCAGCATATTTTCGAAAAATATGGCGTCGACAAACAGGTCGAGAAAGCTTTCCACCGTCAGGTCTGGCTGCCTTGCGGCGGATACATCGTGATCGACGAGACCGAGGCTCTCATCTCGGTCGATGTCAATACGGGCCGGAACAAAGGCGGCAAGGACGTGGAGCACACCATTCTTCAGACTAACCTGGAGGCGGCGGACGAAATCGCCCGGCAAATGCGGTTGCGCAACATCGGCGGTCTCATTGTTGCCGATTTCATCGACATGAAATCGCGCAAAGACCAGCAGGCGGTCTACCAACTCATGCGGCAGCGCCTCAAACGCGACAAGGCCCGGACCCACGTCCTGCCCATCTCCCAACTCGGACTGATGGAAATGACCCGACAACGCGCCGCCGAGAGCATGCGCATGTCCCAGTTCGACCCGTGCCCGTATTGCGAGGGACGCGGTTTGATCAAAAACACCATGACCATGTCCGTCGAGTTGCAGCGAGCCCTGCACGGTGTGATGCGCAGGAACATCGAGACCATCCACGAGATCAAAGTCATCGTTAATCCCGAGCTCCTCAACCGCCTCCGCACCGAAGATGAAGAGTTGCTTATCGACATTGAGCGCCGTTACGGCGGTCGGCTTTCCTTCAAACCCGACCCGGCGCTACACCGCGAGAAGTTTGTTTTAACCGATGCCACAACCGGTGCGGAACTGAAATCCTGAGGATATTCCCGCGCCCCTAACCAATCGTTCTGGTCTCGGGTGGCCGCGATGAGAAAAGGTAAGTTCGCCCTCTTGCTGCACGCGCATCTGCCGTATGTGCGGCATCCGGAGCATGCGGACTTCCTCGAAGAGGACTGGTTTTACGAGGCGATCGTCGAGACCTACGTGCCACTACTCCGTGTTTTCGAGCGGTTGGCAGCAGAGCGGGCGCCGGTGCGGGTCACCATGTCGATCACCCCGACGCTGGGGGCAATGATGGAGGACCCCCTGCTCCGGGAGCGGGCGGCGCGCCATCTCGACCGGTCGGTCACGCTGGCCGAAAGTGAGGTGTCACGGACCGCGGGTCATGCGGCCACTCGGGGATTGGCGGAATTCTACCTGGAGCGGTTCCGGGAGACGCGGGACTATTTTTCTGCGCGGAGCGGACGTCTCATCCCGGTGTTCCGCTCGCTGCAAGACGCGGGCATCCTGGAAATCATCACCTGCGCGGCCACCCACGGATTTTTGCCGCTCATGGCCGAGCACCCGGAGGCGGTTCGCGCCCAGATTCTGACAGCGTGCGATTATCACCATGAACTTTTCGGGCGCAAACCGTCTGGCATCTGGTTGCCAGAATGCGGTTATTTTCCGGGACTGGGAAAATATCTGGTCGAGGCGGACCTAAAATGGTTCGTGCTTGATGCCCACGGTCTGATCTTCGGCAAGCCGCAGCCGCATTTCGCGATATATGCGCCCTGTTACACGACGGAGGGCCCGGCTGTTTTCGCGCGAGACCGGGATTCAAGCCGGCAGGTATGGAGTCAGGAGGAGGGATATCCCGGTGACCCGGCTTACCGGGATTTTTACCGGGATATCGGCTACGACTTGCCGCTGGATTACCTGCGGCCATTTCTCGGCGGGGATGCGCAGCGCAAATTCACCGGACTGAAATATCATCGCATCACCGGCCGCACCGGGGACAAGGAGCTGTATCAACGCCCTTGGGCGGAGGCGGCAGTGGAGGCCCATGCTTCGGATTTTTTGGCCAAACGCCTCCGGCAATTCGAACCCTTGGGCGCGGAAATGCCAGTCGAACCGGTCATCATCAGTCCTTTCGACGCCGAGTTGTTCGGTCACTGGTGGTTTGAGGGACCGGAATTCCTCGACCTCTTCCTGCGCAAGGCAGCCTATAATCAGGAGGTCTTCGAGCTGGCCACCCCGACGGATTACCTGAGCGGCCACGAGATCCTCCAGGTGGTCGAGCCGTGCGCGTCGAGTTGGGGTAACAAGGGTTATTGGGAGGTGTGGCTCGACCAATCCAATGCGTGGATTTATCCCCATTTACATGCCGCGGCTCGACGCATGACCGAGATGGCCCGCCGCTATGAAAGGACCAAGAGCAGAGAAAAAGAAGAAACTTTGCGGCAGATGGGGCGCGAACTTTTGCTCGCCCAGTCAAGCGATTGGGCTTTTCTCATGCGCACGGGGACGGCCAAAGACTACGCGGCAAAACGGACGAAGGACCACCTGCTGCGTTTCAACCATCTCTACGACGCCCTGCGGAACGGGCGGACGGACAAGGATTTTCTGGCCGCGTGCCGAGAACGTGACAACATCTTTCCCGAACTCGAATGGCGCTATTACCTCTAGCTGTCGCCGTGATGGTTTGCGCGACCGTTGCCCTGGCGACCCCGCCGGGGGAAACGGGCCCGCACGACACGCCTGTTCGATTTGTCCCGGCCACCGCCGGCGGGATGGTCAGCCTCGGCATCTATGACAGTGCAGGGGCCTTGGTGCGCGTGCTCTGCGACGAGTGGCCTTTCAGCCGTTTCCACATCGGCCTCAACGGTCTTTCGACCGGTTGGGATGGGCATGACGATACCGGACAATCCGTGGCGGCAGGAACATATACGGCGCGCGGCTTCGTTGTCGGCGACATCGCAGTCAGCGGCGAGGCCTTCCATTTCAACGACTGGATCGAAGCTGCCGATTCTCCACGCATCGTTTCGGTGGCAGCGACGCAACTCCTTTCCAACGGTGACATCCTGCTCATGGCGAGGTTGGCGGGTGGACGCTGGGCGCTTGTCCGCTATTCGCCGGAGAGCAAAATGCGCTGGCAGACGATGGTGACCATGCCGGTGCACACCGCCCAGTTGGCCGCCGGCAACCTTGTCGCCTTCGTTTTGCTTGATGGAACATTGCGGGGTGCGGGATTGGAAGATGGTGCGGATGTCCCGTTGCCCGTAAAAACAAATGACATCGTGGCTGTGGCCGCACGGGGGGATCGTCTCGCCCTGCTCGATGCCGATGCGGTGCGGTTTTACACTCTCCCCTCATTCGACTTAGGAGGCGAAGCCACCGGCCTTCCTTCACCGCTTGCCTCACTGGCCCTCCTCGACCAAGGCGCTGTGGCGGCGGGTGAGGATGGTTCGGTCTGGCGCTGGCAGACAAGCTGGTCAAAGGTCGACATGCCAGCAGGAGCCAAGGTGCGGATTGTCTCGTCCGGACGGAGCAATACGTTCTGGGTCCTCGAGGAGCGGGCCGATGGTTCGACCTGCGTGGCGCAATACAGCCCCGAAGCAGGTCGACTGGCCGAGTGGAGTCCACCGACCGGCGGCGGAAATATCACTTCGCTCGCCGCCACACCGGAGGAGGATTATTTCACGGCTACGCTGGCGGTTCCGGATGGCCAGCGCACCGTAGCCATACGTCGCAGGAACGACGGTGGGGGCTGGGAATATGTTTTCGATAAAAAGATAACGGATAGCTCAGGCTTCGGGTGGCGCGGTGGGGCTTTGGCTGCTTCGGGTGGCGAAGTCCCGGCCGAGGTGACGGTGCGTCAGGTCGAGAACCCTCTCGACCCGGGCGCCTCACGACAGTTGGTCCTGCGCGCCACGTTGTTGAAAACCGGCCCGGTTCTGGGGACGACCGATGGCCTGCCTCTGCTGCGCGTTTCGACCGGAAACGGAGACAACCGCGTGATGATTGTGCCCGGAGGAGAAGAAAATACGGCGCGTTTTTTCCAAGGCGACGGATCGTGTGTGGAAGAATACGCACTGTCGAACCTCGGCGACATCACCTCGTTCGACGCGGGGACAATCAAGATGGCTGGCGGTGACGAGACCAGTGCGCCGCCGTTCGAAGAGGAAGTGATCCCGTGAGACGTGTTGCTGTTTTTCTGGGCTTTAAGCGCCGCGCAGTGCCGCCACGAAATCACGCATCTTGACGGGGTCTTTGATCCCGGGCGACGACTCGACGCCGCTGGCGGTGTCGACCGCGGTAGGAGCGACCCGGGCCACTGCGGCGGCGACGTTACCCGGATGGAGTCCACCGGACAACACGATGGAGCGGCGGCCGGCGACCTGAGCGGCGAGCGACCAATCGATCACCCGGCCGGTCCCACCGAACACGCCGGGCGCATGAGCATCGAGCAAAAGGCAGGGAGCCGGATCGCCGGCCGCCGCATCGGCCGAGACCTGGTCGGACAAGGGGCCTGCTTTGATGTAGAACTCCCCGCCGTGCTCTGCACAGAAGGCTGGAGTTTCATCACCGTGGAATTGAATGGCGTGAAACAAACCGCTGCCACGAAGGCGTTGCAAAAGGTTCTCGTCCGCGTTGACCACCACGGCTATGCGACCGACCTCTTCCGGCAGGCACCCGATCCACCCGGTCAGTTCAGCCAGCGGAATGTGTCGTTTTGATTCGGGATAAAAATTGAAGCCAAGCGCATCGATCCCGGCCGTGATGGCCGCCAAAGCATCTTCCTCTCGGGTGATCCCGCAGACTTTAATGCCGGGTCGCCCACCCTCCAACCACCGCCGCAAACCCGCCGGAATCATGATTAGTCGAGGGTGCGACCCCGGGCCTGTTTGATAACCGTGTGATGGGTTAGCGGGTAGATGCGTCCGTCACTACCCCGGAAAAATGCACTGAGTATCCAGCTGATCATGCTAATCACGAGGCCGCCCCAGAAGGCGGCCCAAAAGCCTGAAACGGTGAACGAGCTGCCCGGCAGAATTCCGGAGACCAACCAAAGAAGAAGAGCGTTGAGCACCAGGATAAAGAGCCCCATGGTGACGAGAATAAGGGGCAGGCAGAGGATCAGAAGCAAGGGGCGAACCAAGGCATTGATAATACCCAAGAGGAGCGAGGCAAAGGCCAGACCGGTGAAGCTGGTATAATCGATCCCGGGTACGATCCAGGCCGCGACAAAGACCGACACCGCGGTGACGAACCACCGGAGAAAAAATTCGGCCAGCGAAATACCCACGTCCCGAGCATAAACCCTGAAAATCGGGGTGAAAGCCGAAAAAACTTGGCCCCGAGCGGGCCGGCCAAGTTAACTAACCACCGAACAAACATTTTAAATATGCCCAAGAAAGAGAAAAAAGCCGTCAGCAAACCGGCCAAAAAGGCCGTCAAAAAAACCACCGGGCGCAAGCCGGCCGCCGTCCGTCGCCGTGCTTCCACCGCCACACCGGCCCGCATCATAACCCGCCGGGTGGAAGGGAAACCGGAAGTGGCCGTGATAATCGGATCCGTCACCATGAAAGACATCGCTCTCAAAGCTTACTATCTCGCCGAGCGCCGGAAAGATCTCGGTTTGCCGGGCGACTCGGAGTCGGACTGGCTGCAAGCGGAGCAGGAATTGCGCGGTTAAGAGGCCCCGAATCCCGGGCCACCACACGGGACGTAAATCTCTATGATGCTCAACGTCCCTACCACGTTGCGAACCACTCCGGCCGCCGCTTGGCTGCGGCGCTCATCGCCATTGGCCGAGAGCGTCCGCGCTTTCCTCCAGTCCGGGGCACTCTTCGCGTGGTCCGATGACCGTTGGATCATGGCATGGGGTACGCCGGAAAAATCGGCACAGCCACATCCGGAGCATTTGTCGTTCTATGTGCCGGACTTCATGTTGCGCGACCCGCGACCTTGGCGCATCTACCCGCGCGCAGCCGCTGTTTCGCCCGACGGGCTGGCCCAACAATTACAAGGTGGGCCGGCCCCGCGGGTGTGGCGCGGATTCGATACCACCGCCTTCGCGGAAACTTTTCATGCCGTGCAAGCGGCCTTGCAACGAGGCGAATTGTCAAAGGCGGTGCCCGCTGTTTTCGAGCAGAGCGCGGGTCCGTTGCAGGTGGCCGAACGCGAGCGGGCCTTGCGTGCGTTGGCCAATCTCCCGGCCGGGTTGATGCCCTATGGGTGCTGGGATGCGGACGGCGGTTGTTTGGGAGCTTCTCCTGAGTTGCTCTTCGCCAACGACGGTATGGAAATCCATACCATGGCTGTGGCCGGCACGGCGCAGGCTGGCCATGCTCCGGACGAGATGATGGACGACCCCAAAGAGCGGAGCGAACACGCCCTTGTGCTGGAGGATCTCACCGCGCAAATCGGGCCGCTCGGCAAGGTGACACGTGGGGCGACCAGATTGTGGCGCATCGGCATTCTTTCCCACTTGCGCACCGACCTGCGGGTCGCGCCCGCCCACACGCCAACTTTCACGGACCTGGTTGGCCTGCTTCACCCCACACCGGCGGTGGGTATTGCTCCGCGCGGAGACTGGCGCGAGTGGGTCGAACGGTTTGACGGGGTGGATCGCGGAGTTTTCGCTGCCCCCTTTGGTTTGGCTCTTCCGGACGGCACGGCCCGCTGCCTGGTGGCTATCCGCGGTGTGCAATGGAACCGGGTTATCACGCGCTGCGGGGCGGGATGCGGTCTGGTCACGGGCAGCGACCTCGCACGCGAAATGGCCGAGTTGCGCCTCAAACTCGCCGCAACCCGCGGCAACCTCGGGCTTTGAGCGCGGCCCGAACGAACCGCGCGCTCTCCGCGGAAATTCTCCTCGCGCTGCACAACGCCGGCGTGCGCACGGTTTGTCTTTGTCCCGGCGGACGCAATGCCCCCCTCGTGCTGGCCTGCGATGCGGCGAGCGAATACTTTGAGGTGATTTCATTTTTCGAAGAACGCAGCGCGGCTTTTTTTGCGCTGGGAAGAGAAGCGCGCGACGGGCGACCCGTCGCGGTCATCACTACGTCGGGCACAGCTGCCGCCGAATTACTGCCTGCCATGCTCGAAGCCGCGCACAGCGGGCGGCGACTTATCGCGGTGACGGCAGACCGTCCCCGCAGGTTGCGCGGCACCGGCGCGCCGCAGACGATCAACCAATTGCCACTTTTTGCCGCCGCCGCCGTCCCAGTGATCGACATCGAGAGACCGGAAGAAATCATGGCTTTGCCCAATCCGAACGGCCCTCTTCATCTCAACGTTTCCTTTGAAGAACCGCTGGTGGACGGCACATTCCAGAATATCGCCGTGGACGGTGGGAAGGAACCACCACGCGTAAACCCATGGATCGACACCAGGGAGGCCCGGCGGATTTGTGCCGCCTTTTTCCGCGAAGTGCGCCATCCGCTCGTGCTCGTGTCATCGCTCGATCCGCACGATGCGCACGCGCTGGCACCGTGGCTCGCCTCGCTCGATTGTCCTCTCTACCTCGAGCCGGTTTCCCAATTGCGCAATGATGGCAACCTTCAGAAATTCAGCCTTCATTCCGGAGCGCGCATTTTGCTCACGCCGGAATGCCGCATAGCCTGCGACGGCGTGATCCGTATCGGCGGGGTCCCAACCCCGCGCTTCTGGCGGGAATGTGAGCAGTGGAAAGTTTTGCATGTTTCCTCGGTTAATCTACCCGGTTTGGCCGCCCCATCTCCGGTCGTGCCGCTGTCGAGTTTCCGGGAAATTTGTCTGGAATTTTCGCCGCAGTCCGGCAAAGCGGGCCCGCTGTTCGCCCGGGACTCTGCCGCAGCGGAGCAGTTGGATTCGCTGCTTCAACGCGAACCGCGCAGCGAACCCGGATTGGTCCGCCTGCTAGCCACCCGCTTGGCCGAGGATGCGCGGGTCTTCCTCGGCAATAGCTTGCCGATCCGCGAATGGGACTTGGCCGCACCGCGAAGGGAAAACCGGCGCACCATCCACGCCAACCGCGGAGTCAACGGGATCGATGGTTTGGTTTCCACAGCCCTCGGATTGGCGGGACCCGATCGTCCGACCGCGGCCCTGCTCGGCGATTTATCGGCGCTTTACGATCTGGCCGGACTGTGGCCTGTCGCGCAGATCGGGCAAGCCGATATTACCTTGGCGGTGATCAATAATGCCGGCGGACAAATTTTCGACCGTATGTTCAAGCACGCCGCATTTCTCAACACCCACCAATTGCGCCTGCGCGGTTGGGCGGAAATGTTCGGTTGGCACTACGGGATGGTATCGGAGCAAAGCGACTCGTTTCCCTCCGCCTCGCTGCGCCTCGTGGAGGTATTGCCTGACGCGGAAGCGACACGGCGGTTTGCCGACGCCTACGCAAACCTGTGGCACTAATCCCCTGGCTGGTTACGTATAGCGCTGGATGCCAAAGCAGTGGGGGGTTAAAATATGGCATTATGGCCAAGCGC
The DNA here is from genome assembly GCA_027624625.1 of Verrucomicrobiota bacterium. Taxonomy (GTDB): domain Bacteria; phylum Verrucomicrobiota; class Verrucomicrobiia; order Chthoniobacterales; family JACTMZ01; genus JACTMZ01. The sequence continues at coordinate 36,508 of JAQBWH010000007.1, read as the reverse complement.
ATCATCCCGATCTCGGGCGCTGTGGCGTTTCTTTTGCTTGTCGCGGGCGTTGTGTTGGTCTTGACCGACAAGGACCCCTTTTACCGACTCCACGCTTGGGCCAGTTTGGGTCGTCATCATGTCCATAACGCGAAAATTGCCGCGGCGGCGGCGCGCCATGGCGTGGATCCTCTCTTGGTCAAGGCGGTCGTCTGGCAGGAAAGTCGCTTCCACCCGGACAAACTCGGCGGCCACGGCGAACGGGGATTAATGCAGGTCACGGAACCGGCGGGCCGGGACTGGGTGAACGCGGAAGGTATCGAGACATTCGTTCCCGAAGACCTGCTCGATCCGAAAACCAACATCGAGGTCGGAACCTGGTATTTGGGCCGCGCGTTGCGCCATTGGTCGACGCAGGAAGACCCGTTGCCCTTCGCCTTGGGCGAATACAACGCCGGACGCAGCCGCGTCCAACGCTGGTCACGCGGCGAATTGATGTCGGCCGAGGAATTACGCCAAGCGATGGATATCGCCAGCACACGGGCTTATATCGCCGCGGTGCGGGCACGCTACAACTATTACCGGGAGCGGGGAGACGCGCTCGGCGAGGCGGAGTGAGTTAAGAATCAGCCGGAGCCTGATCTTCCGTGCACGCCGCAGGTGCGAGGACCGCGGGTGCTTCCGCTGCGGAAACGACTTCCACTGCGACTTCAGCCGCAGCCGGTTGATCACCGGCCGGCTTGGGAAGATTTTTCGGCATCGGCACCGACTCAAGACGCCCGTCGGCATATTCAATGACATAGCCTTCGTGGGTGAGCCAAAGAAGATCGTTGATCACAGCATCGCGGGCTGGATTGGCAGAAGCAGGGGGCACGGGTTCGGCGGGCGGGACGGGGGCCGGAGCAGAAGCGGGAACAAGGAGGTCGAGAAGTTGGCTGCGGCGGATCGATTTTCTGCCGCGGATGGCTTCGATGATTTTGCGGATGGAGTCACTGACCGGTGTTTCTTCGAGATTGAGATGCCGTGAGCGGGAGGCGGAAACGAAGGTCGTCCGGTTGGCGCTTTTGTAGAAACGAAGGCCCGCTCCGCTCAGAGCGCGGCTCAAACTTTGGGCCAGACGGAGAGGAAAGCGCTCTTCCTCATCGCGTGCGTAGTTGAGCAGCGGGGCGAGGGCAGGATCGACAGCGGTGGTTCTCGGATCACCGGGCACGGGGGCTAGACCGGTGAATTTGATGTGCGCAGCGGCGTGGTGGTGGTCGAAATGGCGTTCCACGGCTGCAAGATCGGCAAGTTTTTCCGGGGTCTCCCCTTCCCGTGGGTAGTACTCGACCGACTTTGACGCCTCGGCCCGCCACTTTTCGATCACTTCCGGATCACGCTCCATTTTCAGCCGGGAACGGAAGGCTTCAAAATCAAGACGAGGAAAACGTTCGCGATGAAGTTCACGGAGCTTGCGCTCGAAATCATGATGATTCGGCGGACCAAGGAGGACGCCGGACATGCCACAGACGGCGACAACCGGAAAGTTACCTTTAGGCGGCTCGATGACAATGGATTCGACCCGGTAGAGTTCCTCCAGCTTCTTGCGGAGGAGATGGCGCAGAGCGGATTCACGGTTGAGCCACACGCTCTGGTCCGCATCGACCACATAGAACGGCCCTTCGGGCTGTTTCGGCGCGGCGGTCAGGTCGATGGTGTAGGAAGCCGGATTGCGCAGGAGGATGCGGGAAATATCGAAGAGGCTGAAAGTTTTGCCGGTGTGGCGGATTTGCTGGGCGACGGTTTCGACCGCCGGGGCGGTGGCGGTGAAGGCGATGCGGAGCCAGGAAAAAGGATTCGGCGGGGGGGCCGGACGTTCCTCGCGGTGGGGACCGGAGAACTTGTCGCGGGTCGGTGGCCCGCGGAATTCCTTGCCATCGCGGGCCGGAGGCTTTCCGCGGCTGAAGCCACCGCGCTTGTCCAGACGCGGACCGCGGGATTCCCGCGGTTCGCGGAACTCACGATGTTCAAGCGGCGGAGCCGACGACGGGTCCTTGGCCCAGGAGGGACGAAAGTCGAGGGCGCTGAGATCCAGCGTCGGGGCGTCTTCGGGCATGGCACAATGCCGCTGGGGAGGCGGCCGGGAAACTTATTCCGTGATGATATCCTTGTAGGTCATGCCGGCCGGAATCATGGGCAGGACGTGCTCGGTGTACGGAGTCATGACGTCGAGAACATAGACACCCTTGGCATCGAGCATCCGCTGGAGTGCGGGCAGGAGGTCTTTCTTGTGGATGACGCGTTCGCAGGGAACACCGAACCCTTGGCAAATCTCCACGTAATCGGGATAGATGCGCGCAGTGTCCTCGGGGTCTCCGAGGAAGGTGTGTCCGCGATTGCTCTCATAAAAACGGTCTTCCCACTGCACCACCATGCCGAGGTGCTGGTTGTTAAGGATGATGGCCTTGGCCGCAATTTTTTCCACGTGGGCGCAAGCCAATTCCTGCACGTTCATGAGGAAGGAGCCGTCACCGTCGATGTCGATGACCTCGACATCAGGACAGGCAACTTTCACGCCCATGGCGGCGGGATAGCCGAAACCCATGGCGCCGAGGCCGGCCGATGTGACGAAGGTGCGCGGCTTGTCGAAGTCGTAATACTGCGCGGCCCACATCTGGTGCTGCCCCACCCCGGTGGTGAGGATGGCCTGGCCTTTGGTCAGTTTGTAAAGTTGCTCGATAACATACTGCGGCTGGATGGCATCGTCCGTGTCGGTGTAGCGGAAGGGCTGCGCTTTTTTCCAAGCGGCGATTTTGTCATACCACGGCTTGAAGCGATCGAATTTGTGGCCTTTGACCCGCTCGAAGCCTTCTTTGGCCAGGAGCTCGTTGAGGCGTTTGAGCGCGTATTTGACATCACTGAGGATGGGCAGCGCGACCACCTTGTTTTTATCCAGTTCGGAGTCGTCGATGTCGACGTGGACGATCGTCCCGTGTTCCGCGAATTTTTCCACTTTGCCGGTCACGCGGTCATCGAAGCGCACGCCGATGGCGAGGAGAAGGTCGGCTTCGTTGACGGCATTGTTGGCATAAACCGTGCCGTGCATGCCGAGCCACTTGAGCGAGAGCGGATGCGTTTCGGGGAAGCATCCGATGCCCATGAGCGTGGTGGCCACCGGAATCTGGGCGCGCTCGACGAACTCAAACAACTCGGGCGCGGCATCTGAGGTGATTATGCCGCCGCCGCAATAAATCATGGGCTCGCGCGACTGCTTGATGAGATGGATCATTTCGAGCAGTTGCTCGTCGGTCGCCCGCTTATCCGGGTTGTATCCCCGCAATGTGATCGTCTCGGGGAAGACGGGTTCCATTTTTTGGTTCTGGATATTCTTCGGCAGATCGATGACGACGGGGCCGGGGCGTCCGGAAGTGGCGATATGGAATGCTTCTTTGACGATGCGGGGAATCTCCCGAATATCCCAGATCAAGTAGCTATGCTTGACGATCGGCAGGGTCATGCCGAAGAAGTCGGTTTCCTGAAAAGCGCCCCGTCCGATCATTTCCTGCGGGACCTGACCGGTCACGGCGATGACCGGCACGGAATCCATGAAGGCATCGGCCAGGCCGGTGACAAGGTTGGTCGCGCCGGGCCCGGATGTGGCCATGCAGAGGCCGACTTTACCCGTGGCACGGGCGTAACCTTCAGCCGCAAAGACCCCGCCCTGCTCGTGACGCGGAAGTATGGTGCGGATCTGTTTTGACCGCGTAAGTGCTTGATGAATAGGCATGCTAGCCCCACCCGGGTAAGCAAAAATGGTGTCCGCCCCTTCGAGTTCAAGGCACCGGACAAGAATCTCCGCGCCGTTCATCAGCTTCGCGCTCTGCTGGGCTGAGGCTGGTCCCCGGGCGGTGGCGGTCGAAATACTCATCCCGTGCTTATAACGGACAGCGCGGCGGGAAGCAACCATCAGAGTGAGGATTCCCGGATAGCTGAAACCGGCATTCTTTGGAACATGGGGGCGACTCGTGGTAAAGATTAAGGCCATGGACGAGCACTTTTGGTGGGCAGCGGCGGCTTTGCTTGTCGGGGGCCTTATCGGTTTTCTCCTCGGCCACTTGCGTGCCGTGCGCGCCGGGGCGGAGGCGGGGGCAGCCCGTTCGCAGGCCGCCGAGCTCGGCCGACAAATCCAATCCCTCGAAGAAGAACGTCGTAACATGGCCTCGCAATTGCGGGATTACACCGGAGAGCTGGCCACCGAAAAACAAAAAGCGGCCGGCCTTGAAGAATCACGCACAGCCCTCAAGGCGGAATTTGAAATCCTTGCGTCATCCATTCTGGAAGACAAATCGAAGCGCTTCACCGAGCAGAACCGGGTTCAGCTCGAACAGTTGCTCGGACCGCTGGGCGAGCGTTTGCAGGAATTCAAACGCCAAGTCCACGAGGCCTATGGGGAGGAGGGCAAGGCGCGTCACGCCCTCACCGAGGAAGTGCGGCGCCTGAGCGACCTCAACCAACAAGTATCACGCGAGGCGGGCAATCTCACCCAAGCCCTGAAGGGTCAGGCAAAAACACGGGGCAACTGGGGCGAGATGATCCTGGAGTCGGTCCTCGAAAAAGCGGGATTGGTCAAAGGTCAGCATTTCCGCACCCAAGTGTCAGCGACCGGCGAAGGCGGCCGGCGCTTACAGCCCGACGTGGTGCTCGACCTGCCCGGCGGCCGGCAGCTGATCATCGACGCGAAGGTCTCGCTCGTCGCTTATGAACGCCAATGCAGCGCAACCGGCGAAGAGGAACGGGCGGGTGCAGCCAAAGAACATGCCGATGCCCTGCGCCGGCACATTGAGCAGTTGTCGTCGAAAGACTACGCTCATCTGGCCGGAATCAAGTCGCCGGACTTTGTCTTTCTTTTCGTGCCGATCGAGCCCGCGCTGCACGCCGCGCTGGACACCGCACCTGATCTTATCGGCGAGGCCCTGGAGCGGAACGTCGTGCTGGTCACGGCTCCGAGCGTCGTGGCCACTGCGCGGTTGGTCGCGCAACTCTGGCAGCAGGACAAGCAAAGCCGTTTCGCGGTGCAAATCGCCGAGCAGGGCGGAAAACTCTATGACAAATTTGCCGCTTTCTGCCGTGACCTTGAAAATATCGGTCTGCGCATCCGCCAGACGCAGGAAAGTTACGATGAGGCGATGAACAAATTGCGCGACGGCCGCGGCAACCTTATCGGCCATACCGAAAAACTTCGCGCGCTCGGGGCCAAGACAACAGCCCAACCCCCCGCCTTGCTGGCCGGCGCGGGCCAGGACGACGAAGAAGAAGGCTCTCCCGCCGGGCAGCCATAGACCGTTGCGCCAAACGGGGCGCGGGGCTACCGCGAAAGGTCCGACTGCCGCAGCACGCGAAAACCCCGGCCCTCAAGCACGGCGCTGGCGCATTCCAAATCGTCGGTGTGCACGGCAACGAGGGGACGTCCGCGGGGACGCACCAGCAGGGTGTAGCTGAAGAGGATGTTCACTTCGGCCTCGAGCAGAGCGGCGAGGAGACGGGGAAGGTCGGAGGCGCCTTCCTCGAGTTCGGCCACCGCAACCTCGCAGGCGCCGTAGGCGATATCGTGACGGTCGCACAATTCTTCGAGCAATTCAGGATCGCTGACAATAATCCGTGCGATCGAGGTTTCGGAGGAGTCCTGAATGCTCAAGGCGAGCACGACGACGCGCGCTTCGGAAAGCATTTTGACCACTTCGAGGAGAGCGCCAACCCGGTTGGCGAGAAAGACGGAATACTGCCGCACGGCGGGTCCCTGAAGTTTTTCGGTGGTCTCGGTGGTCATGGCAATTGGTTTTATTTATAAAGATAAAGAAGGCAAAAATCTGAGGCCGGTCCCCCGGCGGTTTCGACCTGCACAAAATACTGGCCCGTGGTCTCCGCTGTCACGCCAACAGCAGCGAGGCCCGGTTCCTCATGGTCCACGCACTCCACAGCCCGGCCGTCCGGCCCGAAAAGAGTCAGCTTTGCTTTACCGTCCGTTGGTTCAACGGCCGCGCAAAACCAGTAATGATTGCCCCGGAAGAGGTTCACCACCAGCCGTTGTGGCTGGGCTGACTCGATGCGGCCGCTCCAAAGACGATCCCGCATTTTAAAGCCCTCGTTGGAAAGCGCCGTGCCAAGGTCGGCCAACCTGACACGTAAGGCTGCGGGGGCCTGCAGGGCTACGGAAGGGGACGGAACAGGCGCCGGGGGCTGCGCGGTGGACAGGCAGGGCCAAAGCGCGGCAAGAACGACGACAATGGGGGTCTTCATGGTTCTTTGGCGGCCATAGCGGCGATGAATTGTGCGGTGGTTTCTTTGACCGCGAGGACGCGCTTCTCACTGAATTCCGCCGGTTCCATTCCCTGCATTGTTTGCTCGAGTGAAGCCAAGGCCAGGTCCGTCTGGATGACTGACGGATCGCTGCGTGATTTTTCCGGCAGCGCTTGCAATTCCCCGCGCAGCCACCCGATAAGTGCGGCTTGGCGCAGGAGGTTGGCGGATTTTTCTTCCCCGCTAAGTTCAGCGACCCGGCTGCCCACTTCGAGCGCGCGGAGCCAGGCCCCTGCGGTGATGAGCGAAGCAAGAGCTTCATCGCGTTGCGCTATCATGGCTCGCCGGATTTCATTGGTGGTTGCTTCAAGTTCCTCGCGCAGAGCGAACCAATCATTCTGGTCGGCAAAATCTGCAATGCTCTTGCCGCGCACCAGAACATCCTCGCCCACCCCGAGCGCGCCAGCCAACGCGACGATATCTTTGCCGGTATTTTTGACCTGCTGTCCGTCCTGTGCCTCGACTGCCACATAGCCGTCGGTGATGAGGGCGCCGAGGTTAAGCGCGGTGCGCGGCCTGGTCGGATAGGTCGTCGGCACAGGCTCACGGTAGAATGACATCCAGTCCGGCTTGCCTGCTTTGTCGATGGCGGAAAACAATTCGGCCGGGCTGGGCACGGTGAGCGGGGCGGTGCGCTCTGCGCCGGCGCGCTGTTTCGGGGTCAGTTGCGCCACGCCGGCCGAAAGTCCGAGGACCCCGGCGAGAAAAAGGGCGGCGGGTGCCTTCATCTTCTTGCCACGAGATGGCCACCCCGACCGGCCCGCCAGCCCGGTCTTGGGGCGCCTGAGCGAACAGCCTCCACAACAGTTACCGCGTGCGCCGCGCAGGCGCAACCAGCCACGGCGGCCCAAATACCAAAGGGCACCGCCGACCACGGCAACAAGGACAAACATCTCCACCATGATCATCACCCCAACCAAAGCGTGCCAAGTTGGAAGGTCAAGACCGCACCAAGCCAGGCCAGAGCAGTCATGTAAGCAAAGCCGAAAAGTGCCCAGCGCCAGCCGGCCTCCTTGGCCATGACCGCCACAGTCGCGCCGCACTGCAGGCACAGGGCAAAGAAAACCATCACGGCCAGGGCAACGGGCACGGTAAACACAGGGTGCCCGGCACGCGGCCCGTGCGTCCAGAAATCGCGGGCCAAGGCCGAACGCAAGTCGCCGGATGCTTCATCGGCATCGTGTCCGACTCCATAAATCGTCCCCAGCGTGGCGATGATGACCTCACGCGCGGGAAAACTGGCAAGCACCCCCACCGTGATTTTCCAGTCGAAGCCGGCCGGATCGAAAACCGGCTGCAGAGCGCGTCCAGCCCGCGCCAAATAGCTTTGCTCAAGGTAGGCGGCGTCGACGGCGCGATCGATCGCAGAGCTGTCGTTAAGCACGGACAAGTCCGCCATGACACCTTCCCGCACTTCGGCGGGACGCGGGAAATAAACCAGGGCCCAGATGACAATGGTCATGGCCACAATCACCGTCCCGGCGCGCACGAGAAATTCCCGCGCGCGCTCCCACATGCGCCAGAAAATGTCGCGCAAGCGCGGCAGGCGATAAGGTGGCATCTCGAGCAGAAATGGTTGCGGCCGGGTGTGCAGGACGAATTTGTTGACCGCCCAAGCCACGGGGACGGCAACAGCAAGACCGACGAGATGGATGGCGAAAAGCATCCCGCCCGCCAGGGCGGCGCCGAAGGACGGCTCGATGAATGCGCCGATCATCAGCGTGTAGACCGGTAATCGCGCCGAGCAACTCATCAGCGGGGAAACCAGAATGGTGGTCAGTCGGGCGCGCGGATCCTCGATGGTGCGCGCGGCCAGAACGCCCGGAATGGCGCACGCATAGCTCGAGAGCATGGGAACGAAGCTTTTTCCGTTCAGGCCGCACCAGCCGAACATTTTATCCATGAGAAACGCGCCCCGCGCCATGTAGCCGGTGTCCTCGAGTAGGGCGATGAAGAAAAAGAGGATGAGAATCTGCGGCAGAAAAATAATCACCCCTCCCACCCCGCCAACAACCCCGTCAACGATCAGGCTCTGCAAGGCGGGCCACGGAGCAAACCACGGTGCGACTAGTTGCCCGACATGTGCGATCACCACCTCGATTACCTCCATGAAGGGTCCGGCCCAGCGGTAGATCGATTGAAAAACAACCAACATCATCAAGACAAAAACCGCCAATCCCCAGACGCGATGGGTCAGCACGGTATCGAGCCGCTCGGTCAGGGACCGCCGCCGCTTTTCCGGGAACTTGACTGCGGCAGACGTGAGATGACCGAGGTGCTCGTAACGGAGGAGCGCTTCAGCCGAAAGCGGGTGCCATCCCGCAGCAGACAAGACATCGCGCGAGGCGCCAAGCAGCGGGGCGGGGTCCGAGCCCGCGGGCCAACCGGCTCGCTCCAGCACGGCACTGCGGGGATCGAAAAGAATGCGCCGCAGTTCGCCCGGTGCGAGCCGACTCGCCCCTTCTTTTTCCAGTCCAGCAGCGAGGTATTTTACCGCACGGTCCACCGCCTCCGGCCATGGTACCTGGGCCATGAGGGCGCCGTGATCAACGGCCTGCACCACGGCATGTCCGAGCGCATCTATCCCCTCGCCCCTGGTCGCAACCATGCGCACGACCGGAACCCCGAGACGACGCGAGAGCAGGGCGGGGTCGATGCTGATCCCGGCCCGGTCCGCCGCATCGGCCATGTTCAGCGCGATGACCATGGGCAGGCCGAGGTCGGCCACTTGCGAGGCAAGAAAAAGATTGCGCACCACATTGGAGGCATCGACCACGCAGACCACGCCATCGGGTTTTTCTTCACTGTCGAGGTGGCCCGCCAGGAAATCGAGCGCGACGCGTTCATCGGGTGAAGATGCGGCTAGGCTGTAAGTGCCGGGGAGGTCGACGAGGGTGAAGGTGCGTCCGCCGCTTTCCCAGTAACCGGATTTTTTTTCGACCGTGACACCCGGGTAATTGCCGATTTTTTGGCGGGCACCGGTCAGGCGGTTGAAAAGGGTTGTTTTGCCCGTGTTCGGATTACCGACCAAAGCGATACGAACCCGGCGGGCTGTTTCTTTGCTCATGCTCACACCGCCTGCTCAACCAAGCCGTAGGACTTGCACGGCCGTCGCATCGCTTTTGCGCAAACTCAAGCGCAAACCCCCGAACTCGATCTCGATCGGGTCGCCAAGCGGCGCCACTTGAATGACCGCCACTTCCGTGCCGGGCAACAGCCCCATGGCGAGGAGGCGTTGCCACGCCGGGCGCTCGGAGCCTCCGGGTTGGACCCGGCCGCGGTCGCCGGCCCGCAAGGCAGCCAGCGGACAAATTTCACCGTTCATTGCGCGGCGGAGGACATCCGGCGTTGCGCTTCCTGCAAGGCACAGACCTGCACGCAACCCAACATGCAACGACGCAAGGCGACACAACTATTTTGACAACGGACCATGACAGGATCGCGGCCCGAAAGGACCTCGACCTCGACACCCTCCCGGAAACCGACCCGTCGGAGATGCTTGGCCCATTCACTGGTGTCATCCAAGGAAACCACCCGGTTACTCACCCGGCGGGGGCTGTGCTCGAGACTGAATGTCGTTGGCCGCGTCATGATACTTTCCTACTTGAGACTTAGTCTCAAAAGTAGGTTGAGGCAATCGGTAATACCGGCCGACGATGGATCTTTCCCGGGAGAATGGCTGGTCCCGGCGCCGCAAAATGCATCACCCCGGTGTGCGGGAGACCAGGGCTTTAGCAGGGAATAGGACCTTGAGGCCGTAATGTTTTACGGCAAAGAAAACTGCGAGGTGAAGGCGTGGACGCGGCCTTTCAATCTCTCGAGTTCCTGCGGATTCCCCGACTGCTGCAGAGCGGCGTGAATCAAGTCGGCGATTTCCATCATTTCCTCTTCCTTCATCCCACGGGTCGTCATGGCCGGCGTGCCGATACGGATGCCGCCGGTCTTCATGATCGGCTCGGTATCGAACGGGATGGCATTCTTGTTCACCGTGATGCCGGCCAAATCGAGCGTCTCCTGCGCTTCCTTGCCGTTGATTCCCGCGGGCCGGAGGTCGACGAGGAGCACATGGTTCTCCGTGGCGCCGGAAACGATGGTGTATCCGAGCATGGAAAGACGAGCCGCCAATGCTTTGGCGTTGGCCACAACTTGGGCCGCGTAGGCGCGGAAAGCCGGTTGAAGGGCTTCATGAAAGCAGATCGCCTTGGCCGCAATAACATGCATCAGCGGACCGCCCTGCACCCCGGGAAAGACCTGGGCATCAATCGACTTGGCATATTGCGCCTTGCACAAAATCACACCCGAGCGCGGTCCGCGCAGGCTCTTGTGTGTCGTGCTGGTGACGAAATCGGCATACGGCACGGGGCTGGGATGGGCACCGCCCGCCACGAGTCCTGCGATGTGGGCCATGTCGACGAAGAGAAGAGCACCGACCGCGTCGGCAATTTCACGCATGCGCTTGAAATCGATGATCCGCGGGTAAGCGGATGCACCAGCGGTAATCATCTTCGGCCGGCATTCCGCGGCCAACTTGGCCAAAGCATCATAGTCGATCGTCCCCGTTTCGCGGCTCACCCCATAATGGACGATGTCGTAAAGTTTGCCCGAAAAATTCGCTTTGTGCCCGTGCGTGAGGTGACCGCCGTGGGCAAGGTCCATGGTGAGAATCCGGTCGCCGACGGCCAAAGCGGAAAAATAAACCGCGGTATTTGCCTGGCTTCCGCTGTGGGGTTGCACGTTGGCATGCTCGGCCCGAAAAAGTTCTTTGGCCCGCTCGATGGCCAGCGACTCGACCACGTCGACATGCTCGCAACCGCCATACCAACGACGCCCCGGATACCCCTCGGCGTATTTGTTGGTCAAAGCGGAACCCTGCGCTTCGCGCACCGCGCGACTGGTGAAATTCTCGGAAGCAATAAGTTCGATGTTTTCGAACTGACGACGTTCCTCGTCATGGATGGCGGCGGCGATAGCCGGGTCGGTTTCCTCAATGGCGGCAAGATCCGAAGGCTCGTGGGCCATCCGGGGCTGGGTAGCTGTGTTCATGGTGGTTTCCTCTCCGGTCACTAACGGGATAACATGGGACATGGCGTGTTGAATATCTTCTTTGCAAGACTCATAGGTGGCACGTGTGCCCCCGATAGGGTCTGTTACGTCTGCGCGTTCGCCTTTGGCTGCCTCCATGAAGCGCAGGAGGCGGGTTTTCGACGCCATTTCGGGAAAAAGAAGCAAAAGCATGTCCTGGTGGTCCCGCGTCATGGCGAAAATGTAATCGGCCTGCTGCAACAACTGGGCGCTGACCGGTTGACTGCGGATATCGGTGATATCAATGCCCTCTTGTTCCAGCACCTCGATGGCGTGGGCGCTGGGCGGTTGGCCATGACCTGCACCGAGGCCGGCTGAGGCAACTTTGACCCGGTCGCCGGCCATGTGACGCAGAAGACCCTCGGCCATCGGGCTGCGACAGACGTTTCCCGTGCAGATAAAAAGGACGCGCTTCATGAACCAAGGCGCCCGGTCCGGGCCCCAGCGCCAGCGTAACGAAAGCAGTGGGCAAGTCAACCAGACCTCCCGACTTGCCTCGGTGCCCTGACGGTGATCGCATGGTGGTGATGAAAAAATTATCCCTGCTCCTCGCCGCGGCCGTCCTTCTATTGGTCTCTCGGGTCCACGCCACCGAATCTGCTCCCACCGGCCCCTTCACCCTCCCGGAGTTGCCCTATGCTTACGACGCCCTTGAGCCGCACATCGACGCCGAAACGATGAAAATCCACCACAACAAGCACCATGCGGCCTACGTGAACAACGCCAATAAGGCGCTGGCCGGTCACCCCGACCTGTCCAAGTTGACCGTGTGGGAGTTGGTCGCCCACCTCGACGAGGTTCCGGAGGAGGTCCGCACCACACTGCGCAACAACGCCGGCGGCCATGCCAACCATTCGCTGTTCTGGTTGATGATGAAACCGGGGGGGGGCGGCGAACCGAACGGCGAATTGGCCGGAGCGATCAACGAAACCTTCGGCAGCTTTGCGAAATTTAAAAAGGAATTCACCGCCGCGGCGATGAGGGTTTTTGGCAGCGGCTGGGCCTGGTTGACCATCACCCCGGACGGCGAGATGGTCATCGAAACATCACCCAACCAAGACAGCCCGCTGATGAATGGCGGCAAACCCCTCCTTGGTCTCGACGTCTGGGAACACGCCTACTATCTGAAAAACCAGAACCGCCGCGGAGAGTATATCGACGCGTGGTGGGAGGTGGTCGACTGGGAGTATGTCGCCGGAAAATACAACGAAGCGAAAAAATAAAACCGCAAATACTTCAGTGCGACAGGCTTTTCGGAAACAGGTTGACGACCACAACGCCGGCAATGATCAAAGCCATCCCACCGATCGCCGGAGTGTCGAGTCGTTGCCCCAGCCCGATCTATAAAGTGAGCGAGAGAAAGTAAAAGGCCACCCCGTAGCCGCAGGCCACGATCAAGGGAAAGGGAAAGTTGCAGCGGGGTATGCCGCACCGACCTCTCGCCCTTGCTTGGAGCAAAATCCCGCGACGGTGCCCCGGGAAAGTTATTCTCGACCTGGCGACGGAAAAAATTGCGGCGGATTTTCCGTGGCGCCGAAGGGCTTGCTTTCAGCTTTTTCTTCGGCCGCTTTTTTCTCGCCGTAGCCGGGAATGCTTTCCGCGGGCGGGATGCGCTGGCAGGAAACGGCGGCCACAGCGAGGGCGGTAAGAAGAAGAGAGAAGGACTTCACAGGGTCAATCAGGAACCACGAGGCGCACCTTGCCACCATGCTTGACCGCACCGGCGTCGAGGAGACTGCGGATGGCGTGGATGGTCTGACCGCGCTTGCCAATGATACGGGGAAGGTCGGTCTGCCGGGCTTGCACGGTGTAGATGTCTTTGCCCTCCACTGCGGCATGGGTGAGGAAGACTTCGTCGGGATGGCCAGCGAGGCGGCGCAGGACGAAGTTGAGGAATTCCTCCATGGGCGGAAAGGTCAGGCTGCTTGAGCGGCGGCCGCGCGCGCTTTTTTCACGATGCTGCGCACGGTGTCGGACATCTGCGCGCCGTTTTTCACCCAGTGGTCGATGCGGTCGACGTTAACTTTGTAGTTCGTTCCGGTTTTCTTCGGATCGTAATTGCCGAGGATTTCGAGGAATTTGCCGTCGCGGGGGCAGCGCTTGTCGGCCACTACCACTTTGTAGTAGGGGCTGTTGCGGGTGCCTTCGCGGCGGAGTCTGATTGCCGTTGCCATAATTTGTTGGTTAGTTCCGTCCAAGCATGCCCATACCGCCTGCCCTTGCCATCATTTTTTTCAGTTTGCCGGGCTTTTTCATGAGTTTTCTCATGTCCGAGAACCGCAGCAAGAGGTTATTGACTTCCGTAACCGTCGTCCCGCTGCCCTTGGCGATGCGTTGACGGCGCCGGGCGTTGAGAACACCGGGCCGGGCCCGCTCGCCGGGCGTCATGGAGAGGACGATGGCTTCGACCCGGCGTATCTGTTTCTCATCAACGCCGGATGATTTCATCTTATCCATGCCGGGAATGAGTCCAAGGAGATTCTCGAGCGGACCCATTTTGCGAAGCATTTTGAACTGCTCGAGAAAGTCATTGAGGTCGAAATTACCGCCACGCATCCGCGCTTCCATGCGGGCCGCATCCTCCAGTTCGAAATTTTCCGCCGCTTTTTCGACCAAGCTGACCACATCGCCCATCCCGAGGATGCGGCTGGCCATGCGGTCCGGATGGAATACCTCGAAGGCGTCCATCTTTTCGCCGGTGCCGGCGAATTTGACCGGTTGACCGGTCACCTCGCGCAAGGACAAGGCGGCCCCGCCTCGCGCGTCACCGTCGAGTTTGGTCAGGATGAGGCCGGTCACCCCGACCCCGCCGTGGAATTTTTCGGCCACGCCGACCGCCTGCTGTCCGGTCGCGGCATCGCAAACGAGGAGACTTTCGCTCGGTTGGACCACATCTTTCACCTTGCGCAGCTCACCGATCAATTCGTCGTCGAGATCCTGGCGGCCGGCGGTGTCATAAATTTCCACATTGTGCCCCTGCAACTTGGCCCATTCCCTGCCGTCCCGAACGACGCGCAGGACATTTTTTTCGCCGGGTTCCGGACGATATATGGGCACGCCGATTTGTCCGGCCAACGTGGCCAGCTGGTCGACGGCGGCGGGACGTTGCAAGTCGCAGGCGATGAGCACGGGTGTGCGGCCGCTTTTCTTGAGCCATGCGGCAAGCTTGGCACAGGTGGTTGTTTTGCCGGCGCCATTCAGACCGATCACCAGAATGCGGGCCTGCGGTCCGAGATGGAGGGGAGAGGCATCGCCCCCGAGCAGCGCGGCCAATTCGTCGTGGAAAATTTTGACCATCTGCTGGCCGGGCGTGACGCTACGCAGCACTTCCCCGCCGAGGGCTTTTTCTTTGACCCGTGCGATGAAGTCCTTGGCCACCTTGAAATGCACATCGGCTTCGAGCAGGGCGAGCCGCACTTCGCGCAGGGCGTCATTAACGTTCGCCTCGCTGATCCGGCCGTGCCCGCGGAGGTCCTTGAAGACATCCTGCAATTTGTCGGAAAGACGGGAAAACATATTGGAGCCGTGGAATTACGGGTATTTTTAGCCGATCCCCAGATCGCGGAAAACTTTGTCCACGTGCCGGAAATGTCGATCCAGGCCGCAAGCGTCGAGCAACTCGGCCTGGTCCAGCACACCGCTGATTTCCGGGTCGACCGAGAGGTTGGCCAGAAATTCCCCGTCGCCGGCCCAAGTCTTCAGCGCGGCACGCTGCACGGCTTCGTAGGCTTTCTGGCGCTCGAAGCCTTTTTCGGTCAGTTTGAGCAGGACGGACTGGCTAGCAAAGAGGCCCCGTGATTTGTCCATGTTGGCCCGCATGTTCTCGGGATAAACCTGCAAGCCGCGCACCAGCTTGGCGGTGAGCGCAAGCATGTAGTCGAGCAGGGTGCACGCGTCGGGAAAAATGATGCGCTCGGCGCTGCTGTGGCTGATGTCCCGCTCGTGCCAGAGCGCGACGTTTTCCAACGCGGTGACCGCATGGCCGCGGATGACGCGAGCCAGTCCGCTCAAACGCTCACCGGTGATCGGATTGCGTTTGTGCGGCATGGCTGAGCTGCCCTTTTGCCCTTGGGCGAAGAATTCCTCCACTTCGAGGACTTCGGTGCGTTGCAAGTGACGGAACTCGGTGGCCCAGCGGTCGATCGAACTGGCGGCCAAGGCGAGCACGGTGATGAACTCGGCATGGCGGTCGCGCTGCACGATCTGGGTGGAAAGGGTGGCGGGTTTGAGTCCGAGCCGGATGCAGACCTCATCCTCGACGCGCGGATCCAGATGGGCCCGCGTCCCGACCGCACCGCTCAATTTCCCCACCGCGACCCGCTTACGCATTTCGATGAGGCGCTCGCGGACACGGCCAAATTCATCATACATGAGAGCCAACTTGAGCCCGAAGGTGATCGGTTCGGCATGGATGCCATGGCTGCGTCCCATCATGGGGGTCAATTTGTAAGCGCAGGCCTGCTCGGCGGCCGCAGCGCGGACTTGATCGACGCCCCCGACCAAAAGGTCGATGGCCGCGGCCATTTGCACGGCGAGCGTGGTGTCGAGGATATCCGAGGAAGTCAGTCCCTGGTGCATCCAGCGGGCGGCGGGGCCGACCGAGTCCGCCACATTCTCAAGGAAGGCGATGACATCGTGGTTGGTCCGCTTTTCGATCTCAAGAATGGCCGGAATGGAAAACTGGGCCTTTTCGCGGATGGCCTTGGCGTCTTCCTGCGGGATTTGTCCGAGGCGCGCCATGGCTTCGCAGGCGAGAGTTTCGATCTCGAGCCAGATTTCGTATTTGCGCTGGTCGGACCAGAGGGCTCGCATCTCAGGCCGGGAATATCGGTCAATCACCCAAGTAACTTAGCTGATCACCATGCGCGGACAAACCACGAAAACAAGAAGGGCCGGAAGCCACCCGGCCCCGACCCTGCTTGCCATGAAAAATTGTTGGAGTTAGGCGCTGACGCGGACCCTTTTCAGATGCCCGCGCTCACCCACTTGGACGCGACCGGTCTGGAAAAGATCGATGAGGGTGGCCACGGCCTCGCGGCTGTCTTCGGTGGCGGTGCCGACGGCGGCCACCAGTTCGCCGAGGGAACGGTGTGTGCGGTTGAATTTGCGGTAGGGGTTGAAGGCTTTGACTTTCATACCAACTTCGACCGCCAACCGGCCCGGACGTTCAAAAATTCAAACGGCCGTTTATGATTTTCCGCTACGGCTTCCGGTTGAACAGAGAGGGGCCGCTGCGGGTGAACAAGCCGCCCGAGACGGGCATCTTGGTTGCCCTGTCCCTACTCCAGTCGCAGTCCCGGACCCTTCCGACGGGAATGGCCAAGAGCAGGCCAGTGGTCGCATTGGGCGCGGTGGGTACGAAAACCGTGGTCATTTTCCGACCGCTCCCCGCCTCGGTAAAGTGCCCGGTGGCGTAGCGGAAAAGATAACTGCCCGAGACAAGATATTCCCAAACCACCGCGCGTTTCGGTTTGAGTCCGCTCCCCATGCCTTGGGTGGTCTGCAGGACCGGTTTCGCTCCGGAGTAAATCGATCCGGAAACCGGAATACCCAGCATGAACAACTTGAAGCGGTCGAGTAAGCGGCGTCCGAAGACATACGCGGCCACAAGTCTTAGACCAATAAAGCTGAGGATAGTGATGATGGAGCCTGCGCCGGGAAAATCCATCCCGAAAGCCTTGAGCCATGAACCACTCAAACTGGTGACCAGACCGGAGCCGAAGGCCAGCACCCGGTAAGCTACGATCCAAGGAATAGGAAAAAGAACCCCGATCAAAAAGCGATGACCCGAAATACGGGCAAAGTGCCGCAACGGAAATCGCTGGGAGGAAAAATGGGAAGCCTCTTGCCCGGGTTAATGCTTCAAATACTTGATGGCGGCAAACCCGGCGAAGAAAAGTCCAAGCAGAAGCAAAGTGGCGAGTTCAAAGTTTTTCTCAAGAAACGGCTTTGCCTTCGGGCCAATAAATCGGATGACCGCACCGACGAAAAAAAAACGCCCTCCGCGACCGACGACCGAAGCAAGGATGAGGGTTGGGATCGAAATGGCAAATACGCCGGCTGCCACAGTGAAAACCTTGTAAGGAATCGGGGTGAATGCCGCGGTGAGAATGGCGAGAAACGCATTGTCCGCGTACAATTGCTGCACTTTGGTGAAAATTTCCGGCGTGAAACCCGGCACGATGGCGAAGAAAAATTTTTGCGTCATTCCCCAGAATCCCCATCCGAGGAACCAACCAAAGACGCCGCCGGCCACAGACGCCACCGTGCACCAAGCCGAGTAAAGCACCCACATTTTCGGACGGGCGAAGCACATTGCCATGAGAAGGATGTCGGGAGGGATGGGAAAGAAGGATGATTCGGCGAAACTCAGGATGCAAAGCGCGGGTAGGGCGTATTTGGTGTCGGCCCAGTGAAGCGTCCAATAATACAATTTCCGCAAGGGATTTTTGGTCGCGCGTGCTTGCTCCATGGCGGTGGCTGCGGGATCGGTCTGCATAAGTGCGCTTCTCCTAACAGGCTGACCGCCACCGCGCAAATGCCTTCCTTGTCGCCCGGGGTCCCGACCTGCTATGAAACTGCTCTTGGCTCGCGGTAAAACAACAGAAGAAGGCAGCAGCAAAGCCTGGAGTGAGGTGCTCGGGCTCATCCTGCTCGGCGCCGGCACTCTTCTCTTTCTTGCCCTGATCTCTTATTCACCGGCCGATGTGCCGTCCTGGCTCTTCTTCAGCCGACAGGGCGCGCCCGAGGCGGTGACGGAAAACTTCATCGGACCGGTGGGCGCAGTGGTTGCCGGTTTCACTTACTTCCTGCTCGGCGCGGCCGCCTATTTGCTGGCCGTCATTCTTATCGGTTTCGGCGGAGCCAAATTCCTCACGGCCAACCTTGTCTTGAAGAAACGCCTCGGCTGGATGGCCGCCTTCATTCTTTCCGGGGCTTGTCTGGCCGGCATCCAACCCTGGCTGCTCCAATCGTGGAGAGAGCACTTCAACATCCTCGGCCCGGGCGGTTGGATCGGACTCGCCCTCGGCAAAGCTGTGTTTGCCGGGCTTTTCGGAGTCGTCGGCGCCACCATCCTCCTGACCCTTTTTTATCTGGTCAGCCTCATTCTCATGACCGGCATGCACCCGGTTAAATTCTGCCGGGAGGTCATGGTCGCAGTGCCGGAATGGTTTCGCCTGCGCCGCGAGGCGAAGATGGAAAAGAAACGTCTCGAGCAGGAGACGGCGGTCGAAGAGGCCCTGGCCAACATCCCGCGCTCGAGTCGTCCGACACTTGGACGGACGCGCCGGAAGGCGGCCGACGAAAATGATGAGGACAGCGAAGAAATGGGGGCGGAAGAGAAAGAAGCGATCCCGGCCCTTCCCTTCCCTGAGCCCAAAATCATTGATACCGGGGCGGCCCCGGTCAAAAAGCCGCCCGCTCCCGCACCTCCGAAAAAGAAAGAAACCGGCCCGCTCGGTGCGGTGCCCGACATCCACATCGAAAACTACCAGATGCCGCCGCTCGACCTACTCGACTCGCCCGACATGAGCGACCGCCAGACCGCGGACCCGGCCGAACTTCTCGCCATGCAAAGCAGCATTCTCGACACGCTGAAGCAATTCGGGCTCGAGGCCAGTGCTGGTGATATCACCCGCGGCCCCACCGTGACCCGCTTCGAAATTTACCCGGCACGCGGGGTGCGCGTCGACCGCATCGCCAATCTGGAAAAAGATATCGC
Source organism: Verrucomicrobiota bacterium (assembly GCA_027624625.1). GTDB lineage: Bacteria > Verrucomicrobiota > Verrucomicrobiia > Chthoniobacterales > JACTMZ01 > JACTMZ01. The sequence continues at coordinate 17,388 of JAQBWH010000007.1, read as the reverse complement.
CCGCGCCACCCGGGCCGAAAAAATCAACATCCTCGCGCCCATTCCCGGCAAGGACACCGTCGGCATCGAAATCGCCAATAGCAAAAAAATTAAAGTCGTCTTCCGCGAACTCCTCGAAAGCGACGAATGGGTCAACAGCAAGGCCAAGATCCCCCTTGCTCTCGGCAAGGACGTCTACGGGCGCACCATCATTGCCGACCTCGCCCAGATGCCCCACCTCCTCATCGCCGGCACCACGGGCAGCGGCAAAAGCGTGTGCGTCAATGCGATCATCGCGAGCATGCTCTACAAATTTTCACCCGAGGAACTGCGCTTCATCATGATCGATCCGAAGGTCGTCGAGATGCAGCATTACGGCAAGCTCCCCCATCTCGCGGCCAATGTGGTGACCGAGCCAAAAAAGGTTCTCCTCGCGTTGCGCTACGTCATCGACGAGATGGAGCGCCGCTACCGCATCTTCGCCAAGTGCGGCCTGCGCAATGTTCATGGATTCAATGCACGTCCGCTCGAAAAAAAGCCCGACGAGGAAGTGCCGCCTGGATCCGCGCCTGAAGAGAATGAAGCGGAGGACGAGGGTATCGAGGACGCCGTGCTCGAGATCCCGCCGCCGAAGAAAGGCGAGGAATTGGTCATTCCCGAGCGGCTCCCTTTCATTGTCGTCATCATCGACGAATTGGCTGATCTCATGCAGACCGCGCCGGCCGATGTCGAAAGCGCCATCGCCCGCATCACGCAAATGGCGCGGGCCGCCGGCATCCATATGATCGTCGCCACGCAGACCCCGCGGGCCGACGTGGTCACCGGGGTGATCAAGGCGAACATACCGAGCCGCATCGCCTTCCAGGTTGCTTCAAAACTCGACAGCCGCGTCATCCTTGACGCCAACGGCGCCGACAAGCTTCTCGGTCAGGGGGATATGCTTTACCTCCCGCCCGGCACCTCCACCCTCGTGCGCGCCCAAGGTGTCCTCGTTACCGACGAAGAAATCCACCGCGTCGTCGATTATGTCGGCGCGCAAGCTGAACCGGCCTTCGATCCCGGGTTCCACGAAGCCATGACCTCCTCCTCCGGCGGCGACGATGACGTGACCGAGGAGGACGAGGAACTGGTGGCCCGGTGCCTCGGCATTATCAAACAGGAAGGCAAGGCTTCCACCTCCATGCTCCAGCGCCGGCTCCGTCTCGGTTACACCCGTGCGGCCCGCGTGGTTGATATTCTCGAACAGCGCGGCATTGTCGGTCCGAAAGACGGGGCCAAAGATCGCGAGATACTCGTGGACTTGGACAGTTTGCCCGGTTGATGCATAGTGAAAATATCGATGAACCCTCATCCCGGCCAAGAGCTCAAAATATCGCGAGAGGCCAAAGGTATCAGCCTCGAGCAAGCGGCGAAGGACACCTGCTTGCGCGCCGATATTTTGCGCCAGCTTGAGGAAAATGATTCGGTCGATAATTTGCCGGAAGTCTACCACCGGCTTTCTTTGCGCATGTATGCGCGATACCTCGAGGTTCCGGTGGTCAAAAGCCGCGGCCCTCGCCAGCCTGGAGACTTTGCCTTGTCACCCGTCGACGGCTGCGTGGAGTTGGCCTACAGCGACGCCACGCGCGGCGCACCCGAGCCAAAAAAACGGCGGGTGATCGGACCCGGCACAGTGCTGGCCCTCACAGCCTTACTCATCCTCACCACCGGCCTTTGGTCGCTCAACGCAAAGCTTTCTCGGCTCAACTTCGAAGACCGGCCCGAGCGTTCGCCAGCACCGATGGTGACGGAAACTGCCGCGCCTAATTCACCCGTCCAGCCCATTGAGGGCGTCAATCTGAACAATGCCCTCTATTTGACCCTCACCCCGGCGCCGGCCGTGGATGAATCCTCCGCGCCCTGATCGACCGTTCCCCGGTGGGTCACAATTATTCGCATGGCCACGGCAAAGGCGCGCCCCAAGATTGGTATGGTCAGCCTCGGCTGTGCCAAAAATCTGGTTGATGCCGAGATCATGCTCGGCGGGGCCGCCAAAGATCATTTCGACCTGACCCGCGAACCCGACGAAGCCGATGTGCTCGTGGTCAACACCTGCGGCTTCATCGACCAAGCCAAAGAGGAATCGATCGACACCATCCTCGAAATGCACCAGAGGCGGTTGTCCGCCCGACCGGCCCAAAAAATCATCGTGAGTGGTTGCCTCGCCCAGCGCTACCACGAGGAACTCAAACGCGAAATCCCCGAAGTCGATGCTTTTATCGGGCTCGACCAAATCGCCGATTTCCCCCGTATCGTCCGCGAGGTGCTCGAGCGGCCGGCGGCCGGAGCGGACGGTCCGCTCGACTTGGTCACGCGTAAATCACGCTACATTCCCGATTACGACACCCCGCGCTTCCAACTCACCCCCCGCCACACGGCCTACCTGAAGATCGCCGAAGGCTGCAACCATCCGTGCAGCTTTTGCGTCATCCCGCAAATGCGCGGACGCCACCGCAGCCGGACCATCGGGTCGGTCGTGGCGGAAGCGCGCCAACTGGTCCAACAAGGGGTCAAGGAACTCAACCTGATCAGCCAGGACACCACTTACTTCGGGATGGATCTCTGGGAGCAGAAAGCGGGACCCCGCCAACCGGTCGATTCTTCCCGCGGACCGACTCTTTGCCGTCTTCTCGAGGAGTTAGATCAGATCGAAGGCGATTTTTGGATTCGTCTGCTTTACACCCACCCCGCACATTGGAGTAACGAACTTATCGCCACGATTGCCCGGAGCCGCAAAGTCGCCCGCTACGTCGATATGCCGCTGCAGCACATCCATGAGGACATGCTCAAACTTATGCGTCGCGAAACCTCACGGCAACACATCGAGGACCTCATCATCCGGATGCGCGAAGGTATTCCCGGTCTCGCCATCCGCACCACCTTCATCACCGGTTTCCCCGGCGAAAACGACGAACATTTCGAGTCCCTGCTGGATTTTATCAACCGCGTCCGCTTCGAACGGTTGGGCGTGTTCAAATATTCGCAGGAAGAAGGTTCCCGCGCGGCCAAGATGGATGGACAAATCCCCGGGTCGCTGAAAAACAAACGCCACGCCCGGGCCATGAAACTCCAGCAAAAGATCGCCCGTGAATTTGCGGCGGGTCAGCAAGGACGCACGATCAAAGTGCTCGTCGAGCAGCCTCAGGTCGCCCGCAGTGAACACGACGCCCCGGACGTCGACTGCCGTGTGCTCCTCGAATCTCCTTTGCCGGTCGGCGAGTTTGCCGAGGTCACCGTGAGCGGTGCACAAGTCTACGACTTGGTGGCGAAACCCCCGGCTTCGTAGCGGCGGGGGAACACCACGCGGCCATCCAGGTTCTCAGGGGCAGCGAGAACATTGCTCCGGCGCGGCAAAGGAAAGCCACGGCCCGATGGGGCCAACCTCACGCCGAATACGAGGATTCCACCCGCGCGGCCACGTCGAGGTAGCCGTAATCGACTTCGTAAATCTCCTTCATACAATCGAGGGATTTCCCGGCATCACCCATCCGCTCATAGACCAGGCCAAGATTGTAGAGAATGTCCTTCTTGGTCCCGTCCATGCCGGGAATCTCGGACGCCGCGTCGGTCAGGGTCTTGGCCGCCAGATCGAGCATGTTGCGCTCGGTGTAGCACTTGCCGAGCATGTTGAGCGCTTTGGTGCGGGTGTTCGGGTTGCTGCGTGCTTTTTGCAATTCAGGAATGGCCTCTTTGTAATGACCGGCCAACACCATCTGCTCACCCAACTCGAAACGGTATTGCAAGTCGGCCGGATTGCGTTCGACGCGCTTGCGGGCTTCGCCCAGCATTTGTTCGGCCTTGCCGCGCCGCAGTTCATCGAGTTCCGCGCGCAGAGCCCCGGCTTCCGGGCTGTCCGGGGCCATCGCGGCCAACTCTTTGTCTTTGACCGCAATCGCGTTGGAAATCTTGCGCACCTCGGTGTCGCTGATCTTGCGAAGCAAGCCGGGATCCGTGTCATTGGCCAAAGCGGAAAGGTAACGGTAATACTCCAGCGCTTGGTCGTAGTCTTCCTCGGCGTAATGAAGATCGGCCAGCTTGCGCGCGGCCTCGCGGTTGGGATTGCCGGCCTCGTGAGCCTCGTAGACCACGCGGGCCAGGTCCTCGGCGGATTCACCCGCGGTGACAACTTTTTCCTCCGCCCCGCCCTGCTGGCGCTGTTTGACTAGTTCGGCAAAAGTGGAGGTGCCTAGTTTCCCGCGCTGCATGGAGCGCCGGGCCGCGGCTTCTTTCGCTTTATCCCGCGCCTCGAGGTCCATGGGGTTGCGGCGCTGGATTTCCTCATACGTTTTCGTTGCCTCATCGTATTCCTCAATGCGCATGAGGTATTCGCCGAGGTCGTGCCGCACCTTGATATTTTTCGGATCCAGAGCGATGGTCTCGAGGGCAAAACGGGCAATGGTCTCGAACACCCGGACCCTTTCCCGGGTGGTGTCCAAGTGGCGGGCGGCATTTTCCTTGCCCTCCTCGGGCGAGGTGTCGAATTCGGCCTGCCGCGAGGCCATTTCCACGCGGGCGGCCGCCGCCGCCGCTTCGGCCGCATCGTGCAACTCGCGGTTGGGTTGGGACCCCATCGGATCGGATTCCAACCCCTTCTCCGCCTCGGCGAGGGCCGCCCGGAAGTCGCCGGATTCGATCAGTTTTTTCACTTTGCCGCGCCCCAGCGAAAGCCCGCCGCCGGAAAGCCCGAGGAAACTGGACTTCCCTTTCGATCGCATGACCTGCGCCTCGCGCAACAGTTTGCGTCCGGCCAGAAATTCCGGTTCATCAGCCACCAAGGGTCCGAGCATCGACAAAACCAATCCGTGGTTGCCAAGCTCCAAGGCACTCAAAGCCTTGAGGTAGGCGTTTCGCTTGGCGAGGGGGAGGTCTTTTTCGGTCTTCACGGCTGACCCTTTAGTATACCAGTTCCGGAATCGCGGTGCAATGCATCTCAGGATGCCGGTGTATCGGGGTAGCTGCCGAGGATCCGCGTGAAAGCACAAACCCGAGAAAGCTCCACCAGGGCCGCGGCCAGTTCGGCTCCACCGGCGTGGCCGGCCAGATCGACAAAAAAGTAATATTCCCAGGCCTGACGCTTGGATGGACGGCTTTCGATCCGGGTTAGGCTGATACCCGCTTTCTCAAACGGCGCGAGAGCTTTGGCCAAGGCGCCGGGTTGGTCCTTCACCGCGAACATGACCGAGGTTTTGTCGCAGCCCGACGGAGGTGCTGGTTTTCGTCCGATGACAAAAAACCGCGTCACATTGCCGGAGGCATCCTGAATTGAAGGGGCAAGCACGGGCAAATTGAATTCTTCACCCGCCATACCACTGGCCAGCGCCGCCGCGCCTTCCTCGGTTGCCGCCAGCTCCGCGGCTCGCGCCGTGCTGGAGACCTCGACACATTCGGCCGCCGGCAAATATTCCGCCAACCAGCGCCGGCATTGGCCGAACGGCTGAGGATGAGAATAGACCTTGCGCACCTTGGCCAAGGGTCCGTTCCCGAGCAAGTTCAGTTCAACCGGCAGAAAAACCTGGGCGCAAATCCGGGCATCGCTCTCGATGAAACGGTCGAGGGTGGCATTGACCGAACCCTCCTGGGAATTTTCGATCGGCACCACGCCATAGTGGGCCCGTCCGCGTTCCACTGCTTCGAAAACCTCCCCGATAGTGCGCTCAGGACATAATTCGACCGCACTGCCAAAGTGGCGAGCTGCCGCCTGGTGACTGAACGTCGTCCGCGGTCCGAGGTAAGCCACTTTGATTGTTTGCTCGAGTGCCCGCATAGAGGAAAGGATTTCGCGGTAAATGGCGCGCAAACCCGCTTCCGGCAGGCGGCTCGTGTTGGTTGCGACCAAGCGGCGCAAAAGGTTCTCCTCGCGCTCCGGGGCATAGTAGGAGTCGCCGCTCTTTTCTTTGACCCGGCCGACCTCCTCGACCAAAGAAGCCCGTTCGCCCAAAAGCCCGATAATGCGGTCGTCGACGCCGTCGATGGCGGCTCGCAATTGCTCCAATGTCATAAGGCCTCCTCGGCCGGTGCGGTTTCGAAAGGGGAAACAGCCTCCGTGGCATTACTCCCGGGGACTTGATCCAAGGGGAGAACCGGTTGGTCCTCGGGCCGGACAGCGACCGGAAGTTCGACCCGGCGCAATTCCGCACAGTTGGGCAATTCTTCGAGCGAGCGCAAGGCAAAATGCTCGAGAAAAAACTCCGTCGTGCCATAGAGCAAAGGGCGCCCCGGAACATCGGCGCGCCCGGCAATACGGATGACTCCTCGCTCAAGCAAGGTCTGCATCACTCCATCCACGTTCACCCCGCGCACCGCCTCAAGGTCCGCCCTCATGATGGGTTGCCGGTAGGCGACAATGGCAAGGGTTTCGAGTGCTGAAGGACTCAGGCGGGACGGACGGTTCTCCGGGAAAAGCTGCCGGACCCAAGGTGCCGCGTCGGGCGCGGTGACCACCTTCCAACCGGCACCACTCTCGATGAGGCGGAACCCGCGCTGCTCCTCTTCGTAAGCCGAAGCCAACCCAACCAAAGCGGAAGCCACTTCATCCGGCCGGCACTTGGCCAGACCCACGGCTTCGGTATTCTCCGGTGCGGCGTCCGCTGCTCCCTTCAGATGCTTGACACACTCCGCCGGGCTCATTGGTTTGTCGGAGGCAAAGAGCAGAGCTTCGAGGACACGGAAAAGCGGGGTCATAAAAGGGGGTTGGGAAGGATTTGCCATTTGTCGCGGCGCATCAACACCGAAAAAATCCGGGGCATTCATTGGTTGCCACCCGGTCCGGTGAAGCCTGGCAAATCCGCCGAATCCTCCTCCGGCACCACGGCCAGACCCCGCCGCCGCAGCATGATCTCCCCGAACGGCCCCTCCTGCTCGACATGGACATGGCGGAGGCGCACCAACTCGAGTAAAGCGAGAAAAGTGGCCACCACCTCGTTGCGCGTGGTCTGCCCGGCGAAAAGTTCCTCGAATTTCAGCCCCTCCTTCTCCGGCAAGATTTTTAGAACATACTCGATTTTTTCCGAGACCGTGAACCGGTCGACCTCGATTTCCCGCGCCTCACCTTTTTGTTTTTCGAGGCGCGCCAGCACCCGCTGAAAAGCAGCGATGAGGTCGAGTGTGCCGACCTCGCCAGCCAGCAAGGTCGCGCCTCCATCGACCACGGGCGCCGAGGGGGTACGACCAAACAGCTTGGCCGCAAATTCCTCGCGGGCACGCAAATCACCAGCCGCCTCCTTGAATTTTTTGTATTCAATGAGCTGCCTGATCAGTTCCCAGCGCGGATCCTCATCCTCGCCCTCCTCTTCGCCCGGACCCTGCAGGTCGACCGGCAGCAGGGTGCGGCTTTTGATGTAAAGGAGGTTGGCCGCCATGACGATAAATTCGCCCCCGATCTCGACATCGACCGATTCCATTTCCCCGAGATATTCAAGATATTGCCGGGTGATACGTCCGATTTCGATATCATAGATATCCACCTCGTCCTTGCGCACGAGGTAGAGCAGGAGGTCGAGCGGCCCCTCGAAAACATCGAGTTTGACCTTGTATGCCGCGTCGGCCACGGCCGTGTTCAGGCTCCACGCTTACGACGCTCGGCCGCCAATTGCGTCTTGTGTTTTTTCGACGAAAACAGGCGCGTCTTGCGCTTGCGGAGTTGGCGGGAAAGTTTATCCATGACCAGGTCGATGGCCGCATAAAGGTCGGATTCACGGTCCTCGGCATGCAGGTCGGGCCCGGGAACGGCGAGGTGGATTTTGACCACGTAGTTACTCTTCTTTTTCGACTCGTCATGCATGAGGACGATGTGGGCCGCAATGACCTGTTCCGACTGGTTGTCAAGATGCGCCAACTTGTTCACCACATAGGAATTGATCGCACCAGTGAGCACGAGGTGACGAGGGCTCAAGTGAATGTGCATGGGTCCCAATAAACCATCCCCCGACCTTTCGGCCAACCTGAATCAGTCAGGTCTCCACCCCGACCTCGGCCAAAATAACCTGTGCCGCCGCGCGGAATCTTTCCTTGTTGCGCCTCCCCTTGATCGAAAGCAGGGCATTATCCCGGACGGTCCGGGCTGAATCCGCATCTTGGTAAACGCGGAGCCAAATTTCCATCATGCGCAAATGCGGGGCAATTTCCCCCGGATGCTCGGCGGCCAGGGCTGCGTAGGCCTCGAGGGCTCCGGAGTAGTCTTCCGCCATCATGCGCCCTTCCGGGATGCTATACATCGGTTGCGGGCATGAATGCCGGGCGCCGGGCATGAATAACCCGGAGGCCCAATCGCCGAGGACACCGGCCAGTGGTTTGGCCAGAAAAATCGCGGCAACGATAAGCACCGCGTGGGCGGCCAAAATCATGGGTATCCCGCCAGAAGATCCACTCTCCTGACCCTTCGCACCGAGCCACCACCAGGATGCCGCGCAAAGCACCAACCCTACGGTCCGCACGATCATTCCAGTCACAGGTTGAATCTGCCATGCCAGAGGGTCGCGGGCAAAATATTCCGTTTGCATCAATGCCCCGCTTTTGGTCCGGTGTGCGGTCACATGCGTATCCGTGCTTTCCAAGGACTCATCCCGCGAGCCGATCTGGCGGCAGAACTGGCTTCACCTCCTTATGACGTCCTCGACACGGCAGAGGCGCGCCAAATCATCGCCACCCAACCGCACAGTTTCCTCCGGGTTGTAAGGTCCGAGGCCACTTTGCCGGAAGGAATTAACCCCTACGGCCAAGATGTCTACGAGCAGGCGAGGCGCAATTTCGAACAACTGCAGAAGGATGGCGAACTGGTGCGCGAAGACGCTCCTCAAATTTACCTTTACCGCCAAATTATGGACGGCCATGCCCAGACCGGAATCACCGCAGTCTGCCATGCCGACGATTACGCGGCGGGATTGATCAAGAAACACGAGAAGACGCGACCGGACAAGGAGGATGACCGGGTACGACTCAACACGGCGCTCTCCGCCCATATCGAGCCGGTCTTTCTCGCTTTCGAGCCGACTCCGGAAATAACCACCCTGATGCAAGCTGCGGCGGAAAGGCTCCCGCTTTTTGATTTCACCGCACCCGACGGCGTGCAACACACCCTCTGGCGCATGCCCGACACGGCGGCGGTCACCGCGGAGTTCGCTTCAGTGCCGCATTCCTACATTGCCGACGGACACCACCGCTCGGCCGGCGCGGCGCGGGTCGGCGTGGCCAAGCGTGAGGCTAATCCGCACCACACTGGTGAGGAAGACTACAACTGGTTCCCCGCCGTGATGTTTCCGCAAGAGCAGTTGCAAATCCTGCCTTACAACCGCCTGATCACCGACTTCAACGGACTGCATCCCGAGGAATTCCTCGTTCGGGTGGGTCACGCCTGCAGCTTGTCACCCTCAGCGGCGCCGGCGCCGGCCAGCCCCGGTCAGGTTTCGATGTATCTTGGCGGCCATTGGCTCGGCTTGGCCCTCGATCTTCCAGCCGATACAGACCCGGTCTCCCGCCTTGATGTCAGCCTGCTGCAGGACACCATCCTTGCTCCCATCCTCGGCATCGACGACCCACGTACGAGCAAAAGGATCGATTTCGTCGGCGGCATCCGCGGCACGGATTATTTGCGGGCGCAAGTCGACGCGAAGCGCGCGTCTGTCGCCTTTTCAATGCATGCGGTGACCATGCGCCAACTGATGGACATCGCCGATGCCGGTCAGATCATGCCACCAAAAAGTACCTGGTTCGAGCCGAAGCTTCGCTCCGGGCTTTTCATCCACACGTTCTGAGCAGCCAGCCGGGAGTCCCGGCCACTAACGCAGCCGGCCATAGGCGATGAGCCGGCCCTTCTTTTTGAAGAGTCCGAAAAATCCCCCATGGCCGCCGTAGACAACACGGGGTTGCAATTTGTAGACCCCGACCCCGCGCGAGCTTTGCGAACCAGCCATGAGCAATTCGCCGCGTGCCCCGCGTCCGAGATAGACCATGACGTGGGTGACGGGAGGGTTGCGTCGCGGCTTATAGGTGTGCTCCCAAAAAAGCAAATCCCCCGGCTGCAACCGCTTGGCCCACCATTTGGTGTCCGGCACACCGCCGAAGAATCCGCCCACTCGCTTCAACTTTCCCCGCGTGCGTACGAAGTTGTATTGCTCAGACGCCGTGCGCGGCAGTTCGACCCCGCGCGTCTGTCGCAGCAGATAACGGGCGGTGTTCGAACAGTCCATGGCCCAAGCCGATTTTTCCCCGGGCGGGACAAACGCTCCTCCATAGCCGATCCCTTGTTCCTTGAGAGCAAAAGCCTCGGCGGTCAGGCTCCGGTCGGCCCGGATCCCCGTGGCCGACAAAAGCAGCAGGAATAGCGCGGGGATCAGGGCGGGGAACATCAGCTCTTCTATAGGAACAGATGGACGATTTGTCGACCAGACCGCGAATCGCCTTCGCGGCAGGTGCGCTCCTGTGCTAAAGATCCCTGCCGATGTCGAAAAAGACGCGCCCTTCCGTTCTGGCCGCCGCCGTCCTCGCTCTCATTCTTTCTGTCACGGGCTGCGAAACCCTTCCCCTTGAGCCGTCGCCTAATTTCGTCGGCAACATGGTGGTCAGCACCGAGTACGCCCAATTTTTCCGTCTTGGCCCGCAACAGGCCGGGGGTGCCGATCTCAGCCTGCGCAACGGGAAGCTTGTCATGCTGCAGGGCAAAGAATTCGGCTACAGTCGCGTGCAGTTGGAAGACGGCCAGGTCGGTTACATGGCCAATGAAGATCTGAAGCCGGCACCACCCGAACCTCCTCGAAAACGCGGACTCCGTTCGGCCGCCGCCGATGGGGTATCGCGGAACAGTGGTTCCGGTCGCGTGCAAAGTGGGGCACAAAACTACGACGAAGAAATCTTCAGTAATATCGCCCTGCCCGATCCCAATCTGGACATTATGCCCGAAGATGTACCGCTTGAACCGCTGCCCGAACTCATTCCCACCCCGGTGGACGAGCCGGCGCGCGTACCAACCAAGATCCCCCTACCCGATGCGGCACCGTCCGCCCCGGCTCTCAAGAAGCTACCTGCTCCCGAAACGATTACCCCTCCCGTCTCGACCTCGATGTGAATCTTTCCCCAAGGAACTATTCGAGGGCCTTTTTGACGAACGCCTCCTCCTCCTCCACCATGCGAGTCCAGTTTGCCCGATAATCCGGATCGTAACGTTGGTCCATCAGGTCGACCAAAGCCCGCCGCCGCCTAATCAGCTCACCTAATACCGGGCCCATTTCCTCGTGCGTCTCGCGCAGCACACGGAGGGCCGCCGCCTCGCGATCCCAGAGCCCGCCAAACGACCCCGAAAATTCCACCGCCGAGTGCGGTTCTTCGCGCTCACTGGGATGGTAAATATCTTCTGGTGATGGCCGTCCCCCGAGCAGGCGAGGCGCAATATGAATATTGGCCATGATGCCCTCGCGGTATTTTTGCCGTGCCCCCTGGTCGTCGCCTTCGAGACAAAGACTGAGCCCCCAGGCGAAACTCAGCCAGGCGTGCGGCATATCTCCCGGATAGCGCACGGCGTAATGCCGGAAAAACAAAGACACCTCCTCGTTCTCGCCGGCCAGCAAAAAGAGGAGCGGGACATAAAAACGCGCGCCCGTGTGGTCGTCCGGATCAATTTCCAACAAGTGCTGGCCCGTCTCGGCCGCCTCGGCGGCACGACCAAGGTGCCACTGGCAGAGCATCGTGCCAAAGAGAGACCGCAACATAGGCCGTGTCGTCCGGTCGGTCCACCACCGGACGCCGGGCCGCCGCAGCAAGGGGCGCTCGATTTCTTCGATCTGCGCGAACAGGCCCAAACTCTTCTCGTATTGCCCGGCCTGAAATTCCATCTCCGCGAGTTCGACCAGCGCCGCGGTGCAGGCAGGATCGATCTCGGCCGCTTTCTCCAAAGTGGAACACCGTTTACCCGGCGAACGCAAGCGGGTCACATTACGGACCAGCCCTTCGGCCAGCGCCGACTTCGGCAGGGCGGGTACGCGGGGATTGTCTCCTCGCAAGCCGGCCAACTCGGACTGCAGCCTGGCTTCGTGCGGGGGGGGATTGACCAGCTTCACTTTCGTTTTCCAGTCTCGTCCGAAATATTTCCACTCCTCCAAAACCCACTCTGGAGCCTTCCAGACCAACAATTGGTCCGGCACACCGAGGTCGTCGAAATGATGGGCCACCCATTCCTCCGCTTCCACCTGGTCCAACTCGTGGAAGATAGCCGGTGGGACGAGGGGCTCAAAAGAAGGACCAACCAACAGGAGAATAGTCGGCAAGTAAAAATCCTCCTCTACCGGCAACGGCTCGGACAAATCCACCCAGCACAGGGACCAAATCGACGGGGTATTTTTTAGCGGTTGAATCATGCCACGACACGCTCCCTAACCGGCACACCCCATTCCACCGCAACGCAACGCTTGCGTCCCAACCGGTCATGATAAAAGACCTCGCCGTGGGACATGCCGTATTCGTGGACCAAGCGCGTCACCTTGACATCGAAGCAACAGTAGCGGGCCACATCAAGTTTGCGGCCCTGCCGCCACCACTTGATGGCATCGAGTCCGTCCGCCGTCTTCCCGCAACCCAGCGTCGACTGGGACACGGCATCCAACCCGATGCGGTGACCGATTTTTTCCTCCAGCGAAACCATCAGATCGAGGGTCGGAACGCTGTGGGCCAGATCAATCACCGTATAGCCCATTAGCACCTCGTAATCGAAATTGATCAAGTTGAACCCGACGACAAGGTCGGCGCGCTGCAATTGCCCGACCAATTCGTGCACCCGTTCCTCGCCGTAAACCGCATATTTCCCCGTGCCCGAGCTGTAGGTGGCACCCACCGTCATACCCATGGCCGCTTTTTTGTCCCAGCCCCCCGCATCATTCGCCGTTCGCTGTGTCTCGAGATCAAAATAAACAATATCCGCCATGACCGTCTTTTCTATCCGTCTGTCCGCCACCACACAAGACCCACCCCTTGCCTCAAGTCGCAAACTCATCCCTCATGGACCCCTTCCCGCTTGAGCCCACGCCCCGAGTGCGCTTTATTGCCTCTTCACCAAGCACTCGTAGCTCAACTGGATAGAGCGCTGGCCTCCGAAGCCAGAGGTTGTGGGTTCGACCCCCGCCGGGTGCACGCTTACGAATAGTCCACCAAGGGCAAGGCGCGGTAAGGATGCTCCACGTAAGGACGGTCCCAGCCCCCCGAGGTATCCTCGGTGGTTCCAGCCGGCTCGTCTGACATCACCATGACGATCACACGGTATTTACGGTCAAGGTGGACCGGTTGGTTGAAACGCACAGAGCCTGTTTCGTCGATCTCCGCTTCAAGGGTTTGAATCATAAGGAAAACGTAGGTGGGCCGGGCGACTTGTCAAATGGTGTTGCCGCAGGTGGAAGATGTCATAGGGGTTGCTTTCCTCCCGGTTACGAGGCAAGATGAATTTCCTTTATGAAGAACAAAATTGTCGAGTTGCCGGATCGCCGCTACGGGGCCAATCATCACATCTGGGACAACAACGGAACCTGGTGGTGCCACTTGAGTCTCGAGCGCCGGACTGGCCCGGCCAAACGGGTCAGGTTCTCTCTCCGCACCAACCATGTGCGCGAAGCGCGCAAACGGCGGGATCTCATCATGAACGCCAATGAGACCAAGGCCAAAGCCTTGATCAAATCTTGGAAATAAAAGGCGGAGCAGCAGCAGCTATTCGATCACTAAACGATAGAAAGCATGGCCGGTCGGCGCGTTGGTATCGCGAAAAATACCGTCCGTGTTATTGGAAGAAACGATGGTCCAAGATCCGTGCCCGAGATTTTCCCTCCGCTCCACACGCACCGGGGAATTGGTTGAGAGTGCTGTCCAACGAATTTCTATCGCTGCGGAAGTGTGGGTCAAACTTGTGATCATGAAGGGTTCCACGCGGATCTTGTTAATGAGGACAAGTGAATCGATGGATATGGAATCGGCAAGCAAAGGCAATTGGCCGTAAACCGGCCCCAATGCTATCGAAGCGTCGTAAACCGGGACCGCGCCAATGGCCTCAATGACATTTTGTCCTGCACCCAAGACGCTTCCAAATACGGCGTAGTTGAAGTCGAGAACCGGATTGCCGCTAACATTGAAAAACCATTGGCTCGTGGCGCTATCAGGAGCAGATGTCCGGGCCATGGCAAGCGTACCGAGAGCATTAGCCCTTCCAGCTTCCAACAGGATCGGCGGATCACTGGGGATGGGCGAGAGAGTATTGCTAACAAGTGCGAAGCCCCCGCCCTGCACGATTTGAATATCGAGAGGATTGTAGGTCGTGCTTCGGTGGATGACGCTGGCGTCGTAGGCGCCGCGATTGGCATAGGCGCTAAAATTCTCGACGGACCGCGGTGCAGCCACGGGATCAAGCAGGACATCAAAGTTGCCCAGGACCGAATGAAAGCGCGCGACAGGGGGACCCGCGCAAACCGGAATGGTATTGAAGAGGAGCCATCCTATGGTGAGCACTCGGGATTTCATCCGATCGAAAAGCTAAATTACTTCAGGGTGCAGCGCAAATCGAGGCCGTTGAAATATTCATTCATTGCCCATCGGGGCCGGAACATGATTGGTCGTTTACAATGGCGACAACTTTGTCCGCAGAATGTGGACAAGCTGCCTGTCATGTGAGCAACCCGATGTTCCACGTTGTTCCTCGGAGGTTGCAATCCGGGTATTAACATTTCTTCACAGCAATCAATCGGCGTGGAACGTGCATTGCTCGGGCGTGGAGCAGAAATCATCCGGGTTGTTCACATCCTTATGATTGATAGTTTATTTGGGCTCTAAAGAATCCCCATCCTCAAAGGTTGTGAACAACAAATGTTTGCTTGTCGCTGAAACCCCAGGATGCAGCGTCAAACATATTGAAGGGTTGGTGGACGTAACACTAAAGTAGTCTTTTGATGAGTTCTCTGTTTCCTCTTTTCGAGCCGTTGCACGTGGGTGCTCTAGAAGCCCCCAACCGCGTTTTTATGGCTCCCCTCACCCGGTGTCGTGCCGAGGCCGGTCACGTGCCGGGCGTGCTTATGGCGGAATATTACGGGCAGCGGGCCACGGCGGGATTGATCATTGCCGAAGCGACGATGGCCATGAGGGGAAATTCTGCCTTTTACGCGGAGCCGGGCATTTATAATGAGGCGCAGGTGGCGGGTTGGCAGCGCGTGACAGACATGGTGCACGATGCTGATGGCCGGATTTTCCTGCAGATCTGGCATGGAGGAAGGGCGTGCCATCCGTTTTTTAACAATGGGGCGCAGCCGGTGGCGCCGAGCGCGCTGGCTATTACTAATGACGTGGTGCATACACCGGAAGGAAAGAAGCCGTATGTGGTGCCGCGTGAATTGTCGGACGAGGAAATTCCAGGGATCGTCGCGGGATTTAAGATGGCGGCGCAGAATGCGAAGGCCGCGGGCTTTGATGGAGTGGAAGTGCACGGGGCCAACGGGTATTTGCTCGATGAGTTTCTGCGGGACGGGGCAAACAAACGGACAGGGCCCTATGGGGGTTCGTTGCCGAACCGGGCACGCCTCTTGCTCGAGGTGATCGAGGCCGTTGCCAGCGTGTGGGGAGCGGACCGGGTGGGAGTGCGCAATTCGCCACTGAACGGCTTCAACAGCATGAAAGATAGCGATCCCCTCGGGTTGGTCACTTGGCTGGGGTCGAAACTGAGCGGATACGGCCTGGCTTACTGGCATGTCATGCGGGCGGACTTTTTCGGTGAACAAAGTGGCGATGTGATTACCGCGGCAAGGGCGGCGTATCGTGGAGTGCTCGTGGGGAATATGGGTTACACACCGCAGGAAGCGGCCGAGGCCATTGCCGAGAAGAAACTCGATGCCGTGGCATTCGGGACCCCGTTTTTGGCCAACCCGGATTTGCCGGCACGGGTCAAGACGGGGGCGGGGTTGAATGCGCCGAACCAGTCGACATTTTACACGGCCGGTGCTAAGGGGTATACGGATTATCCGGCAATTGACGGATGAGCTGAGCCCACTATGTCGGCGGTCCAAACCGATAAAGCAGCAACGGTTTTGTTCAAAGGCGGATCGAATCCATACGGGGTGGTATGGTGTCGCGGGAATGATCTTGGGCTTACTCAAATCCATCCCCAAAATGGCGAGCAAGGACTACGGACGGAGCCATCCATTCATCTCATAAACAACCGCTTGTCACTTTTTGACTGCCGTCTGTCCCGTGACGCTTCCATCCTATGGATCACAATGGGAAAATTTTGTTGCTTGCTTTAGATTAGAGGTGAGCCAAAAAGCCCAGAAGGCGGACCATCCTAGTTTTCATCTTTTATCATCATGAAACATAGCCTCATCGTTTCGATTTTCTGTTTTTTGCTGGTTCTTGGCTCTGGTCAGACGCTCGGCGTAGAGGACGTGGGGGGAGGATTCGACCACATTGCGGAGGTCAAAACCAACTCTCCAACCAGTGAGCTTTTTTTGGATTTTACGGTAAAATCTATCTTCGCAGATATCTCGGCCACTCTGACCCTCTGGCAGAGCAACCACTTCACCTTTTATTTGTTTACCGTCAGCATTTTGACCGGCTTAAGTGTGGGACTTATGACCAGTTTGCTGGCCCATTATGGATGCGACCCTAGAGCCATATGGAAGAATGTGTGGAAAAAATCGACTTGGCTGGCCGCAGCGTGCGGTTTGGGGACCTCTATTTTGTTGGTCGCTGTGATGCTCCCCATGCAGGACCAAGGCCGGCTTACTTACCTTGTTCTTTCCGCCGCGGCGTGTTCTTCCAGTGCCGCGTTGGGGTGTTCGCTTTGCTTTGTCTTAGCGCGCCGGATCCGTCAGAGACGTGGGGCAAGGTCCGGACTTATTTTTAATCAAGAACGGATGCAGGGCTTTTAGCCGTGTGGAGGGAGAAACCGGGCCGCCTCTTTTAGCTGAGGCACGGCGGGTCCCACCTTTCGCCACAGCCTGAAAAGCAGCCCGTCTCGGCCCTTCGGGCGATGTTCAGATGTGGATGGCGTGACCGCGTGACTGTTCGGCCGCTTCGTGAATCGACTCGCTCAGCGTGGGGTGCGCGTGGATCGTCGAGATAAGTTCCTCGTGAGTCGCTTCCATCTCGATGGCCAGGCCGAGCTCGGCGATCATCTCGGTGGCGTGGGCACCAAGAATGTGGGCACCGAGGATCTCACCGTGCGGTTCGCCGAAAATAATTTTGACGAAGCCTTCGCTTTCGCCCACCGCCAGCGCTTTGCCGCTGGCCATGAAAGGAAATTTGCCGACTTTGTATTTGAGGCCTTTGTCTTTCGCCGCCCGTTCGGTCAGACCGACGCTGGCCACTTGCGGTTCGCAGTAGGTGCAACCCGGGAAGACATCCACCTTGCGCGGGGATTTT
>JAQBWH010000045.1 GCA_027624625.1 Verrucomicrobiota bacterium | reverse complement strand
GCGTTGCGTCAGGATGGACGCCCGGCGGCACTGGCCCGCGATTTTGTCGCCGCGGGCAAACCGGTGGCTGCCATCTGCGCCGGCCCCCTTGTCTTGCATGATGCCGGGTTGTTGTCGGGCAAACGCTTCACCGCGCACTTTTCCGTGGCCGACGAACTACCCGGCGCGCAGACCGGAGAGCGGGTCCTGCAGGACGGCCTCCTTCTCACTTCGCGCGGGGCCGGGACGGCTCTGGAATTTGGCTTGGCGCTCGTTGATCGACTTTTTGGCGAGGCCAAGGAAGCGGAGATCGCCCGTGCCATTATGGCCTGATTGGGGTCGACGCGGCGGGCCGCTTCGACTTAGGCTTTTGTTGCCATGAAATTTCTCCTCTTCCTTGGTTTGGTCGGCGCATTCGGAATTTGCGGCTGCGGGACTTTCAGCGGGGCAGGTGAGAGTGCCGTGCAAAACCTCGAACAAGGGGCCGAGGGCCGCGGACGGATCGTCTCTCCCGACGAAATGGGCAACGAATTCGGCTCGTATTACGACTGACCAAGTTGCGCCACGGAAGGTGGACCTTTGCAGACCATGACCCGCGCCATTTATCCCGGCAGTTTTGACCCGGTCACCCTCGGCCACGTCGATGTGATCAAGCGTGCCTTGCGCTTGTTCGACGAAGTCATCGTCGCGGCCGCCTCGAGCGAAGGGAAAGGGCCGCTTTTTCCCATCGATGAGCGCCTGGAACTGATCCGGGCTTCCTTGCCTGATGAGCCGCGGCTCAAGGTGAAGAAACTGGATGGACTACTCGTCGATTTCGTCACGGCCGAAAAGGCGCAAGTCATCGTGCGCGGACTGCGCGCTGTTTCCGATTTCGAGTTCGAATTTCAAATGGCCCTGATGAACCGCCGCCTTGCGCCCGCGGTGGAAACCATGTTTCTCATGCCCAAGGAGGACTACAGCTACATCAGCAGCCGCATCGTCAAAGAAGTTGCCCGTCTCGGCGGCGACGTCTCGGGCGTGGTCACCCCGCCGGTCGCGGCAGCTCTGCGGGGCAAGTTCAGCGCAGGGCAGTTGCCATGATTGGGGTCCACCTCAACCAACTCCCGCCCGAGGGAATGCGACTCGAAGGCGACGAGTTGCCCGGTTTCCTTGATCTTGAGGCCATCGGGGCCAAGCCGGTCGGTCCGGTTCACTACGAGCTGGAGGTCGGGCTTTCCGGCGGTGGGATCTTTGCCACGGGCCGGGTGGCCTTGCCGGTCGAAATGACCTGTGTCGCCTGCCTGCAGCCCTTTGTTTACCAAGCGGTGGCCAACTCTTTTGCCGCCCAGGTCCAGATGGATGGCCGGGAACTGGTCGATTTGACCCCTGCCGTCCGGGAGGAGCTTTTATTGGCTTTGCCAAATCATCCACGGTGTGATCAACTTGCCGATCACCGCTGTCCCTACCATGCTCCGGAGACCTCCGGGGGCGGTGAGCCGGAAAAAGTGCCGTCTGCTTGGGACAAACTCGAAAAGCTCAAAACCAAACGCTGATTTCTTATGCCCGTCCCGAAACGCAAAGTCTCCAAAATGCGCCTGCGCACCCGCAAGGCAGCCAACCGCTGGCATGCCGGTGAACTCGGTGCCTGTGCCCAGTGTGGGGCCAAACTGCCTTCTCATACCGCTTGCCCGTCTTGCGGTTACTACAAAGGACGCCAAGTCCTTTCCGTCGGGGCGGCTTAATCCTGCGGCCCTGCGCCTATGAAGGTTGCGCTCGATGCCATGGGCGGCGACCACGCGCCGCAGGCCTGCGTGGCCGGTGCCGTCCTTGCTCTCCGCGAATTTGCCCATCTGGAGAGACTTTTTCTGGTCGGCGACGAAGGGCAAATTCGCGCCGAACTGGACAAGCACGGCTGCCGCGACCCGCGCGTCGAGATTGTCCACACCACGCAGGTCGTCGAGATGTGCGAAAGCGCGGTCGATGGCTTCCGCCGCAAAAAGGACTCCTCCATTTCCCGCTCGGTTGACCTAGTCAAACACGGTCAGGCGGATGCGGTGGTCAGCGCCGGCCACACCGGGGCCGCCGTCGCCGCCACGACGATCAAGCTGCGCAACCTCGAGGGCGTCGATCGCCCGGGCATTGCCGCCCTTCTGCCGACCGAAACGAATCTTTGCGTCCTCATCGACGCCGGAGCGAACACCGATGCCCGCCCCGAGCACATGCTGCAATACGCCATCATGGGTGCCGTCTTTTCGCGCTACGTTCTCGGCTACAAGAATCCGGCGATCGGACTCATGTCGATCGGTGGCGAAGATGCCAAAGGCAGCGAGTTCACCAAGGAGATTTTCAAACTCCTCCGGGCGAGCGGACTCAACTTCCGCGGTAACATCGAGGGCCACGACCTCTTCCAAAATCCGGTCGAAGTCGTCCTTTGCGACGGTTTCACCGGCAATGTCGTCCTCAAGTCCTGCGAAGCGACCGCCGAGGCCGTGTTCCGCTGGCTGAAAAACGAAATCAAGCGCTCCCCGATCCGCATGGCCGGTGCCTGCCTCATGCAGGGCGCCTTCCGCAAATTGAAAAAGCGCACCAACTACGAGGAATACGGCGGCAGTCCGCTCCTCGGGGTCGACGGCATTTGCATCATTGCCCACGGTTCGAGCAGCCCGAAAGCGATCAAGAACGCCATCCGCGTCGCGCTCGAATCGATCAAGACCCGCATCAACCCCCACATCGTCGAGGAACTCGCCGCTTTCTACGCCCGCTGATGAGCGCCAAACTTCTCCGCCCCGTCGCCATCGCCGGAACCGGCAAATACCTGCCGGAAAAGGTCCTGACCAATGCCGACCTGCAGCGCATGGTCGAGACGACCGACGAATGGATCGTCGAGCGCACTGGAATCAAGGAGCGCCGCATCGCCGCCCCGGACGAGGCGACCAGCGATCTGGCGATCAAGGCTGGCCGCGACGCCTTGGAAAATGCCGGGATCAAAGCCGAAGATCTCGACCTCATTATTGTGGCCACCGTCACCCCGGACATGGCCTTTCCCGCCACCGCCTGCTTCGTGCAAAAGGCTCTCGGCGCCCCCAAAGCCACCTGCCTTGACGTTTCGGCCGCCTGTTCCGGCTTCCTTTATGGTCTGGAACTGGCCCGCCAATCCATCGCCAGCGGTTCGGCCGAGAAAGCGCTGGTCATCGGGGCGGACAAACTCAGCGCGATCATCGACTGGACCGACCGCAACACCTGCATTCTCTTCGGCGACGGAGCCGGTGCTGCCGTGCTCACGCCCGCCGGGGAGGGGACCGGAGAAATTCTTTCCGCTTACTCCGGAAGCAACGGGAACCTCGACGAGATCCTCCATGTTCCGGGCGGCGGATCCCGCCATCCGCTCACCGCCGAGAATATCGGATCGAAAGCCAACACGATGAAAATGTCCGGACGCGAAGTTTACCGCCATGCCGTTCAGACCATGATTTCCGCGGCGAAAGAAGCGATCGCCCGGGCCGGTCTCACCTCGGACGATATCGAGTGCTTCATCCCGCACCAAGCCAACCTCCGTATCATCGAAACCATCGCCGACAAATTGGACCTCCCGATGGAACGTTTTTTCGTCAATCTCGAATCCTATGGCAACACCTCCGCTGCCGCTGTGGCCATCGCCCTCGACGAAGCCCAGCGCAGCGGCCGGATCAAGCGCGGCGATCACATTCTCATGGTCGTCTTCGGCGGCGGTTTGACCTGGGCCTCCTCCGTGGTCCGCTGGTAGTGACCGTGCTCACCGACACTCACGCCCATCTTGATTTCCCGGAGTTTGAGGGGCAAATCGACGCCGTCATCGCCCGCGCCCGCGAAGCCGGTGTGCACCGTATCATCACCATCGGCATCGACCGCGACAGTTGTCGTAAATCTATTGCCATTGCGGAGAAATATGAAAACGTCTTCGCCGTGGTCGGACTGCACCCGTGCAATGTTCTCGACCCCGGTGCCATGGACTTTCTCGAGGAACTCCCCGCGCTGGCTCGACATCCCAAGGTTGTCGCCCTCGGCGAGACCGGCATGGACTACCACCATCTTCCCAGCCGCGAGTTGGCCGGAGGCAAAGAGGAAAGCGTCTTCACTGCCCTGCAAGCCGGCACCGCCGAGGCCATGCAGGCCGACATCGCCGACGGCGCGATGAAAGCCGCCCAGGCCGAAGCTTTCAAAGTGCAGCTTGATCTCGCGGTCGAACTCGGACGCAATGTGGTCATCCACCAGCGGGATGCCTGGGACGATACCCTCGATCTTCTCCGCCCTTACACCGGCCAGCTGAGCGGCGTCTTCCATTGCTTCGGCGGATCCCCCGAAGCGGTCGCGGAACTTGCCGCTATGGGGCACCTGGTTTCTTTCACCGGCATCGTCACTTTCAAAAACGCGGCCTTGGTGCAAGAGACTGCCCAAGCGGTCGCGCCCGATGGCTACATGGTGGAAACCGATTGCCCGTATTTGGCGCCAGTTCCCTTCCGGGGGAAGACGTGCGAACCGGCCCACGCGCGGCTGATCGCGGAAAAGATTGCCGCGTTGCGGGGGGTAACGCTGGACCAAGTGGCGGCAGACACCGAGCGCATGGCGGAAGCTTTCTTCAAATTGTGAAAGCTGCGCCCTCAAAAATGCGCGTTGACCATGAGGCAAGATCTGTGTATTGATCTGTGTATGGCAACCAAGACTCTTTCTGTCGATGAGGAGGCTTATTTGCACCTGGTTCGGGCCAAAGGGGACCGACGAGAGTCGTTTTCCGCGGTGATCAAGCGGGCCCGCTGGGACCAGGGCAAGAAGCGTTGCGGGGATCTTCTGGCCCGCGCTGCGGGCCGTGTATCCGCCGAAGTGCTTGACGGCCTCGACCGCGCGCAAGCCGACGACCTGCCTCCTGCCGACCCATGGAAGCGCTGATCTTCGACACCACGTTCCTCATTGATTTCCAGCGGGAACGCTCCGGTTCACGGGGCGGAGCCCACGCTTTCTTGCAAGATCACGCGGAAGCGGTGGCCTATTTGCCGATGACTGCTTACGGGGAATTCGCCGAGGGTTTTCCCAATCGCACGGACGCAACCTTTTTGTCAGTGGTGGAATCGTTCGAGTTGCTGTCCGTGACCCGCGCCGTGGCCGATACCTATGCTGACTTGGCGCGTGCGCTGCGTTTGAAGGGCAAGTTGATCGGGTCGAATGATCTTTGGATTGCGGCGACCGCGCTCGAGAGGGAAATGGCTTTGGTTACGCGCGACACCGCCGAGTTCTCCCGTGTGCCGGGGCTGAAGATCAAGGGTTATTGAAGTGAGTGGTCGACCCACAAAAATTCTGCTCGAAATGCTCGGTGATGAAAAGACGGGTGCCACGGACCTAGTAATCCCGCCCCTCCTCGAACAACCGCGCCCAGCTGTCTTGGAGGATTGATCCTTGTTCTTGGGCCGCGGCGGTCGGGGAGGTGGCATCGGCATCCTGCCGATGGGCTTGGTCCGATCATTGGCAGGGATGCCAATGCCACGGTTAGCCAAGCCTCGGCTGACCGCCGCTACCGATTGCACGCGCGGTCGATTGCGGCGAGTTCCTTGGGGCTGAAGGTGATATTTTGCAGGGCGCCGAGGTTGTCTGCGACCTGACTCCAGCGGCTGGCGCCGATGAGGACGCTGGTCACGAACGGCTTGGCCAGGAGCCAGGCGATGGACATTTGGGCCAGGGATTGGCCGCGCGATTCGGCGATCTCGGCCAAGGCGCGGACGCGGCGGAGTTTTTCCTCGGTGATATCTTTGGGGCCGAGGAAGCCGTCCGGTTTGCCGGCGCGGGATTCCGGATCGATGCCGCTGTTGTAGCGGCCGGCGAGCAGACCTTGGGCGAGGGGACTGAACGGAATGCAGCCGATACCTTCCTGCTGGAGGACGTCGGACAATCCGTGCTCCACCCAGCGGTCGAAAAGATTGCAGACCGGCTGATGAATCAGGAGGTGAATCCGCTCGGCGCGGAGGATTTCGGCGGCGCGGCGGGTGAGGTCTGCGTCGTAGCTGGAGATGCCGACGTAGAGGGCTTTGCCGGAACGGACGGCGCTGACCAAGGCTCCCACCGTTTCTTCGAGCGGCGTCCCGGGATCGGGACGATGGCTATAGAAAATATCGACGTAATCCAGCCCCATGCGCAGGAGACTCTGATCCAGGCTGGCCAGCAGGTATTTGCGCGAGCCCCATTCGCCGTAGGGGCCGGGCCACATGTGGTAGCCGGCCTTGGTTGAAATGATCAGCTCGTCACGATGGGTAACGAGGTCCCCGTGCAGGATGCGTCCGAAAGTTTGCTCGGCGCTGCCCGGCGGCGGACCGTAATTATTGGCCAGATCAAAGTGCGTGATGCCGGCGTCGAAGGAACGCACAACCATGTCGCGGGCGTTGGCCAAATCGTCGTCGGCGCCGAAGTTGTGCCAAAGGCCGAGCGATAGGGCGGGCAATTTGAGCCCGCTGCGTCCGCAGCGGCGGTAATTCATGGAATCGTAGCGGGAGGGAACAGGCATCTCCCTGCATACTTAGCAGACTCTCCGGCCCGGGGAAATGGGTTTGCCGGACGGACGGGCTGGCCGCTTATTCCTCACGTCCCGCGGGGAGCCTTACTGGCCGTAGGACAACACTTCGAGCCCGTCGATGCCTTGAAAATCTTCGGTATTACGGGTGAGGAGGCGGGCGCCGAGAGAGCGGGCGGTGGCGGCAATCCACAGATCGTTGTGGGAGCGGCCGGCCAACGCCTTTGCCGCACGTAGTTTCGAGGCGATGCGACCATAGTGCTCGGCAACGTCGAGCCCGGCGGCAATGGTGCGGCGATGACGCAGTAGAATCAGGGCTTCTTGGCAGCGTTGTTCGGAGACGAAAGCAGCGCCGTCGAGAAACTCGCCCGCAGCAACCATGGGAATGACCAACTCCTCGCCGCTATGTTGCAGGAGCGCCCGATTGACGGGAGCGGCAGGGTTTCCCTTGGCGCGGAATTCGTCGATCAAGACCGTAGTATCCGCGCAAATCATGGGGTTTCGATGTCCCAACGCGCTTGGCGCCGATTGTCGCGGATGACTTTTTCCATTTTGTCTGCGTCAGCTGAGGCGTTCTCGGATTGGCCACCCCAGATGGCCGCCGCCTCGCGCACCGCATCGGCGCAGGTTCCGGCGGTCGCGGTCGTTGCGAGCAAACGGTCGATCACCTTGGTGAAGGACTCACCGGGTTTCTTGCGGTGGGCGAGTTTGTCGTAGGTACGGGTGCTCACCGCGATAGTTTTGATACTCATGCATGTAGAATTACATGTAGATAAGGCGCGTCAAGAGTGATCGGCGCGACAGGAGGCAGGGCCGCTCGTCCCTACTTGGGAAAACAAAAAGGCCGTCCCTGCGGGACGGCCTAATGTCTTGTTTTGGACTGTGAGCTGTAAACTGAACACAGCCAACTCACGTGCCCGCCGTGGCGGGCACGTGTCAATACCGATAGTGGTTCGGCTTGTAGGGGCCTTCAACCGGAACGTGCATGTAGGCGGCCTGATCCTCGGTCAGGACGGTCAGTTTCACCCCCAGTTTGTCAAGGTGCAGACGGGCCACTTCTTCGTCCAGGATCTTGGGCATCAGGTGGATGTTGACGTCATACTTTTCCCCCCGCTCCCACAGCTCGAGCTGGGCCAGCACTTGGTTGGTGAACGAGGTGCTCATGACGAAGCTGGGGTGACCGGTGGCACAGCCTAGGTTGACCAAGCGGCCCTTGGCCAGAATGATGACCGAGCGGCCCGAGGCTTTGAAGGTGTAGCGTTCGACCGCACCAATCTCCGCAGGCTTGATTTCGTCTTTGGTCACCCGGCCGGCAGCAACTTCATTTTCCAGCCAGGCGATGTCGATCTCGGTGTCGAAGTGCCCGATGTTGCAAAGAATGGCGTCTTCAGCCATCTCCAACATGTGGTGGCCAAGGATGATGTCGCGGTTGCCGGTGGCGGCGACGAACAAATTACCCTCTTTGGCCGCGGCTTCCATGGTGGTCACTTCAAAGCCTTCCATCGCGGCTTGCAAGGCATTGATCGGATCGATCTCGGTGACAATGACGCGGCAGCCATAGCGTTGCAGCGAGTGCGCACAGCCTTTGCCCACGTCCCCGTAGCCGCAAACCACGGCGACCTTGCCGGCCAGCATGACGTCGGTGGCGCGCTTGATGCCGTCGGCCAGTGATTCGCGGCAGCCGTAAAGGTTGTCGAATTTGCTCTTGGTCGCCGAGTCGTTGACGTTGATCGCGGGAACCTTGAGTTCGCCGGTTTCCACCAACTGCTGGAGGCGGTGGATGCCGGCCGTGGTTTCTTCGGAGATCCCTTTGATCCCGGCGAGAAGCTCTGGATACTTCGTGTGGACCAATGCGGTGAGGTCACCACCATCGTCGAGAATCATGTTCAGTGGTTTGCCGGAAGGGAAGTTGATCGTCTGCTCAATGCACCAATGAAACTCCTCCTCGGTTTCGCCTTTCCATGCGTAAACCGGAATGCCAGCCGCAGCAATGGCGGCAGCCGCGTGATCTTGGGTGCTGAAAATGTTGCAGCTTGACCAGGTGACTTCAGCGCCAAGTTCGACCAGGGTTTCAATCAACACTGCCGTCTGGATGGTCATGTGCAAGCATCCTGCGATGCGAGCGCCGGCCAGGGGCTTGGTTTTGCCGTATTTTTTACGCAGGGCCATCAAGCCGGGCATTTCTGTTTCGGCCAGATCGATTTCTTTGCGGCCGAATTCGGCCAGGCTCAGGTCGGCAACTTTAGAGTGCGCGACATTGGTGGGGTTTAGGGTGGTGGTGCTCATGGTAGTTAAGTTTTCAGTTTTCGGTGTTCAGTTTTTGGTCAGTTTGGGTTTTAGGGATTTGCGGAGGCCATTCAGCATGGCGGAGATTTGTTTGGCTTCGGTGATGAGGGTTTCGAGAATAGTTTGCTCTATGACGCCGATACGCCGGGCGATGTAAAGTTGGGTGCGTAATTCGGCATTGGAACCAAGCGCAATGCTGAGAAACCGTTGAAAATCCGGTCCGCTATTGCGCTCGCAGCCCTCGGCAATATTCGAAGGAACTGAGAGCGCGGCCCGCTGGATCTGGTCGCGCAAGGTCCAATTCTTACAGCCATCGAAGAGGCGAAAAATTTCGACCGCCTGACGGCACGCCCGCTGCCAGACTTCGAGTTCCTCGAATGACCGGTAAGCCATAACTCTGTGGTTTTGCTGAACACTGTAAACTGAATCACTGAAAACTTATTTCAGCCCCGCCTTGCGTCTCAGTTCTTTCGCTTTCGAGGTGTCCTCCCACGGCGCCCACTTCAGGCCGGACTTGTGGCCGAAGTGACCGTAGTTGGTCGTCTTGCTGTAAATGGGACGGAGAAGGTTGAGTTGTTTGACGATGTCGGCCGGCTTGAAGCTGAAGGTGTCGAGGACGGCCTTTTGAAGTTTACGCTCGCTGACTTTGTTCGTGCCGAAGGTGTCGATCGTGACCGAGACGGGCTTGGGGTAACCGATGGCGTAGGCGAATTGGATTTCGGCGCGGTCCGCCAGGCCGGCGGCCACGATGTTCTTCGCCACCCAGCGTCCCATGTAGGCGGCGCTGCGGTCGACTTTGCTCGGGTCCTTGCCGCTGAAAGCTCCGCCGCCGTGACGGCCCATGCCGCCGTAGGTGTCGACGATGATTTTGCGCCCGGTCAGGCCGGCGTCGCCCTGCGGTCCGCCGATAACAAACTTGCCCGTTGGGTTGACCAGATACTCGGTGTTCTTGGTCAGCATTTTGGCCGGAAGAACTTTCTTGATCAGATTGTTGATGAGGAATTTCTCGATGGTCGAGTGGGCAACGCCCTCGGCGTGCTGGGTGGAGACGACCACGGCGGTGATCTCCTTCGGCTTGCCGTCGACATAGCGCACGGAGACCTGCGTCTTCGCGTCGGGGCGGAGCCAGGAGGCTTTGCCGCTCTTGCGGATCTTGGTCAGTTCGCGTCCCAGTCGGTGGGCGAACATGATCGGCGCGGGCATCAGTTCCGGTGTCTCGTTGCAGGCGTAGCCGAACATGAGGCCTTGGTCGCCGGCGCCCTGCTCGGAGGTCTTTTTGCCTTTGGCTTTCTTTGCGTCAACGCCCTGCGAAATGTCTTGGCTCTGCTGAGTGATCGCTTTGGTGATGATCACCTTGTCGGCGTGGAAAACGTCATCGTCGTTGAGGTAGCCGATTTCTCCAATGGCCTGACGCACGATCTTTTCGAAATCAAATTTGGCATCCGTCGTAATTTCACCGGCCAGCACCACCATGTTGCTTTTGACCAGCGTTTCGCAGGCCACCCGGCTTTTTTTGTCTTGGGACAGGCACGCGTCGAGCACGGCGTCGGAAATGGTGTCGCAGACTTTGTCGGGGTGGCCTTCGCCAACCGACTCGGAGGAAAAGATATAGTCAGAGGTCATTGGAATTGAGAGGTTAAGCCACGAGTTGAAGCCGCTGACTCAGCCGCTTTTCCTCGTGACGCATCAACATATCATGATATTTTGATGCGTCTATCTAAAAAATGACCGGCACCCTGAAAATTCTCAAGCTGCTTTCCGACCCGACGCGGCTGCGCATTCTCCGTCTGGTCGGGCAGGAAGGGCTCACCGTGGCCGAGTTGCAGCAGATCCTCGGGATGGGGCAGTCGCGGACCAGCGCCCATCTGGCCCAATTGAAGGCCGAGGGGCTGGTGGCCGACCGGCGGGCGGGCAAGAATATTTACTACACTCGCGGGGGCGCGGTGCCGTCGGCCATCGCGGAATTGATCGAAAGCGGCGGCGAGGAATTGCCCGAAGCGGCGCAGGATGACGCGGCCGTCAAGCTGGTGCTGCGGCAGCGGCAGGACAAGGCGGGCGAATATTTCAACCAACTGGCCGGCAAATTCGGGCGCACTTATGTGCCGGGGCGGTCCTGGCGGGCGCTCTCGCATGGTTTGCTCCGCCTGCTGCCGCCGATGGTCATCGCGGACCTCGGGGCGGGCGAGGGGACGCTTTCGCAACTGCTGGCGCGGACGGCCAAGAAGGTCATCGCGGTGGACAACGCGCCCGCCATGGTCGAGTTCGGGTCCAAGCTGGCCACCGAGCACGGGCTGAAAAATTTGGAATACCGGCTGGGTGAGATTGACGATCCGCCGATCAAGGCGGGCGCGGTGGATCTCGCGCTCTTCAGCCAGGCGCTGCACCACGCGGCGAGTCCGGGCAAAGCACTGGCCGCGGCGCACAAAATCCTTAAACCGGGCGGACGGCTCATGGTGCTGGATCTTTTGAGTCACTCCTTCGAGCAAGCGCGCACCCTTTACGCGCACGTCTGGCTCGGGTTTTCCGAGGTGGAGTTGGTCCGGCTGATCGAGAAGGCCGGCTTCAAGGATGTCGAGGTTTCGGTCGTGAGTCGCGAGGCCAAGGCGCCGCATTTCCAGACGGTGCTGGCCACGGCGCGCAAATGAGCAGAGGCCGGGGTTTTTGGGCCACGAGTCTCGCGCCGGCCGGGATGGCCTTGAAGTTGTATTGGCCGGCCTTTCTCGCGCTGCAAATTTTCGCCGGTCTGCTCGCGGCGGGTTATTATGCGAGCGGAGCGGTGCGGGACATGGCTCACTGGTTGTTGGAGTGGAAATCGGCGGGCGGCCTCCTCTTTGTTGTCGCGGCCAATATTTTCAGCGGCGCGGTCTTGCCCGAAATGCTCAAGGCGTGGTTGCGTCCGCCCGGCCGCCCCGCCCCAACCTGGCGCGACTGGCTGCATTTGTCCGGACTGATGGCGATCTTGGGCCTGGCCGTGAATGAATTCTACCGCGCGCAGGGCGGGTGGTTTGACGGCTTTGGCCTGGCCACGGCGGTAGCCTTGAAAATTTTGGTCGACCAGCTCGTCTTCGCGCCGCTTTTTGCCCTGCCGCTCGTCGTGGTCTGGTTCGCTTGGCAAGAAAGTAGCTACCGCTGGGGGAGAACCCGGGCCGCGTTGACCCCCTCCGTCTTTCTCCAGCGGTTGATTCCGCTCTACCTGCCGAACCTGTTTTTTTGGGTGCCGGCCTTGATCGCGCTCTACTCGTTGCCGACCGAGCTGCAGTTCCTGCTCTATCTTTTTCTTAATAGCGCCTCGTGCCTGCTCATGATCTTCATCGCGCGCGAGATGTCGGGGGCGGCGGCAGCCAGAATTGCTCAGGCCCGCGCCGGCGTATCCTCGAACGGCACCACGGGGGCGTCGCGCCAGAGGGATTCCAGATCGTAGAAGTCGCGTTTTTCGGCCTGGAAGATGTGGATGAGGACGCCGTGGTAATCGAGGACGATCCATTGGCTGGCCGGGAAGCCGTCCGAGTGGGCGGTGAGCCCGAGGTCATCGCGGAGTTTTTCGCGGATCTCGGAGCCGATGGCTTTGAGGTGTGGTTCGCTCGTGCCGGTGCAGATGACGAAGTAGTCGGCGAAGCTCGAGAGCTTGCGCAGATCAAGGATGCGGATGTCTTCGGCTTTTTTGCCCGCGGCGGCCTGGGCGGCGGCGAGGGCGATGGATTCGGAGTCGGATATCACGCGGGGCAGTAGAGACCTTTCGCCCTGATGTAATCGCAGACCGCGTCCGGGGTCAAATAACGGATGCTGCGTCCGGCCGAAACCCGGGCGCGGAGGTCGGTGGAAGAAAGGTCGACCAAGCGGCGGACGACCGGCCAGTCGTGCGAGGTTTGATGACGGGCGCGCTCGAGCACGACGATCTGGGCGCGGCGGCGGATTTCGTCCGGTTCATACCAAGTTTCGAATTTGGCCACATTGTCCGCGCCGATGAGGAGGACGAATTCGTCGTGGGGATGGGACGATTTGAGTTCGCGCAAGGTGTCCACCGTGTAACTGGGCGGCGGGCGGTGCAATTCGAGGTCGGAGACTTCGAATCCGTCTTCGCCCGCGATGGCGAGCTGGATCATGGCCAGGCGGTCCTCGGCGCTGGCCGGTTTGTTGTCCGTTTTGTGCGGGGACATGTTGGCGGGGATGAAGAGGATGCGGTCGAGGCCGAGTTCCTCGCGCGCCGCACGGGCGAGGATGAGGTGCCCGTAATGGATCGGGTCGAAGCTGCCGCCGAAAATGCCGATGCGCATGGCGGGAGTTTAGGGGAGTCGGAGAACTTTGCGGCCTTTTTGTTTTTGCAGGTCAAGCGTTGGTCGGAGCGGCTCGCGGCTTGCCGGTTCCGTTCGCGGTGAGGACACTCCCGTCCATGCCCGCGCTCGAGCACAAGCTGAAAGAAGTCTTCGGCTACGACACCTTTCGTCCGCACCAGCGGGAGATCGCGGAGTCTTTCCTCGCCGGGCGCGACACGCTGGCCATTTTGCCCACGGGAGCGGGGAAAAGCTTGTGCTACCAGTTGCCGGCAATAGTGCGGAACGGGTTGACCGTGGTCGTCTCACCGCTCATCGCGCTGATGAAAGATCAAGTCGACCAGCTGACGGCCAGCGGGGTGGCGGCGACCTTTTTGAATTCGACCCTCGATTCGGCCGAGGCCCGCAAGCGTTTCGCCAAGTTGTATGCCGGCGAATACCGGCTCCTTTATCTCGCGCCGGAGCGGCTCATGCTGCCGGAATTTTTGCCCAAGCTGGCGGAGTGGGGGATGACGGCCCTCGCGGTCGACGAGGCGCATTGCATCAGCGAGTGGGGTCACGACTTCCGTCCGGAATACCGGCGCCTGCGCGAGGTGCGCGAAAGTTTTCCCGGTCTG
>JAQBWH010000044.1 GCA_027624625.1 Verrucomicrobiota bacterium | reverse complement strand
CCCGAGCACATCTCGGCGTATTGCCTGACCTACGAGGAGGACACCGAATTCTTCGAACGCCAGGCGCGGGGCGAATTTGCGGAGGACCGGGAAAGCGATGCCGGATTTTTCGAACGCGGCGTCGCGCTCCTGGGGGCGGCCGGCTACGGGCAATACGAAATCTCCAACTACGCGCAAGCCGGACGCCAGTGCGGCCATAACCTGGCCTACTGGGAGGGTGCGGACTACCTCGGGCTCGGCCCGAGCGCCTGGTCGACGGTCGGCGAGCGTCGTTGGCAAAACGTGCCCGACACCGCGGCTTACGTCCGCGCCATCGAGGCGGGGGTGCGACCGGTCCGCAACGAAGAAATCCTGCCCGCGGCCACACGGGAAGCGGAGAAAATCGCCTTCGGTTTGCGCATGAATGCCGGCATCGACCCGGCACGATTGGCCGAACGGCATCACCTCATCGCCGGCTTGCGCGAGGAGGGCCTGCTTGAGGACCATGGGCCGCGCGTGCGATTGACCGAGCGCGGTCGCCTTCTCGCCGACGAGATCGCCGCCGAGTTGATGTAAGGCCGGTCCGCGAGGGCTTTTCGGGGCGGCAAAGAAAAAGGGCGCCCCTCGCGGGACGCCCTTTTAATGAATTTGCTTTGGTCAGCTGGCTTAGTAGCCGCCGCGGTCGCCACCACGGCCTCCGCCACCACCGCCACGGTATCCGCCACCGCCGCCGCTGCGGCCACCGCCGCCGCCGCCACGGTATCCGCCACCACCACCGCCGCCGCCGCGGTATCCACCGCCACCGCCACCGCCGCCTTGCGGACGGTCTTCACGGGGACGCGCTTCGTTGACCTGGATCGAACGGCCGTCCATGTCTTGGCCGTGGAATTTGCCGACGGCTGCATTGGCTTCTTCGTCGGACGAGAAGGTGACAAAACCGAAACCGCGCGAGCGGCCGGTCTGACGATCGACGGCAATCATGACGTCGGTCACGGTGCCACATTGTCCGAAGGCGTCGCGCAGCGAGTCTTCGGTGGTGCTGAAGGGGAGATTCCCCACATAGAGTTTGTTACCCATACTATTATCTTTCTGTTGTTTGTTACTGCCAGGCTCCAAGCCGTCCGGTGCCTGCGCAGGTTCCCACGAACGTAAACTCAACCCGGGGGTGCGCTTTCTGACCTGAACTTGTCGACTGTCAGGCGCGAAGATCGTCCGAACCACCCAAAGAGCAAGCGAAATCGGCTCAGGGGTCGGCCACCACCCGGAAGAAGCCTTGCTCACCGGGAGCCGTCCCCTCGGGCCGGGTCACGGGGAGGGTTTGGTCCGCCGCCCCGTCACCCGTGACCAAGACGCCGGTCGGAGTCCACTCCGGATCGGTCAAACGCGCTTTGTATTCCACTTGGTAGGGCACGCCCGGGACGGTCGGCAGCTCGAGGGCGAGATCCGGTCCGGAGCGCCGCAAGGCAGACACGCGGAACTGGCGGGCGGCATCGTGGCGGTCGAAGCGGTTGTCCACCGCGGTGTCGGCAATCGAGGCCACGGGGATGGCGAGAAATTCGCCGGGCTCAATGTTGCCGTTGGCCGTGACGGCCGCCGGAGCTTGCGCCGCGAGCACCCCGTTGTCGGCGGTCTGGATGGCCGCGACAGCCAAATAAATGGTTGCCGGCACCGTTGGGCCGAAGGCCTCGGCCAAATCGATCACCCCCTCGAAAATGTTGCCCGTGCTGCTCGCCTTGGCGGTCGAAGAGGCTGGTGCTCCGGTCCAGCCCACATAGCCGTTGACGCTTTCCATCGCGAGGTAGGGTTTGCTTGTCGCCATGGCCATCTGGCCGGCTTTGTTCCACGCTCCGGCCAGGGCCGCGGAGGCGGAAGCGAGGAGCCGGTCGGTGACGAAAATGAAATGGTCGTTGCCCTTGGCCGGGGCGGCGAACCAAGTGGCGACGTAAAGTTTTGTCCCCCGCACCGCCGCGTGGATTTTCATCTCGGGCGCGGTCAGCAGGTAGCCGGGACGGCTTTCTCCGGCCAGATTGAAGTCGGGCGGTTGCACCGGGCGCACCGGCGTGGTCGCGGAAACGGGCGCGGAGGGCGCGGAGTCGCCGGCGGAATTCACCGCGACGACCGTGTACTGGTAGGAGGTGGAAGCCTGCACCGTGGTGTCGGCATAGGACGCTGTGCGGCTGGTGCCGATCGGCGTGCCGCCGCGGCGGATGGTGTAGGACGCCGCGCCGGAGACGGGGGTCCAAGCAAGATCGATCCGGTTATGCGCGGTGGCCGTGGCGCTCAGCCCGGTCGGTGCGTCGGGCGGTCCGGAGGGAGGTTCCGAGGTCACGCTCAAATTCCAATTGTTGCCGCCGTTGTTATCCCAGAGGCCGGCGCCATTGTTGAAAACCATGGCGATCGTTGTCGCTTCGGCCGGCACCGTGTAAACGAAGGTCCAAGTGGTGTCACTTTTCGTCATGGCCACGCCGGGCAGTGCCGTCCAATTCCCTCCATTGAAGCCGTGGTGGATATTGACCGCGCTGGCCGAAGCCAGATTCCGCCCGGCCGGATGGTAGGTGATCGTGACCGTTTGGCCGGCCACCGGGGGATTGGGGCTGGTGGTCACGACCGTGCCGGATGGACCGCCACCGCCGCCGTTGGTCTGCCCGCTGTAGTCGTCGACCCAGACGTGCTGGATTTCCGATGGGGAGACGTTGCCCTTCGCATCGGTCGCCTCGATATAATAGTCGAGCAGTTTGCTCCGGAATCCGGGCAGGTTGGTGTCGGTGATTTTGACAAAATAGTAATCCGCCACCGCGTCGGGCTGCACCGGGAGGAAGTAATCGATCTGGTTGTTGGCCGCCGCCGCATTGAGCGCCTCGCGCGTCTTGGGCAATTCGCGCTTGGTCATGTCGAGCGTGACCCACGGCCCCACCTCGCCGCCTCCGGCGTAAGTTTCGTTCTGGTTGCTGGCCAGTGGATTGGTGCCGTCATTGTCGATGCGGACTTTCAACTTCACCTGGCCGGAGGGAATGCCGCTGATGTCATAGGCGTGCGTCCAGACATAGAAATCCGAATTCATCCGCTTGAGAAACGAGGTGTCGCCCCCGGGCACATTGTTGAACCAGCCGAAAGTATACGCCCCCGGGTTGTAGGGGAAACGCTGCGGTTTGAGCACGGTGGGCGGGGTGCGGTCGTTGTTGCGGCGCGCTGTCGTCATCCACGGGGTCAATTTTTCCACGGCACGCCGCGTGGCCAGCCCGGGCTTCATCTCGTCGTCATTGCCCAGTCCGCCGTAGTAGTTGAAACCGGAATCCAGTCCCTTGAGATAAATGTGCCAGGCGAGTTCCACCTCGTTGGGATTGTTCCACCTCCCGTCCCATTCGTAAGGCGCCTGGATTTTCCAGGCCTCGACCGAGCCGCCCTCGTCGCGCAGGATTTGTTCGGCCGTTTCACACCAGTTGGCTCCGGCCATCAGGGGCGCGTAGCTGTAAAATTTGAGGGCGAAGCCCGGTGTTTCCATGTCGAT
This sequence comes from Verrucomicrobiota bacterium, assembly GCA_027624625.1. Classification (GTDB taxonomy): domain Bacteria; phylum Verrucomicrobiota; class Verrucomicrobiia; order Chthoniobacterales; family JACTMZ01; genus JACTMZ01. The sequence goes on along the minus strand of JAQBWH010000044.1, from coordinate 10,500 downwards.
CTGCGTGCCGGGCACCGTGGTCACTCCCTGGTTGGCCACCGTGGCCACCGGCGGCTCGATCCACTTGAGGAAGGACGGCGACCCGTAATCCATCTCGGGAAAAATCCACGCGCCATCCTCGATGTGGACCACCGGGATGTTGTTCCCCCCGCCGGCGGCGCCGATCGCGGCATTGACGAAATCCTGCGGCGCGCTCTGCCGGTAACCAGCGGCACCGGATTGGTTGAAAAGTTGCGGGGTTGCCTCGAACCAGGAACTGGAGCCACCGCCCCATGCGTTGTCACCATCGGTCGAAGGCATAACAAGCACTGGACGACTGCGATTCGTGGCGTAGGGCGCGATGAAAGTCTGGATTTTTTCGATCCCCTCGCTGGCGTAGCCGTAGCGGTAGCTGAGCACGTCGTCGGACGGCACGGCATAGATGGTTGTGGCCGCCCCGGTTTCCGGGTTTATGTGCTGAACGCGGTGCAATTGGTAAGCGTAAGGTGCAACATTCCAGGCCGCGTTGCCCGGATTCGGCTCGCCATACCACCAGCCTTCGGTCGGGGACGGTCCGAGCTGGTCCGCCTTGTTCGGCGGACTGGAGAAAATGTTGTAACTGCCCTCGGGGTTGGCCTTCAGGTTGTAGGTCGGGCAAGTGCGGCTGAGGTGGTGGCTGGCCACGATGACCCATTCGTATCCTTCCTCACGCAGCACCTCGATGAGGTGGCGCGAGTAGCCCATTTCGGTGGGGAAAAATCCTTTCGAATGGTCGCTCAAGTCGGCCTTGCCGCCCCACGCCTTCGACCAAGCCTGCTGGAAAATTTGCAGTTCCTTGCGGAAGACGGACTTGGGCAGGAGCGGGGCCAGCGAGTGATGATAGGTGAAGCCGACGAGGTCGAGGCGGGGCGAACCGGACGGCGTTTTCCACCCGCGCGCTTCCTTGGCGCCGTTGTTCCATCCGCTGCCGTAGCCCAGCTGGCCGACCGAACCAAGTTGCCGCACGTTGTCGATGAGCGACCCGGAGTAGCTAAGGGCGAAGCCGGCGGCGCTGTTCAGCCCGCTGAGCGAGTTGCGCGGGCCGCTTTGGTAGGAATTGACCCGGTCGCTGATACTGAAAATTTCGGTCAGATTGTTTTCCGGATGCTGCTTGGGGCTGAGGCCGCCGTAATTTTGGCCCGGTTTGAGCACGATGGAATCCCAGGCATATTGGCCGCGCTGGGTTTGGGAACCGTTGCTGTTCCATTCCGGCCAGTAAATCGGCTGGTGATTGTGCCAGAAACGGGAAACGTAAACGTTGCTGTTGGCAAACAAGGAAGCGGGGAAAAGGAGCAACGCGGAGAATGCAACGCCCAGATGTTGGGGGGACGGGAGCACGAGGTGAGAGAACCGCAGAGCGCGGGCTAAGGGATGTTGCGGCTGAGTTGAAAATTGTTGAAGAAAAAGTCGTGCCTCTCGGCGTTGCGGTTGAAAAAGGCCAGGCTTTGAATCGGCGCGCCCGCCTCGCCGCCGAATTTGCGGCCCTCGAAATGTTTGACCGACTTGTCGCGCAGGTTGATCACCTCCAAATCGTAGGTGTTGGCATCGACCAAGGTCAGGGTCAGAGCCAGCGCTTCCTCGGTCATCGGGATCCCCGTATCGAACTCTTGCTCGCGGTCCGTGATGAGGTAATTGGCCGAACCTTCACGGGCAAAAAATCTCAGACGCGCCCCGAGATCGATGTCCTCGACCGAACCGTCGGCCTGGCCCGTGCGGTAGGTCACTCCGACCTCACCCGGTGCCGGATCATCCTGACCACCTTTGTCTTGGAAGGGCCCGTGCAGGATCTCGAAGGTGAAATTATCGCCCGGTTCGAGGGGGATGGCGATACCACGGAAGGCGACCGACTCCTCATAGCGCTTTCCATTGGCGAAAAGCGCGAAGACGCGGTCCGTGGTGATCGGGGCAACCTCGGGTTTCTCCCCGAGTTTGCCCAGATAATGCCCGGCATAGCTGCCCTCGCCCTCCGACTTGGACACCATCTTCCAGGCAAAAAAACCGTTGTCACCGCCCGACCCGACATTCCACCCGCCGCCATACATGCCTTGGTTGGCCTGATCCTCACCCACATTCAACTGGGTCAGGGCCCAAGCAGAGGCGAATGGGAAGAGGGCCAACGAAGCGGAAATCAACCGGCGCCAAAAGGGGGAAGTCATGACAAGTAAACAGAAATCTTACCGCCCCTGCGACCACCTGTCAAACGGCCGGAGCCGCCTTTCAGTCCCCCGCCCCGTCTCCGAAGTGCTTGCGCGGCATCAGGTAGCGCGCCACATAGTCCTTGACCGCCTCCGGCAAGGGAGTGACTCCCCCCGCATAACCGGTGGACTTCAGTTTGGTCACATCGGCCTGGGTGAAATATTGATACTGGCGGCGCAGCGCTTCGGGCATCTCGATGAATTCGATCCGCGCTTCCTTTCCCATCGCCTCGAAAATCGGGTGGACCAAGTCGAGCCAAGTGTGCGCCTCGCCCGATCCGATATTGAACAGCCCACCGGCTTTCTTCGTGGCAGCCAGGTGCAAGGTCATGGCCACCGCGTCTTTGACATAAAGAAAATCCCGCATCTGCCCGCCGTCCGCGTAATCCGCATGGTAGCTCTTGAAAAGCTTCACCTGCCCCGTCTCCTCGATCTGCCGCCAGGCCTTGCTCACCACGCTGCGCATGTCGCCCTTGTGCTCCTCGTTCGGACCGAAAATGTTGAAATACTTCAGCCCGGCCATCCGCCGCAGATACCCCTCGCGTTGGGCGTGAAGATCGAAAAGTTGCTTTGAATACCCGTAGGCATTGAGCGGGCGCCAGGCGGCCAGGTCGTCGGACAAATCATCCATCCCGGCCGAGCCGTCGCCATAGGTCGCGGCGGAGGACGCATAGACAAAACGGGCCCCGCGGCCGAGGGCCCACTCGGCCAATTGGCGCGTGCAGCCGAAATTGTTGCGCAGCAAATAATCGGCATCCCGCTCCGTGGTCGAGGAACACGCCCCGAGGTGGAACACGTGGGTGAATTCCCCGAACGCGCCCGCCTTGTCCGCCAAGCAGTCGTAAAATTCATCGGCCTCGACAAATTCCTCGAAGCGCAAAGGCGCAAGATTCCGCCACTTGTCATCGCTCTCGAGTTGGTCGACCACCACGATGCGATCCGTCCCGTGCCAGCGGTTCAGCGCCCCGACGAGCACACTTCCGATGAAACCGGCCCCGCCGGTGACGAGAAAACGGTCCTTGCCGGAGAACGCCGGCCGCGTCGCGCTACCGCCTTTGCAGGATTTCTTTTTGGCCGGTGGTTTCGTTTTGCCCATACCGGTCCGAGCGTAAGCAGGGCCCGCCCGGCGGGCAAATCCCTTCGCATTGCCACACCGCTGCTTCCGACCTAATCTTTCTCCCATGCCGACCACCCGCTGGGAAACCCGGGATCCCGCGGATCCCGTCATCGCGCAAAATCTGGTCCGTGAACTCGGCATCTCCGCCCTCCTCGCATCCCTCCTCACCTCGCGCGACATCACCGACCCCGGCGAGGCGGACCACTTCCTCCACCCTCGCCTCGCTTCGCTTCCCGACCCGCTGGCCACCCCCGGGCTGGAAGCCGCCGCCCGGCGCCTCGCCCTGGCCGTGGAACGCGGGGAGAATGTCGTTCTTTACGGCGACTATGACGTGGATGGCGTGACCTCCCTGGCCATCATGCACCGCTTTCTCGCCGCGCTGGGGCTCGAGGCCGGCTGGTTTCTCCCGCTGCGGGAATCCGAAGGCTACGGCCTGAGCCGTGACGGACTCGACCGCGTCTTTGCCGCCCGCCAGCCCACGCTCGTGGTCGCCCTCGACTGCGGCACCGGGTCGCACGAAGAAGCCGCCTGGCTGGCCGCACGCGGGGTTGACCTCGTCATCATCGACCACCACGAACCGAAACACGGTGCGGCCCCCTGCGCCGCGCTGGTCAACCCGAAGGCCCTCGGTGGCAACACCGACCTCTGCACCGCGGGGCTCGTCTTCAAAGTCTGCCACGGCATCCAGAAAGTCAGCGGCCGGCGCGAACCCGACCTCCGTGACTTCCTCGACCTCGCCGCGATGGGCACAATTTGCGACCTCGCCCCGCTGCGCGGGGAAAACCGGGTCATCGTCCGCCACGGATTGGCCCGGCTCAGCCAGACCAAATGGGAAGGACTCCGCGCCTTGATGGAAGTTTCTTCCGTCACACCACCGGTCATCACCACGGCCGAAGTCGGGTTCCGCCTCGGACCGCGCCTCAACGCGGCCGGACGTCTCCACACCGCGGAGGCCGCGCTCAAACTGCTCCTCAGCGAAGACCCGGACGAAGCGCGGCGCCTCGCCCGCGAACTCGACGCCTGCAACCGCGAGCGCCAGAACCTCGAGCAACACGTCCTCGAAGCCGCCCTGGCCGCCTTGGAAAAAGATTTCGACCCCGGCCGCGATTGCGCCGTGGTGGTCGGCGGCGACGGCTGGCATGCCGGCGTGGTCGGCATCGTCGCTTCCCGCCTCTGCCGCAAATACCACCGCCCGGCCATCGTGGTCGGCTTCGACGAGAAGGGCGAAGGTCACGGGAGCGGACGCAGCATCGACGCCCTCTCCCTCGTCGAGACCCTCGGCGACTGCGCCGACTTGCTCGGGCCTTTCGGCGGACACCACATGGCCGCCGGTCTGAGTGTCACGCGGGAAAACTTTGCCGGCTTCCGCCAAAAATTCACCTCGGCCGCCGGGCGCCGCCTGCAGCCGCACGACCTCGTTCCCCGGATCAAACTCGACGCCCGCATCGACGTGGCCGATTTGGAACACGCGCATCTTGAAGAGCTGGCCCTGCTCGAGCCGTGCGGGATGGGAAACCCGGCACCACTCTTCTACGCACGGGCCGTCGCCCCCACGCACGGGCCCGACGTGCTCAAAGAAAAACATGTCCGCTTCCGGGTCCGCGGCCGCGAAGAATTACTCGCCGCCATTTATTTCAACGGCGCCCGCGACGACTTCCCCCGCGCCCCCTGGGACGTCGCCTTCAAGCTGGTCCGCAACGAATACCGCCAGCGCATCAGCCTTCAACTCGAAGTCCAGCACCTCCGCCCGACCGAAAACGGCGAAGGCACCCCCGCGGCGGCTTTTTCCCGGACCAGCTAAGCCGCGACCATCCCGACAGGCAGCATCCCTGCGGCGCGACCCAGCCGAATGACATTGCCAACCCGCGCGGGGAATGCTTTATATTCCTGTCGGTTTTCCGGGGTCATAGCTCAGTTGGTAGAGCGCCTCAATGGCATTGAGGAGGTCTGGGGTTCGAATCCCCATGGCTCCACTTCCCTTTCAAGACGCCGGTGCCGCGGCCATTTTTTCCGCTTCCTTCAGCGCCATGCCGACGATCTGGTCCATGTTGTAGTAGCGGTAGGTGGCCAAGCGACCAATGAAGGAGACCGTGGGGTCCGCGGCCGCCCCGGGAGGGCAAAGATCGCGAAGGTGCGAGGGAAAAGGCTCGGTCTCGGTCCGCGATTTGTATTTCTGGTAGAGGGCCGCCGAATCGGGGGCGGGAACCGGGTAGTAGGCTTCCTTGCCGGGACCGAAGTCGTCCGGATACTCCCGGACGATAGTCGTGTTGGCGCACTGCTGGCCGGTGGCATGTTTGATTTCGACAATGCGGGTAAACTCCTCGTCGTTGGGATAATTGACCTGCATGGCGGGCTGGAAGAAGCCCGCGGGGCTTTTGAGGTCTAAGGGCGGCGAGCCCGGACCCGAGTGACGGGCGGAAAGCTGCTCGGGGGTAAAGGACTCGGGCTCGAAGCGGAGCGAGCGGTACGGGAGGCGGCCGTGGCCGTAATCGTAGTATTCGTCGATCGGCCCGGTGTAGACGAGATGCTTGCAGCGGACCTGCGGGAGGATGGCGCGGAATTCGGTGTTGAGGAGGATTTCCAACTTGTCGCCGCAAGCCGCGACCATCCGTGCGAACATCGCGGTGTAGCCGTCCTTGGGCATGGCCTGGAAGTCCTCGCGCAAGTAACGGTCGTCCCGGTTGGTGCGGATCGGGATGCGTCCGCAGACCGAGGCATCGAGCTCCTTGGGATGTCGCCTCCACTGCTTGAGCGTGTAGCCTTTGAAAAATTTCTCGTAAAGTTCCCAGCCGACCTGGCTGACCACCACCTCTTCGGAGTTGGCCGGATTGTCGATGGGGACGCGGTGTTCGGCCATCCACTGCTCCATTTCCTCCGAGGTGGAAGGACGCCCGAGAAATTGCTCGAAGGTGTTCAGATTGATCGGAAAATTCCAGTAGCGGCCGTCGGTGTAGGAAAGGATTTTGTAATCAACCGGATGCCACGCGGTGAACTGGCTGAGGTAATCGACAATGCGCGGGGCATTGGTGCGGAAGTAATGCGGCCCGTAAGGATGGAAAAGAACCCCGGCCGCGTCATATTTGTCATAAGCATTGCCCCCGAGGTGGTCGCGCTTCTCGACCAAAAGACAGGTCTTGCCCTGCTCCGTGGTGAGACGCTCGGCCACGGTCAGGCCGGAAAATCCCGCACCGACGATGAGGCAGTCGACGTGGCGCATGGCTTGCCTCACGCCCCCCGCGATTTCCAAGCATCGACGATTTGGTGGATGGTATCTTCGAGGGAGATGGTGATGTCCCACGCAGGGTAATCGCGGCGCATCTTGGCCAGGTTGCTGATGTAGCAGATGTGGTCGCCGATGCGATTTTCATCGAGGTAAGTGTGGACCTGTTTTTGACCGGTGAATTTTTCGGTCAGGGCGAAAGCCTCGAGGATGGAGCACGAGTTGTCGCGTCCGCCGCCGAGGTTGTAGACCGCGGCGACCCGGGGAGCCTGGAGAAACTCCTCGATGAAGCGGGCCACGTCATGGCTGTGGATGTTGTCGCGCACCTGTTTTCCCTTGTAGCCGTAAACTTTGTATTCCTTGCCCTCCAGGTTGCATTTGACCAGGTAGCTGAGAAATCCGTGCAACTCGACGCCGGAGTGGTTCGGCCCGGTAAGGCATCCCCCGCGCAGGCAGCAGGTCGGCAGGCCGAAGTAGAGGCCGTATTCCTGGACGATGATGTCGGCCGCCGCTTTCGACGCCCCGAAAAGGGAATGCTTCGATTGGTCGATGGAAAAATCCTCGGCGATGCCGTCGGCATAAGCAGGATCGTCATAGTCCCACCGGGTTTCGAGCTCCTTGAGCCGGATGAAGTTCGGACGGTCCCCGTAGACCTTGTTGGTCGACAGGTGGACGAAAGGCGATTCCGGGCAGGCGCGGCGGACGGCCTCGAGCAGATTCAGGGTGCCGACCGCGTTGGTGTCGAAGTCGTCGAACGGGATGGCCGCTGCGCGGTCATGGCTGGGCTGCGCGGCGGTGTGGACCACGGCATCGGGCTTGAGCTTGGCCAAGAGGTCGAGAACGCCTGGGCGGTCGCGGATATCGAGTTCATGGTGGTGAAAGTTTTTGATCAGCCCGGCGAGACGCTCCTGGTTCCAGCGTGTGTCGCCCTGCGGTCCGAAAAAGACGGCCCGCTGGTTGTTGTCGAGGCCGTGGATTTCCCAGCCGAGGCCGGCAAAGTGGAGGCAAACTTCCGAGCCGATGAGGCCGGAGGAACCGGTGACGAGGAGTTTTTTCATGGGAAGTCCGAGCCGGGCAGCTTGACCTGCCCGCTACCCCGGATCAAGGCGGGGCAGCCGACCGGCGCTCTTTTGCTTCGCGGCGGACGGCCCCGGTCCTAGAGTTGTCCTGTCATGACCTACTATTTGGTGAAACTTTTCCTCAGCGCCGGACTCATCGTGGCGATCAGCGAAATCTCCAAACGCAGTGGCTATCTTGGAGGGCTCCTCGCCTCGCTCCCCCTGCTCTCGCTCATCGCCGTCGGGTGGATGTGGTTCGAAACGCACGACGCGGCCAAAATCGCGGATTTTTCCCGCAGCGTTTTCTGGTTCGTCCTGCCCAGTCTGCTCTTTTTTCTTCTCTTGCCGTGGCTGCTGCCCAAAGCGGGGTTTTACCTCGCACTGGCCATGGCCTGCCTCGCCACGGCCGCCGGCTATGCGGTCATGGCGCTCGCCCTGGCTCGCGCCGGGATCCGTCTCTGAGCCATGATCTGCGTGTTCCGGATTTGGCCGGTCTTGCTTGCCGCGGCGGTGGCCGCACGGGCGGATCCTCCGGCCCGGGTGGTCAGCCTCGCCCCCAATCTCACGGACATGGTCCTGCACGTCGGAGCCGGGGAATCGCTCGTCGCGGTGACCCCTTTTTGCGCGGCCCCGGATGACGTGCCGCGCGTGGTCGGTGGCATGCAGCCCGAGGCCGAAACCATCCTGGCCATCGGACCCGATCTCGTGCTGGCCTCTTCCATCACCCCGGCTCCAACCCTGCGCCAACTCCGCGGTCTCGGTCTCCGCACCGAGGTCTTCTCCGCAATGGCCGCCTCGCTGGACGAAATTCGCACGGCTACGGCGAGGCTGGCCGCGATCTTCGGGCGGGACACACCACTCAAGCCGGCCCCGGACGGGATCCGCCCTTCCCGCCCCGCAGTTTTGCTCTTTGGGGCGGATACCGCCTACAGCGCAGGTTGCGGAACGCACGCGCATGAGATCCTCGAGAGTGCCGGACTGCAGAACATCGCAGCGGGGGTGTCCGGTCCCTGGCCGCAACTCGGCGAGGAATTTCTCCTCGCCTCCGACCCGGACGTCATCATCGTGGCCGACTACGGCGAGGCGAAGCGAGAAGCGGTCCTTGCCCTGCTCCGCGGGCATCCGGTGCGCCGGCATTTGCGCGCCGTGCGGGAAGGGCGCGTGGTGGTGTTTCCGGCCCGGGCGTTGAGCATCCCGGGGCCCGGGGCACTGCAAGCGGGGCAAAAATTGCGCGACGAGGTGGAGAAACTGTGAGGGCGGAGCAGGAGCCATTTCTCCAAGCGCGGGCCGTCCGCGCCGGCTACTCTGGTCGCGAAGTGCTCCGGGGCATCGACCTCGAAGTCCGCCGCGGCGAAGTGCTCTCGGTGGCCGGGCCGAACGGCAGCGGAAAAAGCACCCTGCTACGCGCCGTAACCGGTCTCCTTCCTCTCCTCGAAGGCGAAGTGCGCATCGACGGAACGCTCCTTGTTGACCTTGCGGCGAAAGAACGCGCGCGTCGTTGCGCGGTGCAACCGCAGGTCGAAGCACCGATGTTCGACTACACGGTCGGGCAATTCGTATTGCTCGGTCGCCACCCGCACCGGCCTGCGCTCGCCGTCGCCACCGCACAAGATGGCCACGCCGTCTCCCGCGCCATGGAGCAGACGGAAATGACCGGCTTCGAGCAACGCAGCATCCGCTCGCTCAGCAGCGGCGAATGGCAGCGCACCCTGCTGGCCCGGGCCTTGGCCCAGGAAGCTCCTTTACTCCTGCTCGACGAACCGGCCGCGCACCTCGATCCCGGACACCGTTTTGCTGTGCATACATTGCTGCGTTCGCTCGCGCGGGAGCAAAACCGCGCGGTGCTCTGCGTTTCACACGATCTCAACCTGGCGGCGGAATTCAGCGATCGGATGATCATCATGACAGAGGGACGGGTGCAGGCGGCCGGAACGCCGCAAGAAGTCCTGACCGAACCCAACTTGCGCGAAGTCTTCCGTTGCGAGGCGCTCCGGGTTGGCCCAAATCCTTTCACCGGACGTCCGGGAACCTTCTTTGCCCCATGAACGCATTGCCCCGGCTTTGTCTCCTCGCCGCCGCGTTGCTGGCCGTCTTCGTCGCCGCGGTTTGCCTTGGGCCGACCCCTTTGCTCGATTTGCCCCGCTTGCTCGAACTGCTGCGGTGCGGTCCAAGCACGCCGGAATTGGAGCGGGCCTCGCTCGTGCTTTGGGAGTTGCGGCTTCCTCGCGTGCTCCTTGCGGCCGCGGCGGGGGCCAACTTGGCTCTGGGCGGACTCCTTTTGCAGGCCATCTTCCGCAATCCCCTGGCCGAGCCTTATCTGCTCGGACTTTCCTCCGGCGGCGCTTTAGGTGCCGTGGTCGCGCTGGCCGCTGGCGCGACCTCCGTGACCTGGCCCGCGCTGGCCGGCAGCCTGGCCCTCGCCGCCATCGTGCTTCTTTTTTGCCGGCAACGCATTGCCGCCGACCTTCCTTCGTTGCTCCTGGTCGGAGTGGCCCTCGGCGCGCTGGCACAAGCTTTCACCACCGCCATCATCCTGCGCTTCGATCCCAGCGCCTTGCGCAGTATTCTGTTCTGGCTGATGGGCAGCTTCGCCGGACGCGGTTGGACCGAGGTGTGGATGCTGTTGCCCGCGGCCTTGGTCGGAGGCCTGGCCATCTGGCTGCTCCACCGGCCGCTTGATTTGCTCGCTCTCGGCGGCGAGAGCGCGCATCACCTCGGCGTGCGGGTCCCGTTGCTGCAGACCGCCGGCATCGCCTTGGCCGCGGTGCTCGCGGCGCTGACCGTTGCGGCCTGCGGCACGATCGGCTTTGTCGGGCTGATGGCTCCGCACTTGACGCGGAAGCTGGTCGGCGCGCCGCACGGCATCTCCGTGCCCGGCAGCATGCTGGTCGG
>JAQBWH010000006.1 GCA_027624625.1 Verrucomicrobiota bacterium | reverse complement strand
CGGGATGAAGCGCTGGAAGGTCGGTCCTTCGCCGACCACGGCTTCGCGGATGACGAGGGCCTCGAGGCGTGCCTGGTGATTGTTTTCCGCGTTGGCCACGGCGCTCTTGAGCGTCTTGGCCACGAGGCCGGCGGCCTTCTTCGGTGTGAAGGCCAGCAGATCGAGGGCCTTCTGCACGGGCAGACCCTGGATCTCGCGCGTCACCTCGCGCGCCTTGAAGGGCGAAATGCGGGCGAATCGATAAATCGACTTGGTTTCCATATTGTTGAAGTTGTTTCTAAAAGTTGTTGGCTAGCGGTGGGCGTCCACCCTGAGGCGGTCACCCGTTTGGATCGAGTCCTCTTCGGACACGAGATTCTGGATTACGGCACCGCTGATACGGTCGCGCACATCAATGACGCGGACATCACCGACGCGGCGGTTGTTGCGCCACACTTGGAAGGGCATCCCGACCTTCACTCCTGCGTTGCGGCCGATGTTGGCCACCACGAGGGCAAACTCAGACTTGACCTCCACGACGGAAGCATCGGTCAGGGTCGGTCCCGCGTCGAGGTCTTCGGTCGCGCCGACACCCAGCATGCGGTCGGCGGCGCGGAGTTCCAACTCGAGGGAGGCGCGGGCTTGGGCCTGCGTGCTGCGGGCCCGGGTCATGGCATCGAGCAGCGCCTTTGCTTCGGCTTGCGCGGCGGAATTTGAGGCATCGGCCGCTTTGGTCTGCATTTCTTTTTCCAAAGCGGTGCGTTCTTCGTTGTCTGTGGCTTCCACGGATTTGAGGAAAATTTGCACTCCCTCGGCAAGGGCGAGCAGGCGCTCGAACAGGATGGCGTTTTCTTTTTGCAGGCGGGTGAGTTCGTTCACGGTGGAAAGGAGGCGTTCCTCGATTTCCCCGCCGCTGTCACCACCGGGCCCGAGCGTGTCGAATTTGGCCTGCAAATCCTCCGCTTGGCGCTTGAAGACCTCGCCCTCGCTGTTGGCGAGAACCAAGCTTTCGGTCAGACTGCGGATGGACTCCCGCGCGAGCAATAGTTGCTCGTTGAGGCGCGCCACTTTTGCGGCGTCCCCAGAATCTCGGTCTGTCAAAGAGCTGCGGCTTTGTGCGGAGCTGTTCCCGGCGAGGGTGATCAAAAGACACCCGGCCAGGACCAACCTGCCGAACGAGGCCACGTTTATTTCGTCACTTTCGCCGTATGCGATCCGTGTTTCTTGAAGATGCGCGTGGGCGAGAACTCGCCGAGCTTGTGCCCGACCATATTCTCCGTGACGAAAACTGAATTGAAAATTTTCCCGTTGTGGACCAGAAAGGTGTGCCCGACGAAATCCGGGGTGATCATCGAACGGCGCGACCAAGTTTTGATCGGTTTTTTCGGGCCGCCTTCGTTGATACGGTCGATTTTTTCGAGCAAGTGGGCCTCGACGAACGGGCCTTTTTTGAGCGATCTACTCATGGCTTAATTGTTTTTCTTGCTCTTGCGGCGCTCGATAATGAAGCGGTCCGAAGGTTTGTGTTTCTTGCGGGTCTTGAACCCTTTGCTCAGCTGGCCCCACGGGCTGACCGGATGCTGGCGTCCGCCGCCGCCCTTGGATTTGCCGTTGCCGCCACCCATCGGGTGGTCGATCGGGTTCATGGCCATGCCGCGCACGGTCGGACGGATGCCGAGCCAGCGGGAACGTCCGGCTTTGCCGCTCGACACATTCATGTGCTCGGAGTTGCCGACTTGACCCATCGTGGCGTGGCATTTGCCGTTAAGCTTGCGGATTTCGCCCGAAGGCATTTTGACCAGGGCGTAGCCGGCCTCGAAGTTGTTCAGCACGGCCTGCTGGCCGGCGCTGCGCGCCACCTGGCCGCCGCGGCCGGGCATGAGCTCGATATTGTGGATGGCCGAGCCGGGCGGGATGCGCTCGAGAGGCAGCGAGTTGCCGACTTCGGGGGCGGCTTCGGGGCCGGAGGAAATTTTCATCCCGACTTTCAATCCGTCGGGCGCGAGGATGTAGGACTTCTCGCCATCGGCGTATTGCAGGAGGGCGAGGCGCGCCGTGCGGTTCGGGTCGTATTCGATGGCGATGACATCGGCGATCATCCCGTGTTTGCGGCGCTTGAAATCGACGAGGCGCAGCTTGCGCTTGTGTCCGCCGCCGATATGACGGCAGGTCAGACGGCCTTGGTTGTTGCGGCCACCGGTGCGCTTGCGAGTGGTGACCAGGCTCTTCTCCGGCTTTTTCTTGGTGATCTCCTCGAAGGACGGGAGAGCCTTGAAGCGCGCGGACGGCGTGAGCGGACGGAAAGTTTTGAGTGCCATGGCGTGTGGTGAGTTTAGACGAGGTCGAGTTTTTCGCCCTCTTTGAGCGTGACGATGGCCTTCTTCCAATGCGGGCGGCGTCCGAAATCGGCGCGGCGTTCCCGCTTCTTCTTGCCGGCGTAATTGGCGGTGTTGACCGAGACCACCTTCTTCTGGAAGAGGCTCTCGATGGCCGCCTTGATTTCGAGCTTGTTCGCTGCGGGATTAACCTCGAAGACGTATTTGTTCGATTTGTCGGTGAGAAGAGTGGACTTCTCGGTCAGGCGGACGGTGCGGATGATGTCAAAAGGCTCTTTCATGCTGCCGTCCTTTCGGAAATTTTGGCGAGGGCGTCGCCGGTCAGGAGAATTTTGTCGTAGCGGAGCAAATGCTCCGTATTGACGTCCGACGCGCTGATCAGGAGGACATTGCCCACGTTGCGCGCGGCGCGGAAAGTCGTTTCCTCGAAGGCGGGGGAGACAAGGAGGACATTGCGGGCGTCCTGCGCATTGCTCTTCACGTAAGCGAGGAATTTGGCGGTTTTGCCGTCCGGAATGGCCGGGGCGTCAACCAGAAGGACGTCGCCGGCCAGGATGCGGGCGCTGAGCGCTTTGCGCAGGGCAAGCTTGCGCACCGACTTGGGTGTCTTCTTCGAATAATCGCGGGGCTTGGGTCCGAAGACCACGCCGCCGCCCCGCCAGATCGGCGAGGATTTGTAGCCGGCGCGGGCGCGGCCCGTGCCTTTTTGGCGCCACGGTTTGGCCCCCGAAAGATTCACTTCGGCTTTGGTTTTGGTGTTGGCCGAGCCGGTGCGGCGGTTGGCCCGCAGGGCGGTGACCACATCATGGACAGCCTGCGTGCCTTTGCCATTTTCGATAATGACAATGTTCGCCTTCTTGGCGTCGTCGGCGGTGAGTATTTTGGCGCTCATGGGTTACTTCTTTTTGGCGGTTTTCTTGATCGACGGGCGGACGACCACATAGGTGCCCTTGGCGCCCGGGACCGCACCGCTGACCAGGATAACGCCGTCTTCTTCGCGGACTTGGACCACTTGCAAATTCTGCACGGTGACCCGCTCGTCGCCCATGTGGCCGGGCATGCCCATGTTTTTCCAAACACGACCGGGGGTCGAGCGGTTGCCGATCGCGCCGGTGCGGCGGTGCATCATGGATCCGTGGCTCATCGGTTGGCCGTGGTAATTGTGCTTTTTCATCGCCCCTTGGAAACCTTTGCCCTTGGACTGGCCGATGACGTCGACGAATTGACCGACGGCGAAGGTGCTGACCGGAACGTCGGCACCGGTTTCCGCCGCACCATCACGGAATTCGCGGATGAAGCGCTTCGGAGTGGCCGAGGCTTTGGTAAAGTGACCGGTCTGCGCTTTATTCACCCTCGAAGGCTTTTGGTCGTCGAACCCGACTTGCACCGCGACATAGCCGTCGGATTCGGCGGTCTTGACCTGGAGGACTTTGTTCCCGGCGGCGGCAATGACCGTGACGGGCGTGGACACGCCTTTGTCATCGTAGACGCGGGTCATGCCGAGTTTTTTACCGAGTAATCCGAGGCTCATGGTGACGACTAAATTTGGATGTTGATGTCGACGCCGGCTGGTAGGTTGAGGCGGCGGAGTTCATCCACCGTTTTGGCGGTGGGATCGAGAATGTCGAGGAGACGCTTGTGGGTGCGGCGCTCAAATTGGTCCATGGACTTTTTATCCACGTGGGGCGAGCGGTTGACCGTCCAACGCTCGATTTTGGTCGGGAGCGGCACGGGGCCGGCCACGGCGGAACCGCTGCGTTTGGCCGTCTCGACAATTTCAAGGACGGAACGATCGAGCAGCGTGTGGTCGAATGCTTTGAGACGGATGCGTATGCGCGGGGCGGCCATGGTCGTTATTTCTTTTGGCTGTCGATGACGGCGGCAAGGACCTGCGCCGGAACTTGTTCAAAGTGGGACGGTTCCATCGAGTAGGAGGAGCGGCCCTTGGAAAGGGAACGGATGGCCGTGGCGTAACCGAACATTTCGGCCAGTGGCACATCCGCATTGACACTGCTCAGATGGCCCTTGGTCTCGATGCCCTGGATCTTGGCGCGGCGGCGGTTGAGATCGCCCATGATGTCGCCCTGGAACTCGTCGGGCGTGATGTTCTCCACCTTCATGATGGGCTCGAGCAGGATGGGCTTGGCCTTTTTTATCGCATCTTTGAGCGAAAAGATGGCGGCGAGCTTGAAGGCCATCTCGTTCGAGTCCACGTCGTGGAACGAGCCATCAACGATGTCGACATGGATGTCGATGACCGGATAGCCACCGATGATGCCGTTGAGCACGCCTTCTTCAATGCCTTTGATACAGGCTGGGATGTATTCCTTGGGGATCGTGCCGCCCACCGTCTTGTTCTCCACGGTGACACCTTTGCCGCGTTCGTTCGGGGCGATTTTGACGATGACATGGCCGTATTGACCGCGCCCGCCCGACTGCTTGATCAGCTTCCCTTCGCCATCGGCGGGGGCAAGGATCGTTTCCTTGTAAGCAATCTGCGGCTTGCCTGCGTTTGCTTCGACCTTGAACTCGCGCATCATGCGATCACGGATGATTTCGAGGTGAAGTTCGCCCATGCCGGCAATGATGGTCTGGCCCGTTTCTTCGTGGGTGAAGACGCGGAAGGTCGGGTCCTCTTCGGCCAGTCGCTGCAAGGCGATGCCCATTTTTTCCTGGTCGACCTTGGTCTTCGGCTCGATGGCCATGGAAATGACCGGTTCGGGGAAGGAAGGCGGCTCGAGAAGAATCGGATGGTCTTCGTCGCAGAGGGTGTCTCCCGTCGTAATGTTGCGGATGCCGACGATCGCGGCGATGTCCCCCGAGTAGCAGGTGTCGATGTCCTCGCGCTTGTCCGCTTGGATTTGGATCAGGCGACTGATGCGCTCGCGCTTGCGGGTGCGGGGGTTATAAACCGTGTCGCCCTTGGAAAGTTTGCCCGAATAAACGCGGAAGAAAACCAGTTTGCCCACGAACGGATCACTCCAGAGTTTGAAGGCGAGGGAAGAAAAATTGGCCGTGTCGTTGGCCGCCGCTTCAAGCGGTGAGGCGTCATCAGGGTCTTGACCCTTGGCCGGCGGGATATCGAGCGGACCGGGCAGGTAATCGACCACCGAATCAACGAGGTATTGCACCCCTTTGTTTTTGAAGGCGGAGCCGCCGGCCACCGGAACAAAACGGTTGGCGATGGTCTGGCGGCGGATGGCGGCCTTGAGGTCCTGTTTGCTGATCGGCTTTTCCTCGAGAAACATCATGCCGATTTCCTCATCGAGGTCGGTCATCTGCGTGATGAGGTCGTCGTAAGCTTTTTGGGCCAGCTCTTTGTGGTCGTCCGGTATCTCCGCCACCTCGTAGGTCGAACCCATCACGTCGTTGTCGGAATAGAGGACGGCCTTCTGATTGACCACGTCGATCTGCCCGCGGAGATAATCTTCCCGGCCGAGCGGGATGAGGATGGGCCAGACGTTGGCCCCAAGTTTGACCCGCATGCTTTCGACGGCCGCGTTGAAATCCGCGCCAGTACGGTCCATCTTGTTGACGAAGGCGATGCGCGGGACGTTGTATTTGGTCGCCTGGCGCCAGACAGTCTCAGACTGCGGTTGCACCCCGGCCACCCCACAAAACACGGCGATGGCTCCGTCGAGCACGCGGAGCGAACGCTCCACCTCGGCGGTGAAATCCACGTGGCCCGGCGTGTCGATGATGTTGACCCGCATGTTGATGCCGTCGTAAAGCTTGAAAATATCCGGCTCCACCTTCTGCAACCAGGCGCAGGTCGTGGCGGCCGAAGTGATGGTGATCCCACGCTCGCGCTCCTGCTCCATCCAGTCGGTCACCGTGGTGCCCTCATGCACCTCGCCGATTTTGTGGATCATGCCGGTATAAAAAAGAATGCGCTCGGTCAGCGTGGTCTTGCCCGCGTCGATGTGCGCGCAGATGCCGATGTTCCGCGTCCGCTCGAGCGGGAAGGCACGGTCGGGCGAATTGGGATTCGCGGTGGCGGCGGGTGCGGTGGCAGTGGCGGGCATGAGAAAGAACGGGTTGCGGCGGTTTACCAGCGGAAGTGGGCGAAGGCGCGGTTGGCTTGGGCCATCTTATGCATTTCGTCGCGTTTTTTGATCGCGTTGCCTTGGCCGGCGGCTGCGTCTTTGAGCTCGATGGCCAGTGCCTCCTTCATCGGGACGGCTTTGCGCTTGGAGGCGAAAGTGACGAGCCAGCGCATGGCCAGCGCATACTGGCGCTCGGCCGGAACTTCCATCGGTACCTGGTAGGTCGCTCCGCCCACCCGGCGGGATTTGACTTCAAGGCGCGGGCGGACGTTATCCAGCGCTTTGGTCAGCACGTCGAGTGGATCCACGGCGTCGCTGCCCTCGTGACATTTTTCGATCGCGGTGTAGACGATGCCCTCGGCTATCGATTTTTTGCCGCAACGCATCACGGTGTTGATCAGGCGGGTGACCATCGGACTGCCGTAACGGCTGTCACCGATTGTCGTGCGTTTGGTTGCTCTGCGTCTGCGTGCCATGGTTGGAAAAGATCAGGTGGGGTTTTATTTTTTGGCGCCCTTGGCGGCTTCGGCTCCGGCTTTGGGACGCTTCGCACCGTATTTCGAACGGCTGCGACGGCGGCCATCGACGCCGAGGGTATCGAGCGATCCGCGGACGATGTGGTAACGCACGCCCGGGAGATCCTTCACCCGGCCGCCGCGCACGAGAACAATCGAGTGCTCCTGCAGATTATGGCCTTCGCCGGGGATGTAAGCGATGACTTCTTGGCCGTTGGTCAGACGGACCTTGGCCACTTTACGCAGTGCCGAGTTGGGTTTCTTCGGCGTGCGGGTCATGACCTGCACGCAGACGCCGCGGCGTTGCGGGCAATTGACCAGAGCGGGCGACTTTGACTTCAAAGTCACTTTGCTGCGTCCTTTGCGGACAAGTTGATTGATTGTAGGCATTGCTTTCTGGAAGTTCCGCGCCGCTTTTAGGCGACAAAAAAACCACGCGACCGTGGTTTCTTCGCGAACCCCGACAGTGTGCGGGACAGCAAAGACTATAGAAACCAATGCCGAGGGCAAGAGATTTTATGAAAAATATTTCTCTGTCCGCTTCTGGGAGCGTCTGATCAGGCCAAAATCAAGCCCAGCACCGCGGTCACTTCGCGGATTTGTTCGTTGGTCAACTCAGGATAAATGGGAAGGGCCAGAGATTCACGGGCCGCTTTTTCGGATTCGGGAAAATCGCCCTCGCGATAACCGAGCGAAGCGAAGCATTCCTGCAAGTGAAGCGGTACCGGGTAGTAAACGGCACAACCGATGCCGGCGGCGGTAAGTTTTTCCCGCACCCTGTCGCGGTCCGGCACACGCACCACGTATTGATGGTAAATATGGTGGTTCGGCACACCCGCCATGGCGTAAGGCTCGACGGGCAAGGTGACGCGATCGAGCAGGCCGAGCTTTTCGAATTCCTCGCGGTAGAGCGCCGCATTGCGGCGACGCGCGGCGTGCCATGCGTCAAGGTGCGGCAACTTGGCCGAGAGCACGACGGCCTGCAGTGCATCAAGGCGGAAATTGCCGCCCACTTTTTCGTGATGGTATTGCGCGCCCATCCCGTGGTTGCGCATCAGCTTGATTTGCGCGGCGAGGACCGCGTCACGACAGGTGGCCATGCCTGCATCACCGAAGGCACCGAGGTTCTTCGAGGGGAAGAAGCTGAAGTAGCTCGCCTCGCCGATCGCGCCGGCTCGCATGGTCCGGCCGGCCTTCGACGGGTAATCTGCGCCGATGGCCTGCGCGGCGTCCTCGACGACGGGCAGATCGAATTCCCGGGCCAGGACACCGATGCGGTCCATGTCGCAGACGCAACCGAACAAGTGCACGGGCATGATGGCGCGCACGCGGTTGCCCGCCGCGGTGACGGGGCGGCCGTCCGGGCCGCTGTGGCATTTTTTGCGCAGGCAATCCTCGAGCTTGGCCGGATCCAGGTTGTAGGTCGCGGCGTCGATGTCGACGAAGACCGGCTCCGCGCCGGTGCGATGGATGCAGCCGGCGGTGGCAAAGAAGGTATAAGGCGTGGTGATCACCGCATCGCCGCGTCCGATGCCCATGGCCATGAATAGGGCGAGCAAGGCGTCCGTGCCGGAGGAAGCGCCAATGGCGTGGCCGCAACCGGTATAGTCACGCACCGCGCTTTCGAGTTCCTCCACGGGTGCGCCGAGAATGAACTGCTGGCTGTCGCACAGCGCGCTCATGCGGCGCTGCACGTCGTCCTTCACCTGCGCGTACTGCAGGCGCAAATCGAGCAGAGGAACCGCCACGAAGAAAAGAAGGTTAACGGACAACGCCAATCTCGGCGCGACGGTTGGCGGCCCACGCGGCCTCGCCGCCGCCCGGGGCGACCGGCATTTCTTCGCCGAAGCTCACGGTTTGGATGCGTCCACCCCCCAGACCGAGACCGACCAGTTTTTCCCGCACGGCCAACGCGCGGCGTTCGCCGAGACCGCGATTGTATTCCTCGGTGCCGCGCTCGTCGGTGAAACCGGCGATGATGACATCGCTCCTGGAAGACCGCATGAAGTCGGCCACGGCCTGCACCTTGCCCATTTCCGATCCACTCACCTCGACACTGTCTAATCCGAACTGCACCGGCGAGAATTGGCCCTTGTTGACGCCACCTCCGAGGTAAGACGCGCCATCCGTCCGCTCCGGCAGTGGCATCCCGTCGACAAAATCACCATCGGCCCCGGCGAATTGGTCCTTGGTTTTGCAGGAAACAAGAAAAAGCGAGAATGCGGCGATGGCGCAATAAAGGGAGTACGACATTTTCATAGGCGGATGGCGAGGGTGTGACTCAGAGTGACCAGGTTGGCTCGCTGACTTTACCCAAGCCGCTGACAATAGTTGTGGTCCGTCCGTTTTGCACGTCAAGGAGATTGAGGCGGGATCCGGAACTGTAAATGAGGTGGCGAGAGTTGCGCCCCCACACGGGATTTTGGCCCGCCGCGACGACCCGCGCGCCGCCGCCGAGTTCGATCACCGCGACGGAGAATCCGCCGCCCGAGCGCACGGTGAAGGCCACCTTTTTACCATCCGGTGACCAACTCGGATCGGTGCAATAACCATAGCCGGTCGCGATCATGCTCCCGCCTCCCCCGCCGGCGCCGATGCGGTAAAGTTGCGGACTGCCCCCTTGGTCCGAGGAGTAAATCAACTCGCCGCCATCCGGCGACCAGGTGGGCGAAGACTCCACCCCGCGGGTGCGGGTCAGACGCCGGGCCGGACCACCGCGCAAGCCCGTGAGGTAAATCTCGGGATTACCGTCCTTGCTCATGGTCAGAGCCATTTTCCCGCCATCCGGCGAGATGGCGGCGCCGGAGTTGGTCCCTGGTGCCTTGACCACCCGCTGCCGCGCGCCCGTTGCCGTATCAATGAGATAAACATCCGGATACCCCTCGTGGTAACCGGTGTAGGCGAGAAAGCGCGCGCCGGGTCCGAGCGTAGGCGCCACGCTGATGCTGCGATCAGTGGTCAGGCGACGCGCCTTGGCACCATCATAGTCCGCAAAATAAATTTCCTTCGGCCCGCTGGCCGTGCCAACAAAGGCAATTTTGGTCGTGGCGATCCCCGGATTGCCCGTGACGGTTTCGACGATATCGTCGGCAAATTGGTGGGCCACCTCGCGGTCGGTGCCGGTGTAAGATTTGGCCAAAACGGTGGCACCGCTGCTGTCGGTCACTTTTCCCTGCAAACTGCCACCCCCCGTGCTGCCGCCGACCACGTAAGATCCGCGCGCGTCCGGCACGATTTGGAACCATCCGGAAAGATCGAGGTCGTTTTGCAAGACTTGGGTTACGGCCGGACCGGCAGGCCCGCCCAGTGGCGTGATCGCCAGGGAGACCCGGTCGCCTTTGCGCACCGTGATGGTCGGTGCGTCTTGGGCCCAAGCGGCGGCACTCAGGCAAAAAATCGAGAGGGCAAATATGGCACGAGTCATCATGGGAACGGGTATAAAGCCCTTGCTCCGCCGCGTCCAGATCAGTGGCAGGCGCAACCCCCGCCGCAGCCACCCCCGCCCTGCGGTGGCGGGGCGGAACCACCCTTCGTCGAGGTCATAATCCCGAGCCCGCCGGTGATGACGCGACGAATTGGTTCCTTGGTTTCCGGATGCTCGGTCAGAGCCGCATCCTTCATACTTTGGCGGATCTCGTAAGTGCGGACCGGCTCGCCCTCCGTTGCCGGAACCGTTTGGTAAACGTAAATGGCCATGCCAGAAAATCTGTCCGCATCCGCTCCGGGGCAAGTGATTTCACCTCCGGTTCAGGCTGGTGGCGTGATGATCGGAGGCCGTGCGGTCAAGGCGAGAAAAGCCCCGAGCAAGATAAAAGCGCCGGCCACCAGTTGTCCGGTCTGGAAACTTTCGCCGAAGAGTCCCGCCGAAAGGCCCATGGTACCCAGCGGGCAAAGCAAGAGGGCGGACTGCGAGGGTGCCGCCCCGATCTCGCGGATCCCGATGTAGTAAAGCCAGTGGCCCAAGCCGATGGAAAGGATACCGGAACCGAAAAGGACGAAATTGGTCCAAGCGCCGGCCCGCAATACTGCCGAAGCATCGCCGAAGACCAGCATCCCGGGGAGAAGCAGGGCGATGCTGAAAAAGCCGATCACTCCGAAGCCGCTGGTGGGACCGGCCCGCGCGGTGAACTTCTTCACGAGGATGCCGTAAACGGCCCAACCGGTGGCGGCGAGCAAAGCCCACCCCAAGCCGATCCAGGGCACGTCTCCCCCAAAATGCGGCCCGGCGTCGAGCACCAGCGCGGCCACCCCGACGAGAGCCAAAAGGGTGCCGAGGATGAATTTCACACTGCGCCCAATCCACCGTTCGTCCGGAAAAAAGACCACGGCAAGCACGGCGGTGATAACCACGGAAAAGCGCCCGAAGAGCGCGTAAATGCCGGGCAGAAGGACGACAACTGCCGCGGTCTGGGCGATTTGGTGGACCACATTCGGCACCGCCGCCGCCGCGCATCCGGCCCAGTCGGAGAGCGGCAGGCGCCCGGGAGCACGCCAAAGCCTCCACCCGAAAAAGGGCGCCATGACGAGGAAGCCGGCGAGGTAGCGGTAGAAATTCTGGGTCCAAAGATCAAAAGGCCCGGCCAACCAATATTGGAAGACCGGGGGACTCGACCAAATGACCACGGTGGCCAGCAAGGCGAGTCTGCCGCGCCAGAGCGACCGGGTGGCGGACATGCAGCTTCAGCCGACGGCGCCTGCGCCGCCGGGTTCGCGCCCTTCGTCCACCTCGATCAAATCGAATATGGTCTGGATGTCGGTGCGCCCCGCCATCCCGAGGTCCTCCAAACGGGTCCGCAGGCGCTCGGAGTAATGGTCGTTCCAGCCGCACTTGCGCAGGTACTCGTTCCACATAAAAATTTCTTTCTCCTGCGGACGGCGTCCGGTGGCGAAACACCATTCGAGCAAATCTTCATCCGAACCGCCTGACCGCACCTTGGCGGCAAGCGTGTCATAATCGACATTGAGGAACTCGCAGCAACGAAGATCGAAGCCGGACCCCAGATTGGCATGGTAATCGGACGGCAAGTCACCGGCCATCTGCATCCGGATTTTCCCGATCATGCGCGGGAAATAAACCAAACCACCCTCGCGGTCGTAAGGGCTGCGGGGGAACTTGGTCGACATCGTCCGATTTTGGACACCGAGCGGTCTAAAGTCCATCGCCATGGCGCCCCGCAGCGGCCATCATTCTTGCCGTGAAACCCGGCATGGAACTCGAATTGGAGATTGTCAGCATCACCTACGGCGGCGCCGGGCTCGCACGGCACGAAGGATGCGTGGTCTTCGTGCCCTTCACCATCCCCGGCGAGCGCGTGCGCGCCCGCATCACCCGCGTCCGGCGCGGTTGGGCCCAGGCGCAGCTGGTCAAGGTGACAACCCCCTCGCCCCACCGCGTGGTGCCTCCTTGCCCTTGGTTCACCCGCTGCGGCGGTTGCGCCTACCAGCACATTGCTTATGCGCGGCAACTCGAGATCAAAAGCGGACAGGTCGACGAAGCTTTGCGCCGCATCGGCAAGTTGGCCGACCCACCGGTCGAACCTGCGCTCCCTTCGCCGCTCGACTATGGTTACCGCAACCGCATCACGGTGCATATCGAACCACCCGACATCGGGTTTCGCGGCACCGATCCGCGCAAAGTCATCGACCTCGACCGTTGCCTGTTGGCCGGCGAGGCGGTCAATACCGCCTTGGCCCGCTTGCGGGCGAAAAGATATTGGCGTCCGGGCCCCGCGACCTTGCGCGCCAATCCCGACGCACGGGGTTTCCGCCAAGTCAACGACGGCGCGGCCGAAGTCCTCGCGGCAGTCGTGGTCGCAATGGCCGGATCCGGCGAGTTACTCGTCGATGCGTATTGCGGGGCCGGTTTCTTTGCCAAAAAGTTGCGGACCTCGTTCAGGCGCGTCATCGGCCTCGACTGGGACGAACGATCCATCACCGCGGCGGCACAAGACGCCGAGGCTCACGAGGACTATCGCAGGGGCGACACCGCCGCGTTGCTCTCGGCAGCGCTCGGTCCCGCCGCGACAACCGTTGTCCTCCTCGATCCCCCGGCCCAAGGCCTGGAGCCGAGTGTCATTGACATCCTCCTCGGCGCCCGGCCGGCCCGAGTGATTTACGTGTCGTGCGATCCGGCCACCTCGGCCCGCGACTTGTCGCGTTTGGCCGCTGGATACGAACTCGTCCGGGCGGCACCGGTCGATATGTTCCCGCAGACCGCCTCGATCGAAACGGCCTGCTTGCTGACAGCCTCTGCCGGCTAGGGACCGGAGGACGAAGGCGGCGTTCCAGCCGGCGCCGCGATCATGGAAAGTTCTCCGGCCGCGATCATGGCCGCGGGGGTCTGGGGATATGAGGTGCCGATCGACTCCAGTAGCGCTTTGGCTTCTCCCCGGCTTCCACCGGCGATAAGGAGCCGAGCTTCGGCCAGCAAGGCCATGGGGGCTGCATAAGAGGACGGGTATTTTCCCGAGGCCGTGCGAAAGGCTTCCAGAGCGGCGGCATCATTTTTCTGCATTTGGCGGATTTCCCCGAGGGTAAGCCAACCGGCCGGAGCCAACGGATGCTCGGGCTGCGCCGCGAGAAAAGTTTCCAGGGTGGACGCGGCCTCATCAGCCTTCCCCTCGGTCCGAAGAGCCTCGGCCAGGCGCAGTTGCGCGTTGCCGGCGGCAACCGTGCCGGGAAACTTGAGCAACACCTCGCGCCATCCCTCGGGACCGGCGTAGGCGCTGTAGAGCGTTTCCGCCGCACTGCGCCGTTGCGACTGCCAAAAGCTCCACGCTCCGGTCACCAGGATGAGCAGGACAACCACGACGAGCCCGCCGGCGAATTTCTTCCAATGCTCCTGCCAGAAAAGATCGCTTTCGCTCATTTCGAGGGCCGCATCGACGGCGGGCAGAAGGATGGATGGGCGCGGTGATTTCATGGGCTTAAGCGGATGCGGCAGCCCGTGCTTCGTCGGCCAAGGGCGTGCTGAGGTAACGTTCGCCGGTCGAGCAGGCTATGGTGACGATAAGTTTTCCTTTGTTTTCCGGACGCCTGGCCAACTCGAGCGCGGCATGGACATTGGCCCCCGAACTGATCCCGCCGAGGATCCCCTCCTCCTTGGCCAGCCGGCGGGCCATGGCGAAAGCATCATCGTTCGATACGGTGAGCACTTCGTCGACCACGTCGAGGTGCAGGTTGTCGGGGACGAACCCCGCGCCTGTCCCTTGGATTTTATGAGGTCCGGGTTTGACCGCTTCACCGGCACGCGTTTGCGTGATGACCGGGGAGTCCTTCGGCTCGACCGCGACGATCTTGACGCTCGGCTTGCGTTTTTTGAGCACCTCGCCCACGCCGGTGCAAGTACCCCCGGTACCAACCGCGGAAACGAAAATATCGACCTGGCCGTCCGTGTCATCCCAGATTTCCTCGGCGGTCGTCTTGACATGGATGGCCGGATTGGCCGGATTCTTGAATTGCTGGGGCATCCAGCCATTGGGCGTTTCGGCGAGGATTTGTTCTGCTTTGGCGATGGCACCCTTCATGCCTTCCGGCCCCGGGGTGAGGACAAGCTTCGCACCGAGCATGGCGAGCAGCGTACGTCGCTCGAGACTCATCGTCTCGGGCATGGTGAGGATGAGTTTGTATCCTTTGGCCGCCGCGACAAAGGCGAGCGCGATACCGGTATTACCGCTGGTCGGTTCGACAATGACCGTGTCTTTCTGGAGAATACCTTTCTCCTCGGCGTCCTCAATCATGGCCATGCCGATGCGGTCTTTAACGCTGCCCAGCGGATTGAAAAACTCGCACTTCAGGGTAATGGTTGCCCCGGCGCCTTCAGTGACTTTGTTCAGTTTGACCAGCGGCGTCCGGCCGACGGTCTCGATAATGTTTTCGAAGATTTTGCCCATGATCGGAAAAAACGACTAATGCGATTTGGTTGGATAAGGAGAAAGCCGGACCGAATCAACGCTGGATTTTCCCCATCTGCTCAAGACGGCAAAGAAAGTACCATCCATTCCCGCCCAAACGGACTCCGATGGTGAGCCTCGGGTTCCACCAGTCACGCCCTCTTTGAGCGCCAAACGGAGGCGGCGAATGTCCCCCCTGACTGGCCGGTTCCCTCTGAGCCGAGCGCTTGCCATGACTCTCCTACTTTGCCGTGCCAGCGAGGGGCTTGCCTTGGCCGGTGATGTCTTCGGGCGCGAAATCATTTTGCAAGTCGATGGTGCGCCAACCCGGCTGGTCGAAGTCCAATTTTTTCAGGTCGACCACCTGAATGGCCAGCCCGTGGTACGTACGAACGTAAGTTTTCAGGTTCGTGCGGTCATGAGCCACCGCCCACTCGGTGGTGTCCGTGTTGACCAGTCGGAGTGGACCCTCCGAAGTAAGGAGACCCTTGGTGTTCGGCGTCTGGTCGGCGGCCTCCGACTGGATCGCGCCATTGAAGATGTCGAAGGTATTGATCACGTGGAAGCCGAGGTTGACCGTGTCGGACGCAGTCGCCGCCGGGGTAGCCCAGTGCGAGAAAAGCGCGGCGCGGACGAAACGCGAAGGCGGCGACATGTCGCCGGGCAGCCCGACAGCGCCGCTGCCCTGCCCGTAGTTCACCGCAGTGAATTTGCCCAGCTTGCGCTCGGACAGGTTGACCGGCGAGAGATCGACGAAGTTGCCGACATCGATCGTCTGCCAGTCATACGGCGGCGAGTTGGTGAGCGTGCCGAGCGGCGCGTCGTGGATCTTCAGCCGGCCGCCGACATATTCGGCGATGACCACCTTACCCGTGTTGTCACCAATCCAATAGTGGACCGGCAGGACTTCTTTGAAAGGAACAAACTCCTACTGCGCGACATAGACGTCGTTTTGCAAAGCGGACACGGCTTGGTCCACGGAGGAGCAGTTGGCCAGAAGATAATTCAGCACTTCCCAGCTGCCGATCGACTTGTCCGCCGGCGCCGCCTCGGGATCGAGATTCTGCGCAAAGCCCGGCAAATAGAGCATCCCGATAGCCAGACCTTTTTCATTCTGACCGTCCGCCACCACCGTCGGCGCGATAGCGACGTTCAGCCCGACAAAACCGTAGGTGGCCGTCCACTTCTTGCCCGGTTTGCCGCCGGGCCCCGTGCCGGTAAAGTCCGTGCCGCGCGGCACAACAAGCACCTTCGAATTGAACGGATACCCGAACTCCATGGAGCGGAAATAAATCTGAGCCCCGTCGTTGGATTTAAGCTGGAATGCGGTGCAGGCCACGGCGGGTGTCGGAAGATTGAGAGCAAACGCTGCCGCGACGGCGGCCAAAGATTTCGGGAGGTTTTGCATAAACGCCAAAAATCACGGTCGCACACGCACGCGACAAGAAAATAACCCCGTGAGGGGCGGCGGTCCTTGGCCACCAGAGAGAAGGAAAGCCGAGGGAGAAACCCTCAGCGGCGGACGGCAAAAACGTGCGCCACTCGCACTTTGGGATCCAGCGCCACGTAGTTGCGGGCCCCGTGCCAGGTCCAATGTTCTCCAGTGAGCACATCTTCAACCACGTAATCGGCATCCCAAGGCAAGCCGTATTCCCAAAGAGGCCACTCCACGGCTGCAGCTTGCGTAGTGTAAGGGTCCAAGTTGACCGCAATAAGCAGAAGATTGTCTCCCCTCGCCTTGACGTAAAAAAGAACGTTGTCGTTCTCCGCGGTGTGGAAACGCAGGTTGGCCAGGTGCTGGAGCGCGGGGTGTCCTTGCCGGGCAAGATTCAACCGCGTGATCAATTCTTTGATGTGGCCCGGCGCGTTCCAGTCGCGTTGCCTGAACTGGTATTTCTCGCTGTCGAGGTATTCCTCCCGCCCGGGCAGGGCAGCATTCTCGCACAATTCAAAACCACTGTAGATCCCGTAGACCGGGGAGAGCGTTGCGGCGAGCACGGCACGGATCATGAAAGGGGCGCGACCGGGTTGCTGGAGGAAGTAGGGCAGGATGTCCGGCGTGTTGGCGAAAAGGTTCGGGCGCAAGTAATCCGCCGACCACGCCGCGCTCAGTTCGGTGCAGTATGCAGTCAACTCCTCCTTCGTGTTGCGCCAGGTGAAATAAGTGTAGCTCTGGGAGAAGCCGGCCTTGGCCAGCACACGCATCATTTTCGGCTTGGTGAAGGCCTCGCTGAGAAAAACAAGGTCGGGAAACTTGGCTCGGGTTTCCGCAATGAGCCACTCCCAGAACGCCACCGGCTTGGTGTGCGGATTGTCGACCCGGAAGGTACGCACCCCGCGTTCCGCCCACCACAAAATCAAGCTCTGCAATTCGCCCCATAAGGCCTTCCAATCGGCACAGTGGAAATCGAGCGGATAAACGTCCTCGTATTTTTTCGGAGGATTCTCCGCATACTTGATCGACCCGTCTGGCCGGTGGAAGAACCACTCCGGATGTTCCGCCACATAAGGGTGGTCGGGCGAGCAGTTCAAAGCGAAATCCAGCGCAATCTCCAGACCGCGCTTCCGGGCCTCGCCGACCAGCCACTCAAAATCCTCCAGCGTTCCGAGTTCCGGTGCCACATCGCGATGCCCGCCGCCGTGGGGGCAGCCCTCGTGCCGGTTACCGATGGCATAGGGCACGCCCGGTTCATCCGGTTGGCATTCCAGCGCATTGTTGCGCCCTTTGCGTTTGCTTGTGCCGATGGGATGGATAGGCGGGAAATAAACCACGCTGAAGCCCATCGCTTTGGCGTCATCCAAACGCGGCAAACAATCCCGGAAGGCCGAGCCCTTATCGCCGCGCCCTTCGGCGGAGCGTGGAAAAAATTCATACCACGCGGCGAATAGTGCTGCTTGGCGCTCGACCATGATACGGCCATGCGGACGAAATTCGCTGCCGATAGCACGGTCCGGAACGCGAGCCATCAAGACGGACAAATCCTTCTGCGCGGCCAAAGCCGCCGCCGCGTCGCGGGAAGCGGCAGCCAGGGTCTTGGCTGCTTCGCGCAAGATCTGCGCTGCGGCTTTGTCCGCTGTGCCCCGCGCGCCATGCTCCAAAAGATGCGCTCCCTCCCGCGCCTCCGAGGTCAAATCCGCCTGCCCGCCCTCATGTTTGCGCCGGAATTCCTCCCGCCACGTCTCGTAACCATCGAGCCACGCCTCCACCGTGTATTCGCAGTCCCCGATTGTGTTGACCATAAAAGACCCCGCCCAACCATCGTTGTCCTCGTGCTGCATCGGCACCTCGTGCCAACGCCTGGCTCCGCGCATCCGCCACTTGAGGGCCGCGGCAATGACATCGTGTCCGTCCTTGTAAATGTCCGCCGTGATCCTCACCGGGTCGCCGACCAGGCGCTTGATCGCATAGCGCCCGCAGTCCAACAAGGGCTGCACGTTTTCGATGACCACAGCAGTCTTTTTCATGATAGAAAATTCCGCGCCGCCTCGCGCACGGTTCGCGCCAAAGGTTGCCACTCTTCATTCTTTTCGCACAACGCGGCAAGGCGCTCGGAGGCCACGGGAATGTACTGGAGAAAGGCCGGTTTTCCTTTCTCCACGCCGAGAAACCCGTAAGCGCCCAGAGCTTGCATCAACCGCTGCCGTGCGCAGGCCTCGAGTTCGGCCTGCCAGACCTCGGAGTCCTCACGTCCGGTCAAAGCGGCATAAGCATCGGACAACTCCCCGCGTTCTTTCGTGCTCAAGGCCACATACGGATCGAAAAGCAGCGACGCCACATCATAGCCCGCCAGTCCGGCGCGCATTCCCTGGAAATCGATCAGCGTCACTTGGCCGTCTTTCACCATGACATTCTGCGACTGGAAATCGCGATGCACAAGGACGCGAGGAAGTGCGGCCAGATCCCGCGCCTGAATATCCATCGGCACCGCGGCACGCACCGCAGCTGTTTTTTCCGCGCCGAGAAAGTGCCCGCAAAAGTATTCCTGCTCCCAAAAATAGAGATCTTGGTCAAAGGGTTCGCACAACACCTGCCCGGCATCAGCTTCCCGCAGGTCGAGGGCATGCATCCGCGCCAGCTGCGCAAGGGCCTTGCCATAAAGTTCGCCTCGTACCAGCCACGTCTCCTCGCGGTGGGACCAGAGATCCTCCGCACCGGCGTCCTCCATGAGCATGCGCCGCCCTGGGGCATCATGAGCCAGCACGGCCGGCACCCGCACTCCGTGACGATGGAGGAAATCCGCACAAGGCGCATAGCGGCCATTCTCGGCTTTTTCCTCGCCATAATGCACCGCGACCAAGCCCGCGGCGCAGCCGGAACCACGCCAGAATCGGCGGTCGGAGCCGCCATGGTCGACCGGCGCCCACGTGCCGCCCGCCGCGGCGGGACAAACCGACCCGACCCATTCGAAAATCTCTGTCATAGGGCCGATCCTTCCAGCCTTCCTTCGGCCCGCATGCCCTCGCGCACCACGGTGTTGGCCACCACTGCATGGGCCAATACCTTGGAACCGGCCCACAAGACCGATTGACTGACCCGCGCCCCCGGCCCCACCTCGCAACCGGGCCCCAGCCAATTCCAACCGGACAGCTCGGCATCGGGGGCCACCCGGCTCCCGGGCATGCGCCACAAAGGCCAGCCCGGCGGGGCGGTCGGCGGCGGGACAAGTTTGACCTCGCCCGACGCCAAATCGGCATGGATCCGCAGGTATTCCCCCAGATTGCCGATGTCACGCCACTCGCCCCGGTCAAGCACCACACCGGCAAGCGTTTGACCCGCGCGCAGAGCCTCCAGCCAGACGGTGACAAGGGACGCCGGTTGCCCGGGGTTAATGCGCCCGAGCAATTCCGGCGCAATGACGCAAACGCCGGTGTAAAGAAAACGCGGGTCACTCGAACCAAGCTCACCGCGGAGATCGGTAACCCGCCCGCTCGCCGCATCGAAGCCGACTTGCAAGGGCCCTCCGCTGGTCCGCAGGGCCAAAGTGCACAGCGCGCCGCTGTGCGCGTGTGCAGCGACCAAAGCGGCCAGATCCAACTCGGCGAGGATGTCCCCGTTGTGGACCAGCACCGGACCGGGCAGGAGGAGATCCTCCACATTTTTCAGGCCGCCGGCGGTATCCAAGAGGAGCGGTTCATGACGGAAAAACACCGGCACCCCGGCATAGCGCGAAGGATGGGGGTATTCGGGAAAAAGACGGATGAATTGGTCGGGCAACCGGTGCGTGTTGATCACGATGCGCTCCACGCCCGCCGCGGCAAGGCGCGTTAGGGCAAACTCGCAAAGCGGAAGGCCGCAAATCGGGACAAGCGGTTTGGGAATCTGGTCGGTCAGCGGTTGCAATCGCTTACCCCAACCGGCGCAAAGCACAAAGGCTGTCCGGACCCCCTTGCTCACGCGGTCGCCTGCTCCTCTCCGCCGATGATCAGGCGCATGGTGACCATCTCGGATTGCCGGAAACCGCATTTGCGGTAAAAATCCAGCAACTTCCCCTCCCCGTCCGGCGTCAGCAGGGTGATGCGGACAAACTGTTTTTCCCGGGCAAAGTCGATCGCGTGATGCAGTAGACGGCTGCCGTGTCCCTGACCACGGTGGTCGGCCCGCACCACGAGATCCTCGAGCATGATGACGAATCCGCCCTCCGCGGTGCTGATGGTGAAAAGCAGGTTGATCATGCCGATGATGCGGAGATTGTTGCGCAGGACGAAAATGCGGCCGCGGTTGGGTTGCTCCAAAATGAGCCGCAGCCCGCGGATCTGCTTGGCTTGGTTGGGATGAAAGTCCGGCTCCTGGGCGAAAAGATCCGCCAGCAACTCCGCGAGAAGAGGCATGTCCTCAAGGGTCGCCGGTTCGATGCGGAGGTCGGACATAACCTGTTTTTAGCGGGGAAAGGGGGCGAGGGGCAAGGCGCACCGCCGCTCAGTCGCGCCCGAACTTCCGCTCCAGCTCGCGCCAGGAGAATTGCAGCATGACCGGGCGGCCGTCCGGATCACAGTAGGGCAGTTGGCAAGCGAGCAACTGCGTGACAAGGGCACGCTGCTCGCGCTCGTCTTTGGCGCCACCCTCGTCGAGCGCCAGACGCGCCACCGCCCGGCGCACCACTTCTTCGGCGGCCTGCCCGCGCAACCGCGCCGCGCCCCCCGATACGGCCGCCGCGGCAAATTCCTCCATCACGCGCTGCGGATCGCGGCCCGCCAGAAAATCGGGCAAAGCCTCAACCTTCAGCGCGCGTCCACCGAAGACCTCGACGCCGAATCCGGCCGCCGCAAGAACGGCGAGACTTCCCGCCACGGCCTCGTGCTCTCGTGCCGGCAACTCGAAAACCGCGGGGGCCAACAACCTCTGCACCGCCACTCCTCCCCCCGCCACCCCGCGCTGCAAACGCTCGAAAAGGATCCGTTGGTGCGCCGCCCGCTGGTCAAGAAGCACAAGGCCTTCACCTCCCTCAAGGAGCAAATAGCGACGGGACAAGGCGCCAACCAAGCGGAATTCCTCGGCGATCACGCGGGGAGTCGCGCCCTCGGTCCGCGGCCCCCCGGGGGGATCAGGCGGGGACTCGGGCATGACCGGCCGCGGCAATTCCGGTTGGTGCGCGACGCGGAAAGGCCTGGTTGCGGAACCATATCCCGCAGAGGGCTCAATCCGCGCGGTCAGATGAGTGCGCACCGGTTGCAACCAGTCAGCCCTGGCCTGACGCAGCGCGGCCTCCACCGCGGAGCGCAAGGACTCGCGGACCTCGGCGCCGTGGCGGAACCGCACTTCGCGTTTGGCCGGATGCACGTTGCAGTCCACGGCTTGCGGGTCTATGACAATGTGGACAAAAATCGAGGGATGGCGGCCGGGCTCGAGCATCTGACGGTAGGCCTCACGCAGTCCGGTGGAGAGAAAAACGTTCTCCACGGCGCGACCATTGACGAAAAAAAACTGGCGGCCGCGGTCGGCGCGGGTTGCACCCGGACGCGAGACGAGGCCGCTCACCCGGACACCTTGGCTCTCCGCCTCGGGCATCTCGAGCAAGGCCGCGCGCTCTTCCGCTCCGTAAAGGTCCGCCACCCGGGATGCGAGCGAGGTGGCCGCCGGCAACCGATGGACGGCGCGGCCGTCGCGCCGGTAATGCACGGCCACGCCGGGGAAGGCCAGGGCGACCGTTTCCACCGCACGGTCAAGATGTGCCGCCTCGGTGGAGGCACTGCGCAGGAACTTACGCCGGGCCGGGACATTGAAAAAAAGGGAATTCACTTCCACCGTTGTCCCCGGCGCGCAACCGGCCTCGCGCACCGCGACAATTTTACCTCCCTTGACCACCACCTCCGTGCCGGCCGAAGCAGACGCCTGCCGGGTGCGCAGGACGAATTCCGAAACACTGGCAATGCTCGGCAGCGCCTCGCCGCGGAAGCCCATGCTCCGCACGGTGGCCAAGTCCGCCGCCGAGGTGAGCTTGCTCGTGGCATGACGCTCGAGGGAGAGAAGAGCATCCTCGCGATCCATGCCCGATCCGTCATCACTGACCCTTAAAAGGACAGATCCGGCACCGCGGACCTCGACCTCGAGCGACTTCGCACCGGCATCGAGACTGTTCTCCACCAATTCCTTGATGACCGAGGCCGGACGTTCCACCACCTCGCCGGCCGCCACCTGGCTGGCCACCACGTCGGGCAAGACGCGTATACTACCCACGACTCACCCCTGTCGTTTGACTTGGCTGCGGCCCATGGTTTAGAGACATTGCACTCTGCATACATGGCCCGCCCGAACGACTCAACGCCGCGCTCCCCGCTCTCCCTCGCGCCATGATCAGGCTGAGGGTCAACCGGCATCGCCGCGGGAACCGGGACAACCTCTTTGGTTGGACCATTTTTCTCCTCCTTCTCGCCATTATCGCCGGGGTCTCATGGGTGGGCAGCTTCTACATTTTCGGACATCCGGAGAAAGCTGTCAGCTACGGCATCCTCCGCACGCTCGGGAAAATTGATGCGCCGAAACGCTTCGAGTTGACCAAGGCACCGCGCGGACAATTCCTCGACGCCAACAAACTTTTCGAGCGCTACGGCAAAATGAACCCGCGCGAACTCAAGGCCGGGAATGCCTCCCTCCTCCGCAACTACCTGCGCAATTACCAACGCAGTAAAGACCTGGTTCCTTATGTCATCGGCGATTTCAACGTGATGGGCACCTTTCGCCTCGGGCCGAACAACTTCTTCCCCGACGGCGTTGTCGCCCTTGCCCAGTCGAAAGAAAATCCGTCCGTCCTCCTCGAACTCATCTTTCCCGCCGCCGAGGCCGACGTCGGCCAACTCGAGCGCATGTTGTGCATGGGTCTCGATTTGTCATTGGCCCGCACCCTCGATCTGTCCGCGTTGATCAACGCCCGCATCATGCCCGATGGCCGCCTCAACCTCACCGCCGTTCCCCTCCTTTATGGCAGCTATACCTCGACCGACGCCACCGGCACTCTCAATCTCGAACCACCTGCCGACCTCAACATTTCAGCCGGCCTGCCGATTCTGAACCAAGCGGCGGTGGACGAAGCCGACCAACGTTACTCTGCGCAGCTCAAACCCACTGGGATCGCCCCGCGCTCACCCACCCTCATGCGCGTGCAACGCACGGAGGCAATTGCCGAAAGTGCCATTCCCGTCGCCCGAGCCGAACCGGTCCCCCCAAAGGCAGTCCCAACGCAAATCGACGGCCGGCCCGTGGCCCGGGCCCTTCCCGTCAATGCCGACCAAAGCACCATTCCGGTCGCGCGGGCCGAGCCGGTCAACCCTGGCGAAAGCACCATTCCGGTCGCGCGGGCCGAACCGGTCGATCCCGGTGCCGTCCCGGTCGCACCTCTCCAGCCCTTTGCCACCCCCGTTCCGTCGGTCGTCTCCGCCCTATCCGCAGACCAATGGACGGTCTACAAACCGGGCCGCATGCCGCGCGGCCGCCTCCTCGGCATCGATGCGGCAGGCAATCTGCCCGCCGAGGACACCGGGGCGGTGCAATATTTGGCCGGCGATTTTCAAGTCAGTGCCGCGGGCCAGAGCCGGGCGGTTCTGCGCGGCAGCGGAGGACAACAAAACATCCGGGTCATCGTCGACTTTCCCGGCAACATCGCGCCACCGGCCGAAGGCGAAACCGTGCAGCGCGACGCGCAGCGGCCGTTCCAGATCACCAACGTCGAGCGCGGCCCTGACGGACAGATCAACGTTTATGCCCGGGAAATCACCCGGCCCTGACGGACCCGCGGAAGAACTCCGCCGCCGCATCGCCCAAGAAGGACCGGTCGGCTTCGACCAATTCATGGCCGTCGCACTTTACCATCCACAGGGCGGATACTATGCGTGCGGGACAAACCGGACCGGACGTCGCGGCGACTTCTTCACCAACGTGAGTGTCGGTCCGGTCTTCGGCAAACTCCTCGCCACCCAGTTCGCCGAAATGCGGCAACTCCTCGGGAACCCGGATGACTTCACCCTGGTCGAACAAGGCGCCAACGACGGCCGGCTCATGGCCGACATCCTCGCTGCCTGGCCGGGCCGCGCCCCGCGGATCGTCATGGTCGAACCGATGTCCGCGCTTCGCGCCGTCCAGCAACAGACCCTCGCTCCCTGGGCGGACCATCTCACCCACGTCGCGCACGAGAACGACCTGCCCCCCTTTACCGGCGTTTTCTTCGCCAACGAGTTGCTCGACGCCTTCCCGGTCAAGATCCTCACCCGGAACGTAGGCGCATGGCACGAGCGCTGCGTCGATTATGACGGCGGACGCTTTGTCTTTGTCGAAAGGCCGTTCGCCGGGCACCCGCCCCCCGTGCCGGACGGAATCCCGCACTTCACCACGGAAATCTGTCCGTCCCTCGAGCCATGGACCCAAACCGTCGCCCGCAAACTCACCCGCGGCTGGCTCTTCCTCATCGACTACGGACATCCCGCCGCCGTGCGCCATCATCCGGCTCGTGCCGCCGGGACACTCGCCGCCTATCGGGGACATCAACGCACGGACGACCCGCTGGCCGAGCCGGGGACGCAAGACATCACCTCGCACGTCGACTTCACTGCCGTGGCCCGCGCCGCCGCGGAGGTCGGACTCTCCCTCGCCGGCTTTACCGACCAGCACCACGCCCTCACCGCACTCGCAGCCCGCACCTTTCCCGCCATGCCGGAAACGGAACTTGCGCCCGACACGGCCCGCGAAATGCGCGCCCTGCGCCAGCTCCTCCATCCCGAAAGCATGGGCACCACTTTCCAATTCCTCGCCCTCGCCAAAAACACGACCGACCCACTGGCCGCTTTCCAGTTTGCCCGCGACCCGCAGCGCGAACTCTTCTCATGAACAGTCCGACCGGCGAACAGCGCGAAGCGGCACGGCACCCCGACCCGCCGCAGCGCACCGTGATGCACCAGCGCTGGGAACATCTGCTTTTTCTCCACTGGACCGTCGAACCCGACCTCATCCAGCGCACCCTTCCACCCGGACTCCATGCCGACACTTTTGCCGGAGATGCCTGGCTCGGAATCGTCCCCTTCGCCATGCGTGCCGTGCGGCCCGCCGGGCTGCCCGCCGTCGGACCCATCTCGAATTTTCTCGAACTCAATGTCCGCACCTACGTGCACGACGACCGCGGCGTCCCCGGCGTCTGGTTCTACTCGCTCGACTGCAACCAATCGCTCGCCGTCCTCATCGCCCGCATTTTTTTCGGCCTGCCTTACCAACACGCCAAGATGCGGGCCGCTTTCGGATCCGTCATCGACTACCGCTCCACCCGGCGCGGCACGTCGGAGGAATCCCGTTTTGTCTGGCGGCCGGAAGGCGCGGGCCGGATCGCCGCTCCGGGCAGCCTCGAATTTTTCCTCCTCGAGCGCTACCACCTCTACTCCTGCCGCAGCGGACAACTCTTCCGCGGCACCGTGGCCCATCCCCCTTACGAATTCCGCGCGGCGAAGATCGAGGAATTCTCCGTTTTCCCCGCCACCCTCGCCGGATTCGGAAACCTCGCGCCCGAGCCCCGTCACACCTGCTCCGCGGACGGCGTTGCGGTGCGTATCCTCGGGCTGGAACGGCTTTCATGAAACTCCACGGCCTCCATCACGTCACCGCGATCACCGCGCACGCACGCGACAACCATGATTTCTACACCCGTAACCTCGGCCTGCGCTTGGTTAAAAAAACCGTCAACCAAGATGACCTCTCGGCCTACCACCTGTTCTACGCCGACGGCGCCGGCACGCCGGGGACAGATCTGACTTTTTTCGATTGGCCCGCGGCACCCGAACGCCGCGGGACACGCAGCGTGACGCGAACCGGCCTGCGTGTCGGCAGCACCACCTCGCTCGAATGGTGGCGCGGTCGACTGGGCTCGGGAGATTCCGTCACCGAACGCAACGGAAAGCCGGTGCTGGATTTTGAGGATCCCGAAGGCCAACGCTTGAGCCTCGTCGTCGACGACGAACCGGCCGCCGCCGTCTGGGAACAAAGCCCCGTTCCCGCCGGACACCAGATCCGCGGTCTGGGTCCTTTGCTCCTCAATGTGCCAACCTTCGAACCGACCGACCGTGTCTTCCGTCAACTGCTGCACCTGCCAAATATCGGCACTTACCCGATGGACGGACGCGATGTGCACGTCTACCAAATCGGCTCGAAACCCGGAGTTGCCCGCGAACTTCATCTGCGGGTCGATCCGGACATGCCCGCCGCACGCCAGGGTGCCGGCGGCGTCCATCATCTGGCCCTCCGCACCACGCAGGCGGACTACCACGCGTGGGCGCAGCATTTGGCCGAGTCCGGTACGCCGAACAGCGGTCCCGTCGACCGCCATTGGTTCCGCAGCCTCTACTTCCGCGAACCCAACGGCATCCTCATCGAAATTGCCACCGACGAGCCGGGTTTCACCATCGACGAACCGCTCGAGAGACTCGGCGAAACACTTTCCCTGCCGCCCTTCCTCGAGCCGATGCGCCGCGAGATTGAGGCCGGACTAAAACCTCCGGCGTGACGCGCGGAGTCCACGCCGCTAAGCTTGGCCTTTCATGTCCAAAGAAGCTCAACAACGGATGGAAAAAATCGTCAGTCTCTGCAAGAGACGCGGCTTCATCTTCCAGTCCTCCGAAATCTACGGCGGCCTCAACGGTTTCTGGGACTACGGCCCGATGGGAGTCGAACTGAAGCGCAACCTCAAAGACTTCTGGTGGCGCCGCAATGTCCACGAGCGCGAGGACATGGTCGGCATGGACGGCTCCATCATCATGAATCGCGCCGTGTGGAAAGCCAGCGGCCACGAGGAGACTTTCAGCGATCCGATGGTTGACTGCAGAACCTGCAAGGCTCGCCACCGCGCCGACCAGCTTCCGCAAAAAGACGGCACCCCATACTGCCCGGCCTGCGGCGGACGCGACCTCACCGAGCCGCGCGCCTTCAACCTCATGCTCAAAAGCTACGCCGGTCCGCTCGAGAACGACGACAATCTCGTCTACCTCCGCCCCGAAACCGCGCAGGCCATGTTCGTCCAATTCAAGAACATCCTCGAAACCTCGCGCAAAAAACTTCCCTTCGGCATCGCTCAAATCGGCAAAGCTTTCCGCAACGAGATCAACCCCCGCAACTACATCTTCCGTTCGCGCGAATTCGAGCAGATGGAAATCGAATACTTCTGCCGCCCCGAGGACGGACTGGCCCTCACCGACTACTGGCTCGAGGAACGCCTCAAGTTCTACGAGGACATCGGCATTCCGCGTGCGAAAATAAAAATCCACGACATTCCCGACGGCGAACGCGCCTTTTACTCGAAGAAAACTTACGATCTTGAATACGAGTTCCCCTTCGGCGTGAGCGAACTTGAGGGCGTGGCTTATCGCACGGATTATGACCTTTCTGCGCACATGAAGCACAGCGGCAAGCCACTCGAGTATTTCGACGACGAGAAAAAGGAAAAATTCGTCCCGCACGTCGTGGAGCCGAGTGCCGGTGTGGACCGCACCGCCCTAGCCCTCATCTGCGAAGCCTTTGACGAAGAGGAAGTGACGGACGAGAAGGGCAACAAAGAGGTCCGCACCATCCTCCGTTTCCATCCGCGCATCGCCCCGGTCAAATGCGGTATTTTCCCGCTCCTCAAAAACAAACCCGCCCTCGTCGAAAAGGCTAAAGCCGTGGCCGCCGCTCTCCGTCCCCACATGATGGTTTTCTATGACGAAGCCGGCGCCATCGGCCGTCGTTACCGCCGGCAGGACGAAATCGGAACGCCTTTCTGCGTTACCGTCGACTTCGACACCATCGGGGAAAACGGACCCGAAAAAGTCGACACCGTCACCCTGCGCCACCGCGACTCGATGCAGCAAGAGCGCATCCCCATCGCCGGACTCCGCGCGCGTCTCGAAGCCGCTATCTTTTGATTCCATGGCGGACGACGTCCATTTGCAGGCGCGCGAACTCCGCAAGTCGTTCCGTCTCGGCAGTTCCACCCTCGAAATCCTGCGCGGACTCGACCTCACCGTGCTCCGCGGCGAGACCGTCTTCCTCTGCGGCGCCTCCGGGGCGGGCAAAAGCACCCTCCTCTACACCTTGGCCGGGCTCGAGCGTCCCACCACCGGCGAAGTCCGTTTCGAAAATGAGGACCTCTACGGCGTCTCCGCCGCCCGCCAAGCCGAACTGCGCAACACGCGCATGGGATTCGTCTTCCAGAGCTACATGCTTCTGCCCGAATTGACCGCCTTGGAGAATGTGGCACTGCCCGGACTCATCGGCGGCCGCCCCGACTTGGCCCGCGCCGCCGGCTTGCTCCAGCAAGTCGGCCTCGCCGACCGCACCGGTCACCTTCCCTCCGAACTCTCCGGCGGCGAACAGCAACGCGTGGCCATCGCCCGCTCCCTGGTCAACCGTCCCGGCATGCTCTTCGCCGACGAACCCACCGGCAACCTTGACTCCCGCACCGGCGGGGAAATCGTCGACCTCCTCCTCGGTTTGGCCCGGGAGCACGGCACCACGCTCCTCGCCGTGACCCACGACACCAACCTCGCCGCCCGCGGCGACCGGGTCCTCCACATCCGCGACGGCGCCTTGGAGGAGGCTTGAGACCCCTCTCCCCGCAAACCAACTTCCGCGTGAAAAAAAATCTCACCCTCGTTCTCGCTCTGCTCGCCGGCGGACTCTTGACCGGCGCCGCACACGCCGCAGCGGCATCCCACGAAACCCCGGTTCCGGTCGCCGCGGCCGATTATGTTTCCGCCGAAACGATCGACGGCGCCGGCTTGGTGCTTGATCCCCTGGCGGCGCCGGATGGCGCCAGTTTGCGCTTTTCCGGCACGGGTCCGCGGGGACGATTTGCCCTTTCCGGCCGGGAGAACCTCGCCGCCTATGCCGCCATGCTCCACGCCATCGCCGAACTCGGAAAAATGGATCGTGAAAAAATGTTCGGCCGGGCCGCGGGCCAAGCCGCCAAGGCACCGGTCGAAGCGGCCGCCAAGTTGGTGACCGATCCGGCCAAGACACTCGCCGCCCTGCCCAAGGGGGCGATGAGTTTTCTCAAACGGACCGGCCGACAAATCAAAGAAAACAGCCGCCAGATGGCCGAAGGCAGCGCGAACTCCACGGCCGCCTCGGACCTCATCGGCCTCGGCAGCATCAAGCGTCAGTTGGCCGTCTCCCTCGGGGTTGACCCCTACCTGCCGGACGAAACCTTCCAAAACATCCTCAACGAGACCGCATCCGCGGCTTATTTCGGCGGCATCGGAGTAAAGGCCCTCACCATGCTGGTCGCGCCTGCGGCCGTCTCCGGAACAGTCACCGGGTTGAATATCAGCGGCAATCTGACGAAAAAAATCGTCTCGTCCTCCGCGGCCGACTTGCGCGCCTCGGATCGCGAGGACCTGAGTTCGCTCGGCGTTCCACCGGGCACCATCGCCGCGCTTTTCGCCAACCGCTGGTTCACCCCCGCGTCGACCACCGTGCTGGTCGATGCCCTCAAGCAATTGGGGACGAAGAAAGGTATCCCGCAATTCGTTGCCTCCTGCGCCGGGGTGGAGGATAGCGCGGATGCGACCTACTACCGGGAAGTTGCTGCTCTGCTCGCACGCCGCGTGGCCGCGCAGGGACCGCTGGCCCGCCTTGAAATCTTCCACGCGCTGCCGGTGGCCGTTTCGGAGCAAAACGAGTTGGTTGTCCCGCTGCCGGCCGACCTCCTCTGGTGGACCCCCACCGCCGATGAAATTTCCCAAGCCTTGCTCCAGGGCGAAGGCGCGCGTCCCACAGGGGCCGAATTATGGACCGACGGACAACTCACTCCCATGGCGGCCGCCGCCTTGCGAGAACGTGGCTACACCATCTCGACGGTGGATTGATACGGTCCCGCTTGCTCCTGTCGCCGGCGGCCGATAACCTGCCTCTTCAATAAATTAAATAATATGGCCTACGAACTTCCACCCCTTACTTACGCAAACAACGCCCTCGAACCGAACATCGACGCGCGCACGATGGAAATCCATCACGACAAACACCATCAAGCTTACATCACCAACGCGAATAACGCGCTCAAAGACCATCCCGACCTCGCAGCCAAACCGGTCAACGAACTGATCGCCGACCTCGCTGCTGTCCCCGAGGCCATCCGCACCGCCCTGCGCAACAATGCCGGCGGCCACGCCAACCACTCCTTCTTCTGGACCATCATGGGCCCCAACGCCGGAGGTGAACCCAAGGGCAAACTGGCCGAGGCGATCCAAGCCAAATTCGGCAGCTTCGACGCCTGCAAAGAGGCCTTTGAAAAAGCCGGTGCCACGCGCTTCGGCAGCGGCTGGGCTTGGCTCGTGGTCAACAACGGCCAACTCGAAGTCGTCTCCACCGCCAACCAAGACAGCCCCCTCATGGGCAAAGCCGTCGCCGGCGTCGAAGGCACACCAGTCATCGGCTGCGACGTCTGGGAACACGCGTATTATCTCAACTACCAAAACCGCCGCCCCGATTACCTCAAAGCCTGGTGGAACACGGTCAACTGGGACCAAGCCGAGAAGAACTACCTCGCTGCCATCAGCGCGTAAGGATCCAAGCAGCCTTCTGCCCGCAAATGACCGGCATGCTCGGTCACCTCGTGGCTGCCCTCGTGCCGCTCGGCTACCGCGGGATGTGCGTCACCGTGCCCTACAAAGTGGCGGTCATTCCATTGCTCGACGAAGCTGATGATGACGTGTGCGCCATGGCCGTGGAAATCGCCTGGGCCGGAGCCGCCATGATGACCCTTGTGATGCGCCGCGCAAAGCAGGACTGCGAAGCGGCCGCCCTCGTCGAGAAGGCCAGCGGCGTGCCCAGCCAACGGCAGGCATGGCAGCAGGAAGTGGAAGTGCCGGCCGGGACCACATTGCTCATGAACGCCACCCATCTGGGCTGCGCGCCCGAACTGGAACCGGTGCCGGTGCTTTGGGATACGGTCAGCACGGACTGCGCCGTAGTCGCTGTGATCACCAATCCACGCATCACCCCTTTCCTCGCCACCGCCCGTGATCGCGGTTGCCGCACCGTCGACGGGGTGGAAATGCTCGTGCAATTGGCCATGCAAATTTTCCAGCGCTGGACCGGCCTTGCGCCCGAGGAAAAAGTCTTCCAGCGTGCCGTGGCCGAAGCCCTCGGCGAGTAACCCGCAGTGTTCAACTTACGCGCAGGCTGCGGTTGAGGCGCAAGGCGTTGGCGATGACGGAAACCGAACTCAAACTCATCGCCGCGCCCGCGATCATCGGATCGAGCAACCAACCGGTCAGCGGATAAAGCAGACCCGCGGCGATGGGAATGCCGAGCACATTGTAGGCAAAGGCGAGAAAGAGGTTCTGCCGCACATTGCGCATGATGGCGCGGCCGAGAGCAAAGGCGCGGACCACGCCATCAAGGGAGGGATGGATTAAAACAAGATCGGCCGTTTCCTTGGCCACATCACTGCCCGCGCCCATGGCGATGCTCGTGTCGGCCGCGGCCAAGGCCGGCGCATCGTTGACGCCGTCCCCAGCCATGCAGACGACGCGTCCCTGCTTCCGCATTTCCTCCACTGCCGCCGCTTTGCCCTGCGGGCTCATTGCGGCGCGGAATTCCCCGATGCCCAATTCGGCGGCGACGCGGCGGGCCACGGGTTCACGATCGCCGGTCAACATGACAATGCGCACCCCGGACGCGCGGAACTTGTCCAACGCCGCACGCGCC
Source organism: Verrucomicrobiota bacterium (assembly GCA_027624625.1). Lineage (GTDB taxonomy): Bacteria > Verrucomicrobiota > Verrucomicrobiia > Chthoniobacterales > JACTMZ01 > JACTMZ01. Next base: position 32,745 of record JAQBWH010000006.1, on the reverse strand, counting down.
GACTCCTTGATCCGGTCGGCCAGAAACATGGTCCCGAGCCAATGCCCATCCGCCGAAACATCGATCCGCGATCGCGCCGCATCATCCTCCGGACCACCGCCACCGGCGAATTCGGGAGTTCCGGCCCGAACCTCACGCCCGTCCAACCGGCCGCTCACTCCGCCGCCGGGAGACGAGTTGAAGTTTTCCGCCGACTGCGGACGAACTCCCCGCCCTTCCGCGCCACGCAGCACAGCGGCAGCCAGCGGATGTTCGCTATTCGATTCGAGTGCCGCAGCTACGGACCACACATCGTTTTCCGGAACGCCGGGTGCGGCAACGACTTCGACCACTTCGGGCCGTCCTTCGGTCAGGGTTCCGGTCTTGTCGAGGCATAGGGTATCGATTTTTTCGAAACGCTCGAGGGCCGACGGTTGGCGCACAAGGACCCCGAGCCGCGCGGCGCGGCCCATCCCGACCGTAATGGAGACGGGCACGGCCAGGCCGATGGCGCACGGGCAAGCAATGATCAGCACGGCGACGGAGGTGGTCACCGCCATGGACCACGATGCGGTGAAAAACATCCACGTGGCAAAACTCACAACCGCGCACGCGACCACGGCGGGAACGAAAACGGCGGATACGCGGTCGGCGAGATCTTCCACCGGAGCACGGGACCGCTGGGCCTGGGCAACAAGATCGACGATTTGCGCAAGCAAGGTGGACGACCCGACAGCAACGGCGCGCAGATCGAAGGCGCCGCGCCCGTTGATCGTACCGGCACGCACTCTCGCGCTTGGGCCGACTTCGACCGGCAGGGATTCGCCGGTGAACATCGATTCATCGAGCGCGCTGTGTCCGGAGATGACTTCGCCATCGACCGGAACTTTGCCGCCCGGTTTGACCCGCAACACATCGCCGATGGCCACTTCGGCCAGCGGAACTTCCTGCGCGGAGCCGTCCGCCGCCACGCGCCATGCCGTGGCCGGCGCCAGATCCATGAGAGCGCGCAGGGCATCACCCGTCCGCCGCCGCGCGCGCAACTCCAGAACTTGTCCGGCCAGAACCAGCGTGATAATGACCGCTGCCGCTTCGAAATAGAGCGCGTCCGTCCCGGCCCATCCGGGAAAAAGCAGCACCGACAGGCTGAATCCCCACGCGGCGAGCGTGCCCGTGGCGATGAGGGTGAACATGTTCGGCGAGCGGTTGAGGAGCGATTGCCACGCACGGCGCAGGAACGGCCAACCGCAGACGAACAAGACCGGAGTGGAAAGCGCGACTTGCATCCAACGCGCCGCCGCACGGTGGCTCCAATGGGCCAAGGCAGAATCCGGAAACCAATGCGCCATAACCAGAACAACCAGCGGAATTGTCAGAACCGATGCCACGACGAGACGCCACGTCATGTCGCGCAGTTCGGCACCGTCATCCGGCGCACCGCCCACCGGTTCGAGAGCCATGCCGCAGATCGGGCAGTCTCCCGGAGTGGCACCGACCACCTCCGGATGCATCGGGCAAATGTATCGCGCGCCGGTCACCGGCACCGCCGGCGTCGTTTTCTTCTGGTGATGACAGCAGTCGCTCATGATAACACGGCGCGTTCTCTCCTTCCGAAAATCTCCCGCGAGCGCAGCGCATAGAAGATTACCGGGGTGACCACGAGAATATGCAGGAGGCTGCTCACCATGCCGCCGATCACTGGAGCCGCGATCGGTTTCATCACTTCCGCCCCCGTGCTCGTGCTCCACATGATGGGTAGCAGGCTGGCCACCACGGTCGAAACCGTCATGACTTTGGGACGCAAGCGCAACAGCGCACCCTCTTTTACCGCGGCGAGCAGATCGCCCGGCGAAAACCTGTCTCCCAGCTCCTCCCGTTTGCGCTGCAAAGTTTCTTCGAGATAAACGACCATGACGACACCGGTCTGGATGGCCGTGCCGAAGAGCGCGATGTAGCCGACCCACACCGCCACGCTGAAGTTGTAGCCGAGCAGCCATTGCAGAAAAACGCCGCCGGTCAGGGCAAAAGGCACGGCAAGGACGACGTGCGCGGCCTCGAGCGTGCTGCGGAAGGTGACGACAAGGAGCAGGAAAATGATGAGCAAGACGGCGGGCACTACGGCTTGCAGCGTGCGGCGGGCGCGCAGTTGGTTTTCGAATTGTCCGCTCCACACGATGGTCACGCCGGGTTCCGGCGCCACTTCTTCCGCCACACGGCGCTGCGCTTCGGCCACAAACCCGCCGAGATCGCGTCCCTGCACGTTGGCTTGGACGAAGAGCTTGAGCAGTCCGTCCTCGCTTTGGATTTCGCTCGGTCCGACCGATCGGCGGATTTCGGCCAACTGGCCGAGCGGCACATAAGTGCCGTCTTTCCCCGCGACGAGAATGTTGCCGATCTGCGCGATGTCATCGCGCTCGCCGCGGGCCAAACGCACCTGCACCGGCAATCGTTGCCGCCCTTCGATTGTGGTCGTCGCGTTGACACCTCCTAATCCGGCCTCCACGTAATCGAGCATGTCGCGCATGGAAAGTCCGTGACGGGCCAAGCGCACGCGGTCGGGAATGATCTCCAGATAAGGCTTGGCCTGCACGCGGGAGGGCGCCACGCCGACCGCGCCTTGCACCGTGCGAAGCACTTTCTCCACCTCGTAGGCTTTGCGTTGCAGGACACCGAGATCGCTGCCAAGGACTTTCACCCCGACTTGAGCGCGGATGCCGGTGCTGAGCATAAGGATGCGGTTTTCGATCGGCTGGAGAAAACCCGGCACATAGCCGGGAACCTGGGCCAACTTTTCCGTCAGCTCGGCCACCAGTTTGTCTTTGGTCATGCCCGGGCGCCACTGGTCCTCCGGCCGCAGCATGATGGTGGTCTCGATCATTTCCACCGGCGCCGGATCGGTCGGAGTCTCGGCTCGGCCGAGTTTGCCCGCGGCGGATTCCACTTCGGGCACGGTCCGCATGACGCTGTCCTGCCACCCCATGATGCGCTTCACCTCGGGGAGCGAGGTACTGGGGAGCAGCACGGGCATGAAAAGCAAACTGCCTTCATTCAGGGGCGGCATGAATTCGGAGCCGAGACCGCCGGCCGCGCGGGCCAGGCCGGTCCAACCGCGGTCCTGCAGCCATTGCACCGCAGGGCGCGGCAGGCCGAAGGCGAGGAAGAGCGCGGCAACGAGTAGTGCAGCGGCAAGGGCGAGGACGGTACGCGCATGGTGCAAAGCCCAATCGAGCACCGGGCGATAAAGGCGTAGGAGCGGACGCATGATGCGGTTGGCGCTCTCCGGATGGAAGGGACCGCGCACCAGCCAAGAGCAGAGGACGGGCACGATGGTCAGCGCAAGGATGGTGGCGGCCACCATGGCGAACGTTTTGGTGTAGGCTAACGGGTGAAAAAGTTTGCCCTCTTGTCCGGTGAGCGCAAAGACCGGAAGAAACGCCAGCACGATAATGGCCATGGCGAAAAACACCGGACGACCCACTTGCGAAGCGGCCTCGCCGGTGACACGCAGCGTTTCCGCGGCGGTGAGCGGCGAGCCTTTGCGGTCTGTGGCCTGCTCGCAGCGACGGATGACATTTTCCGTGATGACGATGGCCGCGTCGACCAGCACGCCGATGGCGATGGCGATTCCGGCCAGCGACATGATATTCGACGTGATGCCGAAGACGCGCATGAGAATGAAGGCGATGAGAATCGAAGCCGGCAACGGAATGGTGACGATAAGGACACTGCGGAAGTGCCAGAGAAAGGCAATGTGCGCGAGGGTCACGAGGATCACCTCCTCGACCAAAGCGGTGCCGAGTGTGTCGATCGTCCGCTCGATCAAATCGCTGCGGTCGTAGAACGATTTGATCGTCACCCCGGCGGGCAAGCTCGGCTGGATCTGCGCGATCTTTTCCTTGATCCCGCGGATGACCGCCATGGCGTTCTCGCCGGTGCGCATGACCACGATGCCGCCGACCACCTCGCGCCCATTCACATCGAGCGACCCGCGACGGAATTCCCCGCCGATCGAGACGGTGGCGATATCACGCAAATAGACCGGCACGCCGTCCGTCGAGCGCACGACGATCGATTCGAGGTCGGAGATCGATTCGACCAGACCGACGCCGCGCACCACGAATTCCTGTCCGTTTTCCTCGATCACCTTGCCGCCGACATTGAGGTTGGCCGCGGAGACGGCATCCATCACTTGCTGCAGCGAAACCATGACCGCGCGCATTTTGTCTGATGAAACCGCGATCTGGTATTGGCGGACAAATCCGCCGATTCCCGCCACCTCGGCCACACCGGGAACCGAAGCCAACTGATAGCGGATGAAGTAATCCTGCAACGAACGCAACTTTCCGAGGTCGAGGCCCGTCGCGACCTGCGGATCAACATCGAGGTAATATTGGTAAACCCAGCCGAGCCCGGTCGCATCGGGCCCCAAGCGTGGCACCACGCCTTCCGGCAGCTGGTCGGCGAGAAAACTCAGCCGCTCGAGCACGCGCGTGCGGGCGAAGTAGTTGTCCATGCTGTCCTCGAAAATCACGGTGAGCAACGAGAAGCCGAACATGGAAATGCCGCGCACCTCCCGCACTCCGGCCAATCCCTGCAGGTTGGTCGAAAGCGGATACGTCACCTGGTCTTCGACCTCCTGCGGGCTGCGCCCCGCCCAATCGGCGAAGACGATCACCTGGTTTTCGCTCAGGTCGGGAATGGCATCGACCGGCGTCTCGCGCAGAACGACGACACCGTAAGCCGCGACGAGCAGGAACAGGCAGACGACAAGGAAGCGGTTGCACAACGACCATCCTATGATCGCGGCGATCACGGCTTCACCTCCGAGCCGCACTCGAGCATGGCGGCGCCGAACCATGGATTGCGCAGCGGCGCGTCGAGTTGGATCCACCGCGCTTTGTTCGGCGCGCCGGGAAACAAAGCTGCCGTCATCGGACACTCGTAGACGCGCACAATGCCGGGATGCCGCAGCGCTTCTTCCACCGCCGGCGTCACCGCCTCATAAAACGCGCTCCGTGCCGCACCCAAGTCGGCCGCGGGTGCCGTGACTGCGCCACTCGCGTTGAAGGCAGCAAGATCATCCGCGGCCAAAGCCGCGGCGGCTGCGCTCAATGCGGTCCAGCGTTTCATGGTGGCATCATCCACCGCATGCGGCGGCTTTGCTTCGCCCACGCCGAACGACTCGGGTTGCGTCATTTGCGCTTCGGCATCGATCATCAAGTTGCCCTGCGTCACGACCTTCTCGCCCTCGGCCAGTCCGCCGAGGATCTCCACCGAGGTGTCGCCGCGACGTCCCACGCGGACATCACGTTTCTCGTAAGCACCGCCCCCGCGGTCGACGTAGGACACGGCGCGCTGGCCCGTATCGAGCACGGCGCTGCGCGGCACGAGAACCACGGAGTCGCCCGCTACGGTAAGAACCGCCTCGCCATACGCGCGATGCGGAAGCGCACGTGCCAAGCCGCCGTGCGTCTCCTCCACCGGGTTCGGCACTTCGATGCGCACGCGCGTGCTGCGCGTTTCCGGATCAAAAGTGGGGTCGATCAGCGTGACCTTTCCCTCGAACTCCCGCCCCGGCGCGGCCGGGGTGGTGACGCGCGCTTTGGCCCCGACGCGGATCCACGGAAGATCCTGCTCGTAGACAGTAGCGTGGAACCACATCACGCCGAAGTCGGCAATCTCGAAGAGCATGTCGCCCGCCTTGATGTATTTGCCCGGGTAAACGTTGCGCACGACCAGCGTGCCGTCGACCGGAGAACGGAAGTTCAGGCCGAAATCTTCCCGCAAGCCCGAAGCCAATTCCTCCACCTGCGCGCGCGTCAGGCCGAACTGGACGAGACGCTGCCGCGCCACGGCAGCCTGCGGGTCTTCGTGACCCCGGCGGACCGCGGTTTGGAATTCGCGGACGATATAGAGCAATTCGGGACTGTAAATCTGCGCCAGTGGTTGCTCTGCGCGCACATTTTCCCCGACGTGCTCGACAAACACGCGGTCGATGCGGCCGTCGAAGAAAGCGGAGACGATAACGTGCTTGGTGTCGTCGTCCTCGATGACCCCGGATAAGCGAATGCTTTTCTCCAGCGGTGCGCGGACCACCGGTGCCGTGTCCACGCCGATGATCTGGGCCGTGGACGGCATAAGCGTGACGGTCCCGGGGTCGGTCGAGACACCCTCCTCTCCCTCATAGACCGGCACGAGATCCATGCCGCAGATGGTGCATTGGCCCGGCTGATCCGAGGTGATCCACGGATGCATCGGGCTTTGGTAGAATTTGACGGCGCGCTGGTCCCCTTCCGGCTGCTTGCTGCAGGCGGCGAGGAGAACTGCGGCCAGGATGATGAGTTTCATAGGTTGTATGTGAAGTTTTTGGCGCCGGGGTGAAGGCGCGGGGTTGTGAAAGAGCATTGACCGGCCGGCCAAAGGCCGCCAGTCCTGTCAAAAACCCAGCTTCAAATCAACCAAACTTGCAGAAGACTCCGCAGAGCCTGCCGCGGAGGCGCATGCGCCATCGCCGGCACAGAGTGCAACAAAAGGGGCGCGCAAGAGAAACCATCGGGTTGGAAAATACCGAGGTGATCGGCCACCGCTCTCGGTGTGGAGGGAAGGCCGGAAACCGTATCAACTTTTCCCTCGGTCAAAACCTTCCCCGCGCAATGGCAGTCCTCGTGTTGGCTCGCCGGTTGTAACGGCTTCTCACAGCAACCTTTACCGAGCGAAAGAAAGCCCGAGATCAACGCCACTTGGCAGCAACAAGATCCGGTCCCCAGCATGAGGACGGCCAGCACCGAGGCGAAGCGTGCGTAATGGGAAATCTCGGTTTTCAAGGTGTGAGACTGTTGTGCCTGTTAATTTAGACCCTCCGGCGCCGTAGGGCGCTCAAAAATAACGGCAACCACCTCTTGCTCCCGATGCCTGCCGAGTGCACCGGGGAAGCCCACGCTTTGACATCTTCGCTCTGAATTCTAAACTCCACCTTCTTTTCCCATGGCCTACCTCAACGAAAACTATTCCAAACTCAAAGCCGGCTACCTCTTTCCCGAGATTGCGCGGCGGGTCAAAGCTTTCACCGAGGCTCATCCCGGCGCGGCCGGCCGGGTCATTCGCTGCGGGATCGGTGATGTGACCGAACCCCTCCCCGCGGCCTGCCGCGAGGCGCTGCACAAAGCGGTCGATGAACTCGGCCAGCGCGAGACCTTCCGCGGATACGGTCCCGAACAAGGCTACGATTTCCTCCGCCAAGCCATCGCACAGCACGATTTCCGCGACCACGGGCTCGACATCGCCGACGACGAAATCTTTGTCTCCGACGGCTCGAAGTGCGACTGCGGCAACATCCTCGACATCTTCGGCCCCGGCAACCGCGTGGCCATCACCGACCCGGTCTATCCCGTTTACGTCGACACCAATGTGATGGTCGGCAACACCGGCGACGCCGGCGAGACTGGCGCCTACGCCGGTGTGGTTTACCTGCCCTGCACCGCGGAGAACGGCTTCGTTCCCGCCATCCCGAAGGAAGCCGCCGATCTCATCTACCTCTGCTATCCGAATAACCCGACCGGCGCCGTGGCCACCCGCGAACAACTCGCGGCCTGGGTCGATTACGCGCGCAAGCATCACGCCATCATCCTCTTCGACGCCGCCTACGAAGCCTACGTGCGGACGCCCGGCATCCCGCACTCCATTTACGAGATCGACGGCGCCCGCGAGTGCGCCATCGAGTTCCGCAGCTTCTCCAAAAACGGCGGCTTCACCGGCCTGCGTTGCGCCTTCACTGTCGTGCCGAAATCGCTCCACGGGCAAACCCGCGGCGGGGAAAGCAAACCGCTCTACCCGCTTTGGCTGCGCAACCACACCACGAAGTTCAACGGCGTCTCCTACCCCGTGCAGCGCGCCGCCGAGGCGATCTACTCGCCCGAGGGGAGGCAAGAGGTCGATGCGCTGGTTGATTTCTACATGGAGAACGCCCGCATCCTACGCGAGGCGGTAAGCGGGGCCGGGCTCCGGGTTTATGGCGGCATCGACGCGCCCTACCTCTGGGTGCGTGGACCCGAGGGCGTCCCCAGTTGGACCATGTTCGACTTTCTCCTGCGCGAGGCCAACATCGTCATCACCCCCGGCAGCGGCTTCGGGGCGGCCGGCGAAGGTTACTTCCGCATCTCCGCCTTCAACAGCCGCGAGCGCGCCGTCGAAGCAGCCGGTCGCCTCGCCGCACTGGACTTCACAAAGGCCGGCTAACCCGCCTACCCTCCGGTCAATGAAAGCGCTCCTCCTCCTCGCCCTCGCCGTCACCTCCGCCGGTTGCGCGAATCGGGATCCTTACCAAGACCCCACCTACGCCCTGCAGCGTGATCTTTACCATCGCAACCAGAAGTGGGACGCCTTCCAAAACCGCCAATTCTTGCGGCGCCAGGCGCAGGACCAGCGTTATGAGTCGTGGTTCAACAGCGTGATGGAGTAGCGGGGATCAAAATCCCTGCGCCACGCGCTGCAATTCTTGCTGGAAAGTGATCACGTCCGCTTGGGAAGGACGGTAACCCGGCGTGACCGGGTTCAGGCCGAGGCGTCCGGTCTGATCGAGCATCCAGTCGGCCGTTTCGCCATCGGAAAAAGTCACCTTCCCACTGGCCATGGACTGCGGCTTGGTGATGCTGTCCATCGTCACCCTGACCCCGCCGGACGCCGGCTCGGAGCGCGCACTCTCGCCTTCCTGCTTGGCCGCGGCCAAGCGATCAACCGCCTCGCTTTGCCTGGGCTGCTCCTCGAGTTGCAACTGCAGGTCGTCGACCAAAAATCGTACGTCCATGTAGGTGACAGTCATGGCACATTCCTCCTTCAAGCGTTTCTGCACCTCGGCCAGCGATGCCCCGTTAGTGACCCAGGCAGCGACCAGTTTTTTTTGCTCTTCGGTCAGATTCATCAAAGGTGAAGCTAGCGCAGGGCCCTGCGCCTGAAAAGCCCCGCGGTCCGTCTTGACATCTGCGGCTTGCACATTCTCCACCATGGATTATGGAGAAGCCATGCCACGATCTCTCCGCTATTGCACCGCCCTGGCCGCCGCCGGTTCGCTCGGTGTTTCGGGCTGCGAAAACTTCAGCTCCACCGAAGCGGGACTCCTCGCGGCCGGTCTGGCCGGGGCAGCCACCGGTATCGCCCTCGGCACCACCGGCGTGCCGGCAAGTTCCGCCGTGCCCATCGCGCTTGGCGCCGCCGCGGGAGCGGGTGCGCTCGCAGTGGCCGCAACAAACATGCAGGTCGGACGCGACCAACGCATGCTGGCCGAACAACGTGGACAAATGCTCGTGGCCCAAGCCCAGCAACGCGGAGCGCAAAACATTCCCCGCTACATTCTTGTCGACACCATTTCCGCGCGGCCGACTGGCGGCGGACGTCCCGTCATGATTTTCGATACCGCCTCCGGCAAAGTGGCCAGCAACCGCCTCTACTATGTCGGCATGCCCGTCGGTCCCTACGGCTATACCGAAGCGCCCCCCGGTATCATGGGCAACTACTAACCTGGCCCCCGGCGGACCCGACCTGCATGGAGGACCATCCTCCCTTCCAAATCCTCCCGCTGGAGCGACGCGCCAAGGTCTTCGGCGTCGACTACGCCGTATGCCCGCAACCGGATGGTGGCGGGCTGTACATCAGCCGGCCGGCATGGCATTGGTCCGCTTACCTCCAGCCGGACCGCTGGTGGAACCGCCAAGATTTGAGCGTGCGGGGCGAGCGGCTCGGCGGCAGCACCGGCACCGTCTACCGCGCGCGGAGCGCCCCGGACGGACTCCCTCCCCGTGACCTTGTGGTGAAATTCTCGCGACTCGCGCAGGACGTCCCCCTTTTCATTCCGGACGAATTCCTCGATTCCCTGCCGGACGGTGCGGTGGCCGATGCGCGCTTCCTCTCGCCCTTCGCCGAATTCGGGCTGCTCCACCAACTGCGCCACAACATCCTCAACCACGGGACACACCGCTTGCGCACCAAATTGCCGCTCGCGATCTATTCCCCCCCGGAAAAATACCCCTTGTGGCAGACTGGACGTCATCTGGACGTCTTCCGCACCCACCAAGAGGCCATGGCCGAAGACCAGTTCGAGAACGGACTGGTCCAGGTCACCCTTGATCCCGAGCGGGACTACATCGAAATCTTCGCCTGGATCGATGGCATCGATGCCGAGGAGGCTTCCCAACTCGGTTTGCTGGACGAGGAACTCTTGGTCCTGCTGACCCGTTCAAGCAACCACGCCCTGTCACGACTCGGTTACCGCGTGCTCGACAACAAACCGCGCCATCTTATTGTCCGCCCCCGTGCCGACGGCACTCTCCTCCACCGCCACGGCAGGATCGTCTACACTATGATCGACTTCGAGTTGCTCCAGCGGCACGAGGATGCGGCACAAATGATCAGATGAACAAAGCGGGAGTGGATCGCGATGTCGCTGCCGCCATCCGTGACCAAAACAAATCCCGCACCGTGATCAGCGCCGCGCCATGAAAAGGCGTAGCACATACCAGAACATCATAGCCATGCCGGCGAAAAGCTGGATCGAGGCCGCCACGTCGGCGCTGGGCGGGAATCCGCGCATGATATTCGATGTCGTGTACAGCACCGAGCCGCCGGCCAGCGCGATCATGGCCACACTAAACCAGGTCCCCAGGTCGAAATTGAAAAGAACGGCACAGACAATAACCCCCAATCCAAACAGCCCTCCCCAAATGAGAAACGAGCGCAGAAAGGAAAAGTTTCTCCCGGTGGTCACCACCACCGCCGTGAGAAGCAGGAATCCTCCGATCGTGGCCTGCGCCGCACTGGCAATGACCCCTGGTGCCGCGCTGTTCGCCGCGGCCAGCAGGGGGATGGTGATGAGCGCCTGCAAAAGCACGTAGAGGAAAAATCCGAGGTATTGCAGGGGCCGTGGGACGGACGGCACGGCAATCAGCGTGGCCACCCACGAAAGGAGCATGAAGCCGCCGAGCACGACGAGCCAGGAGACAGCGGAAAAAATTTGCAGCACGGTATCGGCCATCCCGCTGCGGAAAAACCAAACCTCCAAACCGACAAACAGGAGGACGGCGAGGATAAGATGCGCGTACACCCGGACCAGGAAAGAACCCTGATCCCGCGCGGCCAAGTCGGAGACAGGCATGGAATAAGTGGACATGATTAAAGAATTACCCAATCCCGCGCGGGCAGCACGCTTTACTTTTTGGCCCGCGGATGGAATTGACGATGCGCCTTGTGCAAGCCGCGCGTGTCGACCTGGGTGTAAACTTGCGTCGTCGCAATATCGGCGTGGCCGAGCAGTTCCTGGATGATCCGCAAATCGGCGCCACCTTGGAGCAAGTGGGTGGCGAAGGAGTGCCTCAGCATGTGCGGATGGACGTTTTTTTCCAAACCGGCCCGCGCAGCCAACTCCCCGAGCAATTGCCAGATGCGCTGGTTGGTCAATTTTCTTCCCCGCACGGACAAAAACACTTCACCGCCCGTTTTCGGTCCGACCAGTTCGGGACGACCCGAGGAAAGGTAGCGCCGGAGCGACTTTCGCGCACCTGAACCGACCGGCACCAGGCGCTGTTTGTTCCCTTTGCCGACCACGCGGATGAAACCCTGTTCCAGATCGAGATTTTCCAAGCGTGCCTGGCAGATTTCGGAAACGCGCAACCCGCTCGCGTAAAGCAATTCAACGATGGCGCGGTCGCGCCTTTCCAGCGGTGTCCCTCCGCCCGCAGCCTGGATCAGGCGGGTCACCTCCGGGCCGGACAGCGTCTCGGGCAAATAGCGCTCGACCTTCGGCACGCCGAGAAATTCGGTCGGGTCAACCCCCAGCATTTTGCGCTGCACAAGAAAGCGGAAAAAAATGCGCAAGGCCACGGCATGAAGGCGGATGGTTGCCGCGGCCGCGCCACCCTTTTTGCGCCAGCCGAGAAATTCGCCGATTTGCTCGGGGGTCACCGCCGGCCAAACCGCTCCACGACCAGACTCCGCCGACCAACGGACAAAAAGTTCGAGCGAGGATCGCGTGCTCAGCTGGTAGTTGTCGGAAAGTCCCCGCTCGGTGGCGAGATAAAGGATGAATTGGTCGATTTCCGCGTTCACGCCGGACGCCGTCCGAGGGCGAGGCGTTCGTAGGCCTCGCGGTATTTCGCCGCGGTCTGCGCGATGATCTCCGGCGGCAAGTGCGGAGCGGGGGGCTGCCGGTCCCAACCGGACTGCAACAACCAGTCCCGCACGAATTGTTTGTCGAAACTCGGAGGATGCTGGCCCGGATTCCATGCCTCGGACGGCCAGAAACGCGAGGAGTCGGGCGTGAGGCACTCGTCGATCAGCAGGAGTTCGTCGCCGAGCAACCCGAATTCAAACTTGGTATCGGCGATGATCACGCCGGCCCGCGCAGCCTGCACCCGGCCGTAGTCGTAGACCTCGAAGCTGGCCTCGCGCACCGCGTGGGCGAGATCATCGCCGATCAGGCGGCGGCATTTTTCCCAAGTGATTGCTTCGTCATGACCCTCGGATGCCTTGGTCGTCGGGGTGAAAAGGGGTTGGGGAAGTTTGGCTGCCTCGGGCAGACCGCGGGGCACGTCATGTCCGCCCACCGTGCCGTGCTTCCGGTATTCCTCCCAAGCCGCCCCGGCCAGATAACCGCGGACGACACATTCGACGGGCAGGGGCTTTGTCTGGCGGCAGAGCATGGCGCGACCGGCCAACTCGCCGGCAAAGGGCTGCAACTCGGCGGGAAAAGTGGCAAAGTCCACCGAAAGGAGGTGATTAGGCATAAAGTCCAGCCGCCCGAACCAAAAAGCGGAAAGCTGGGTCAACAACTCACCTTTGCCCGGGATCGGGTCGGGCAAGATGCAGTCGAAGGCGGAGAGACGGTCGCTCGCCACCAGAAGTACGCGGTCTCCCGATGCATAAACCTCGCGGACCTTGCCGCAGCGAACCAGTTCCCAGCCGGGAAATTTAAGTTCCATCATCGGGAAATTGTTAATATCTGTCCGCCCCCTTTCCGCAAAGTACAAAGAAGGGGGCCGCAAATTCCTTGGATCCACCCCGCGCCTCGCCTACCCTGCGCGGTTCTATGGAATTCATGACCTTTCTCGCCCAAGCCGCACCCAGCGCCCCCGAGCAACCGCCGGCGCTTTTCCAATTCCTCCCGCTCATCATCATTGCGGTCCTCTTCTACTTCCTGCTCATCCGTCCGCAGCAGAAAAAACAAAAGGAACACCAGAAGCTGGTTACCGCGATCAAAACAGGTGACAAAGTCATCACCAGCGGGGGAATGCACGGCATCGTGGCCAACGTCAAAGAATCAACCATCCTCCTCAAGGTCGCCGATAACGTGAAAATCGAAATGGACAAAGCCGCCGTTGTTTCGGTGAGCAAGTCCGCCGAAGACTGACCCCGCCGCGCGCCCGACTTCGCGCCACCACCCAATCATGAGCCCGACCCTCACCTTCACCTTTGGCCTGCTTCTTCTCGGCCTTTTCATCTGGTATTTTTTCACCGACCTCTCCCTCCGCAAGAGGATGATCGGGCTCGTCCTCACCGTCCTGCTCCTCACCTTTTGCCTCGAAGCGGTCATACCGCCGGAGAAGAAAATACGACTCGGTCTCGACCTGCAGGGCGGTACCTCCTTTCTCCTCCGACTGGTCGGCCAAGACGGGGAGGAAATCACCCCGACCACCCTCGACCAGGCCATCGAGGTCATCCGCAAACGCGTGGACCAATTCGGGGTGAGTGAACCGGTCATTGCCGCCCAAGGCCGCGACCGCATCCTCGTCCAGATCCCCGGGCTCGACACCGAAAAACTCGCCCAGACCCGCGAGCAACTCCAACGCGTGGCGAAGCTCGAGTTCGCCCTCGTTCACCCGCAGAGCGACTCCGTCCTGACCCAAGTGGAGGCCGGACAAGGGGTTCTTCCGCCCGGTTATGTCGTCAAGGAATACGCCGAAGTGATCGAAGGCAAAGAAGAGACTGTGCGCTTGCTGGTCAAACAGCGCGCCGACCTCACCGGTGACCGCGTCACGGCGGCCAATCCGTTTTACGACGTCGCGGGTTACGGCGTGGCCATGACACTGGACAGCGAGGGCGGCACAATCTTCGGCGATCTCACGGCCAACAACGTCGGCCAGCGCCTCGCCATCATGCTCGACGGCGACGTGCAGAGCGCCCCGAACATCCGCCAACCCATCTACGGCGGCGAAGCGGTCATCACCGGAAACTTCTCCGACGAAGAGGCCCGCAATCTGGCCAGCGTTCTGGAAAACCCGCTCAAGACACCGGTCGAGATCGAAGAGACCCGCAGCGTTTCCTCTTCACTCGGAGCGGACTCCATCCGTAGCGGCGTCGGCGCCGGTCTCCTCGGCCTGGCCCTCACCCTCCTTTTCGTTCTCGCTTATTACCGGTTGGCCGGCCTCGTCGCCTGTTTGGCCCTGGCAGTCAATCTCATCCTCCTCTTCGGGGCGATGAGCATGTTCAATTTTGTCCTCACCCTGCCCGGTATCGCCGGCATCATCCTGACCATCGGCATGGCCATTGACGCCAACGTCCTCATTTACGAGCGCCTCCGCGAGGAAATGGCGGCGGGCAAATCGCTCGGGACCGCGGTCAATTCGGCCTACAACAAGGCCTTCTCCGCCATCTTTGACGCCAACGTGACCACCCTGATCACCTCGGCCATTCTTTTCTGGCAAGCCACCGGCCCGGTCAAGGGTTTCGCCATCACCCTGACTCTCGGCATCATCGCCTCGATGTTTTCGGCGTTGCTTTTCACCCGCACGATCTTCGGGTTCCTGCTGGACAATTTCGGACTGAAAAAATTGCGCATGCTTAACTGGATTCCGTCCCACAGCATCGATTTTCTCGGCAAACGCCACATCGCCCTCGCCGCGTCCCTTGTCCTCATTCTCGGTTCGGTCGGATTTTTTGCCTGGCGCGGGGAGAAAAACTTCGGCGTCGACTTCACCGGCGGCGACCTTGTCGTGTTGGCCGCGACCGCGAACGTCCCGCTGGCCGACCTGCGGCAGAGTGTCAAAGCCGCCAGCCTGGGCGAAGCCACCCTGCAAACCGCGACGGAGGAAGGCCGCGAACTCATCACCGTGCAAAGTCGTTTCGGCACCGCCGATTCTTTGGTCACCAAATTGCAGCAGGATTTCCCCGCGGCCGGCCTGACCATCGAACAAACCGATACGGTCGGACCTCGGGTCGGCAAGGAACTGGCCGGACGCTCGCTCTTCGCACTGGCCCTCGGCCTGCTCGGCATCCTCGTTTACGTCACACTGCGCTTCGAATTCTCCTTCGCCCTCGGGGCACTCGTCGCATTGCTCCACGATGTCGTCATCACCATCGGCGTCTTCTCGCTTCTCGGCCGGGAAGTTTCCCTCGTCATGGTCGGCGCCGTGCTCACCATCGCCGGCTACTCGATCAACGACACCATTGTGGTCTTCGACCGCGTCCGCGAGGGACTCAAGTCCGGACGCCGCGGCACGGTCGCGCAAATCATGAATGCGTGCATCAATGAAACCCTCGGCCGCACCATTCTGACCGGCGGCACCACCCTGCTGGCCACGTCGGCATTGTTTTTCCTCGGCGGACCGGTTCTCAGCGACTTTGCCCTGGCCATCATCATCGGCGTGCTTATCGGAACCTACTCGTCCATCTTCGTCGCCGCACCCATTGTTCTTTGGTGGGGCAAACGCACCGGCAAAAGCATCAAGCGTGAAGTGCTGGGCGATCCGGAAACCGCAACGGTCTGAGTCCGCTTCCGCTCGCGGCGCGTGGTGTCCTTCCACTTCCCATGGAAACCATCGTTATCGGCCACCGCAACCCGGACATGGATTCGGTCTGTTCCGCCGTGGCTTACGCCGCGCTGAAGGAACGGTTGGGCGAAAAAGGTGTCCGCCCGGCCCGCGCCGGCGCATTGAACGAACGTATCGCTTTCGTTCTCGAAAAATTCGGCGTGCCCCAACCCGAATTCCTCCCCGATGTCACCCCGAGGGTGCGCGACGCCATGATCAAGGATTACGTCGGGATCCGTCCGGACCAACCGATCGCCGAGGCCCTCGGCCTGATGTCATCCAAACGCCTGCGCGCCCTTCCCGTGGTGGATGAAGACCTGCGCTTTCACGGCACGATCAGCGAAAACAAACTGCTCGGATTGGTCATGCCCTCGCGCCAGACGGCCCAGCAGGCCCGCGAAGTGCTGGCCAGCCTCGCCAATATCGCGGGGACATTCGAAGGACGCTCGCTCACCGGGCCGCTCTCTTCCCACGAAGAGACGTATGCCCTCGTGGTGGCCGCGATGGACGCGGACACCTTCGCCAACCGCCTTCGCAATCTCGAACCCGCACGCACCGTCCTTTTCGTCGGCGATCGTGAGAACGTGCACCGCACCGCACTTCAAGGCGGGATCAGCGCGCTCGTCGTCACCGGCGGGGCC
This sequence comes from Verrucomicrobiota bacterium, assembly GCA_027624625.1. Lineage (GTDB taxonomy): Bacteria > Verrucomicrobiota > Verrucomicrobiia > Chthoniobacterales > JACTMZ01 > JACTMZ01. The sequence goes on along the minus strand of JAQBWH010000006.1, from coordinate 16,334 downwards.
GAGGTTGATCCCACCTTTGCCGCTGAGGCGCAGGCCGCCGGCATGGCCGTCATTGCTTCCCCGTGGGACACCGCCACGAGTGTGATTTTTGCCCGTGGCGCCATGGTCGCCCGGCACGCGCTCGAGGAGGTTCCGGAAAAATTCGACGGCGACGCCCCGCTCGAATTGGCCCGCCGCAGCGTGGCCCTCTCCAACAAATTTATTTTCCCCGTGCTCGATAGCGAGGCACGGTTGGAGGGCATCCTTTCCAAGAGCGACTTTCTCAAGGGACCCTTGCGGCAGCTCATCCTTGTCGACCACAACGAACTTTCGCAGGCCGTTCCCGGAGCAGACAACTTGCCCGTGATCGAAATCATCGATCACCACCGGCTCGGCAACCGGTCGACCGAGGCTCCCATCCTTTTTCTCAACCAGCCCGTCGGGTCGACTTGCACCATTGTTGCCGACCTCTACCAGCGGTCTGGTCTCGCCCCCGAACGCTCCGTGGCCGGACTTCTTCTCGCCGGCATCGTGGCCGACACCCTGAACGGCACATCGCCGACCGCCACGGAAACCGACCGTCGGTTTCTCGCGGACTTGGGGGTGGCCGCAGGTATTAGTGCCGGAGACCTCGCGGCGGAAATTTTCGCCGTTGGCTCACCCTTGCAGACCATGAGCCCGGACAAAGTTGTCGGGGCTGATGCCAAACAGTATGAGGAAAAAGGACTCCGCTTCAGTGTGGCGCAAATCGAAGAAGTCACTTTTGCCAACTTCGACTCCCAACGCGAACACCTCCTCGCGGCGCTGCGCGAGCGGGTCCGGTCCGAAGGCCTTTTCTTTGCCGCTCTGCTCGTGACAGACATCAACGAGCAAAATTCTTATCTTCTCGTCGAGGGAAACGGCGACTTCCTCCGCTCCATCACTTACCCGGAGCAATCGGACCGCGTTTGGTTCCTCGAAGGCGTGGTTTCGCGCAAAAAACAACTCCTGCCCTACCTGACCGAATGCCTGGCCCGGGTCCGCTGACCCCGCCGGAGCCGGAAATAAGGGTCTTGGGGGGACCAAAATCACGCTTAAAGTGTTGGCAACCAATGGATAAAAGTATTATTTGACGCCCCTTGGGATGCCCTCCTACGCTTTAATCCATGCCTCCCCAGACACCTAGAAAGGATGTGAATCACTAATGCCCGAAGTCATCGTTCGCAAAGGAGAGTCGATTGACCGCGCGATCAAGCGGTTGAAATCGAAACTAGACTCCGAGGGAATCATGGATGAGGTGCGTCGCCTGCGCGCTTTTGAGACGCCGACCCAGAAAACCCGTCGTAAAGCCAAGGCCAACGCCAAACGCGCCAAAATGAAGCACCGCTTCAACCCATCCTGAGTCCATCCGTTCCAACTCCGCGCATCTTCCTTGCTGGCTGTGGCTACACCGGCGAAAGATGCGCGGATTTTTTTTGCGAGGCAGGCAGCGAGGTCACCGCTCTTGTTTCCTCGGAAGAATCCGCCCGGCGACTGGCCGGCAAACCCTACCGCGTCATCGCCGCGGATGCCGCGGATCCCGGACAACTGCAGGCCGCCTTGACCGGCCAACCCAGCCCCGACCTGCTCATCCACTGCTTGAGCGGTAAAGATGGCCGCAACCCGGAAGCTTACCGCACGGTTTATTGCCAGACCCTGCACAATCTTCTCGAGCTTCTCGATCCCGCCTTCACCGTTTTCACCAGCAGCACATCGGTCTATCCGCAAAACGACGCCACCGAAGTCGACGAATCATCCCCGACCGGCGGCACACCGACCGGCGACGTCTTGCTCGAGGCCGAGCAACTTGCCCTGCAGGCAAATGGGGCCGCCGTCCGTCTCGGCGGCATCTACGGCCCGGGCCGGGCCCGCTTCATCGAGGCCGCCCGCGCCGGCCAACCCCTTCCTTTCGGTGCCCCCGACGCCTTCATCAATCTCATCCATCGCGACGATGCCGCCCGCGCCCTCTTCCACATCGCATCCCAGCGCCAACCCGGCATCTTCAATGCCGTCGACGACCACCCGTCCCGTCGTGACGATCTGGCCGAATCCATCCGCACAGGCGCGCCGACGCCGGCCCATGGACACAAAATCTCAACCGGCAAGCGTGTCCGCAACACCAAGCTCCGCCGCACCGGATGGTCCCCCCGATACCCCTCCATCCTTGATGCGGTCGAATCCCGTTCTTTTTGAACCGCTTCAAGAAAAGTTTGCTTCCCCGTCCTCATGCGGCCGGTCCTGAAGCCAGTTGGGCAAACCGGGTGCGGTCCGGATCTCCAAGGTCCGGAAGGTGTTGGCTTAAAAAGCCAATTTAACCCACCCTTTTGAGCATGCAGAGGCTCATCGACAACTGGGTCTACGGCGGATTCCTTGCCGCGATCCTTATTCTCGGCCTGTTTGCGGCCATCGGCGGTGACTGGAGCGCGGCACTCTGGCTCGTGGCGATTCAGCTGCCCATCTACATGATCCACCAATACGAGGAACATGACGCTGATAAGTTTCGGATTTTTGTCAACCAACTCGTGGGCCACGGACGGGATGTCCTGACGCCAAAAGCAGTCTTCATGATCAATATCCCGGGCGTCTGGGGCGTCAATCTGGCGGCCATTGCGCTGGCCCACTTGGTCAATATGGGTTTCGGACTCATCGCGATTTGGTTGACGCTCCTCAATGGCATCATCCATGTCGCCCAAGGCGTGGCGCTCCGCCGCTACAACCCTGGGTTGGTCACGGCCGTATGCTTGTTTTTGCCCGCCGGGATCTTCGGGATTTGGGGGCTCCACGCCGCCGGGCATGGCTCAGCCCCGTGGCAAGCACTCGGTCTGGGCGTAGCGCTTACTATCCACCTTGCCATCATCGCCCACGTGCGGGGGAGAATGAAAAAGTTGGATGCTCGGTGAAAGCGGCCCGGTCAGGCGGCACCGATCGCCGCCCGGACCACCCGGGCCAGAGCCACACTTTGCGGTGAATCCGCAGGCACGCACACTGTTTCGGCCTCGACCAACCATTTTTTCCCCCCGCCAACCTCCAAATACCCGCTCGTTTGCCAATCCCTGATCCGGCCCGCCACACTCAACGGATCATCAATCAACGCTCCCGCTTCGCCCCGCGGCAGCAATCGAGCTTCTGCCGCATAGCCGCGCTCGGCAAAAATTTCCCGTAGAAGCGGGACGCCCCGCGCTTCGCCCACCGCGTGAAGCAATCCGCCCGCGCCGACAACCAGGGGTACACCCTCCAACTCTAGCTCCATCCAATCAACGCACGCCTCGGCCAGATCCGTACGTTCGTCGCAGAGATGGTAAAGCACCCCGTGCAACTTCACATGACCGACCCGGCCACCCTCAACGGCTGCTGCGCGCTGCAGGGCACGCACCTGCTCCTCGAGCAGTTGCGTCAACTCACCCGCACTGACCTCCACCGCGGCGCGCCCGAAATTTTCCCGATCCGGCCAGCCGGGATGCGCACCCGCCTGCACCCCGAGCCGCAGTGCTTCCCGCACCACACGCCGCATGGTCGCCTCGTCACCCGCGTGACCGCCGCACGCGACATTGGCCAAATCCACCAACTGGAGCATCGCGGTCGTGACTTCCGCGGGCTCTCCCTCTCCCAGATCGCAATTGAGCAGCACTTTCATATCTTCAGCAGCTCGGATCTGACCGTGCCGCCTGGCGGCACCTGCGCCAAACGGTGGCCTTCTTCTTCCTCAAGCCAACCTATCTTCGGATAACCACCGACCGTCGGTCCATCCCGCATCGTCACCACCGGTTGCCCTCCACCGATGATCGGCACGGACCCCCAAGACTGGAAGATCCCATCCTTCATCATCCGGCAGAGCTGCGCTTCAATAGAGCCCGATGAAGTCCCCGGCCCAGGCATCGGGATAGCCGAAGCCGAAAGGCGCCATCCCGGCATAACCCGGGTCGGACCAGTAAGGGTGCAGCCCGGCGGTGGAGGAAGGAATGTTGCCGGCATCTTCGAGATAGATGCCCTTCGCTTTGCCCAGATAATTGACCAGCGTGCTATCCGCTCCCGCATCGACCAACCCGTTGATCTGCTGGCTCGAAAAGTCGTAAGGCGTCTTGGTCGCCTTCAAATACGGCACGATCATCTTGCCCGGGATGCCCTGCGTGGCGAGGTTCCTGATGTCGTCATACCCGAGGACCCGCCCGTGCGCGATGCGTGCATAGGTCACCGGCGCAACTTTCTTGGCCGCGAGCACCTTCATGTAACCCGGTTGCTCGAGTTGAGGGACGCGGGTCGTGGCGCAACCGCACAAGGCCATACCGAGGAACAGGAACAAGGCTTTCTTCATCCCATCACCCTGCACCATGCCCGAGCCGACATAAAGACGAAAGCGGCGGGGACCCGCGTCCCCGCCGCCTCGTGCTATATCAACCCAATCAGGCCCCACACGGGGCACAATTTGTCAGACGGCTTTGTCGCCCGTCTCGTCGGTGCGGATGCGGATCGCTTCCTCCACCGGCGAAATGAAGACCTTGCCGTCACCGATCTTGCCGGTCCTGGCCGCCTTGACGATGGCCGCGGTGGCTTTCTCCACCACATCCTCGGCCAGCACGACCTCGATCTTGATCTTGGGAAGGAAATCCACCGTGTATTCGCTGCCCCGGTAGATTTCGGTATGGCCCTTCTGACGGCCAAACCCCTTCACTTCGCTGACCGTCATTCCCTCGATGCCGAGGTCGGCCAGCGCGTCTTTGACTTCCTCAAGCTTGAACGGCTTGATGATTGCTTCGATTTTTTTCATTGGTGTGATCTTCCTTTTTGCAATGGATTACTTGTTGGCTACGAAGTCGGGATAGGCCTCCTGGCCGTGCTCCCCGATGTCGAGACCCTCCTCTTCTTCCTCGGCGCTGACCCGCAGGCCGAAGATCGCTTTGATCACTCCGAAGGTGACAAGCGAAAAGATAAAGGCGAAGGCCGAAATGGCAACCGTGCCGATAATCTGCACGGATAGCGCGCCCGCGCCAAAAATACCCACCGCGATCGTGCCCCAGTTGCCGCAGATGCCGTGCACCGAAATGGCACCGACCGGATCGTCGATCTTCAAACGGTCGAACATCAGAACCGAAAAGACCACGATGACACCGGAGATCGCGCCGACCAAAACGGCCGGCCAGGGGGCAATGCTGTCAGCTCCCGCGGTGATCCCGACGAGACCTGCCAGCATTCCGTTCAGGGCCATCGAAAGATCGGGCTTTTTCAAAACCATCCACGAGGTGAAAGCCGCCGCCAAACCACCCGCCGCCCCAGCCAAAGCCGTTGTGACGAAGACCAAGGAGACGAGCACCGGATCGGCACTGAGCACAGAGCCACCGTTAAAACCGAACCATCCGAGAAAGAGCAAGAGGACGCCGATGGTGGCCAACGGCATACTGTGCCCGAGAATCGGCCTGATTTTCCCGTCCACATATTTGCCAGCTCGAGGGCCGAGGATGAGCACCGCGGCCAAGGCAGCATAACCACCGAAAGCATGCACCAGGGAAGAACCGGCGAAGTCGATGAAGTTTTCACTCAGCCAGCCGCCGCCCCATTCCCAAGAGCCGGTGATCGGATAGCCGAAGGCGACAATAATCGTCGCACCGAGCATGAACGAACCGAGTTTGATGCGCTCAGCCACCGCGCCGGAAATGATTGTGGCGGCCGTTGCGGCAAACATGGCTTGGAAGATAAAGTCACCCCAAATGGTATAGCCCGCGTTATACTCGCTGGTCAGGTTGGCCACGATGGCATCGGGTTCAGTGAAGCCACTGGCAATTGGAGTACCCAAGGCAAACCAACCGGGAATAGACCAGTTGTCTCCCGGATACATGGCATTGAAGCCGTAAGCCGCATAGGCTAAAATACCCATGCAGATGATGAAGACGTTCTTGAACAGGATGTTGGTGGTGTTCTTCGCCTGCGTCAGGCCAGATTCCAACGTGGCGAAGCCAAGGTGCATGAGGAACACGAGCGCCGCCGCAAGGCAGATCCAGAGGTTGTTGACCGTGAAGATGGCCTGTGCGGCCTCTTTACCGGCCCAGTAAGCCTCGACCGGCGTGGGTTCCTCTTCCGCTTCAGCCGGTTCGGCCACCGCGACCGCTTCGGTCGCGACAACGGCAATATCGCCGGCTGCGTCAATAACGACGGCGGCCGACTCCTCGACTACCACAGCCGGGGCCATGGGATCATCTTGCGCTTGCAGCGGGAGCGCGGCCATCACGGCCATCAGCAATCCGCCAAGAATTTTTTTGGTTCGCATATTCGTATTCAGGATTTTGTTTTTTGGTTGAGTTTCCGGCCTTGCATCCACCCGACTGCCCTCACGGGGCCCGCGTGGATTGGCAAGATACCGGTAAGGGGATTAAAGCAACCCCCGTGCCAAGTCCTCCCGCCCCAGTGTCGGCGAAATATCCGGCCTGCGGGTGGATAATTCCCGCCACCCACACCGGGGCAGAGACTGGCGATATTTAGACAAACCCGAAGCACTTTCCCCGGTCCCGTCACGCGAGGGACATCTCGCCCGGACGCGCGAGACCCTTTATTATCTACCTCCCAATGTCGTTCGACCAATCCCCGCGTATCCTCGCCCGAGTCTTTGCCTATCTCCGCCGCTACCCGCTGCTCGCCGCGGCCACCTTGCTCTGCGCGCTTGGCGCCTCCGTCATGGTCATCATCTTCCCGGTGGTCACCCAGCGCATCATCGACGACGTGCTGCGCGGCGGAAAAACCGAGGCCCTCTGGCCGATGATCGCGCTCGCGGCCTTTGGCTTCTTCGCCCAGGACGGACTCAACACCCTGCGTATTCTCCTCAACAACACCTTCGAACAACGCGTCCTCTTCGATCTGCGCAGCGATCTTTACGAACGGCTGCAATCTCTCCCCCTCACCTGGTTCGACCACCGCGCCACCGGCGACATCATGACCCGTGTGGTCGAAGACGTCGGCAGCGTCGAACGTGTCCTCATCGACGGCATCGAACAAGGGGCGGTCGCCATCCTGCAGATCACCGTCGTCTTCGGTCTCATGCTCTGGTGGAGTCCCTCCCTCGCCCTCTGCGCGCTTACTCCCGTCCCTTTCCTCATCGCCGGCGCCCTCGCCTACACCTTCACTGCCGGCCAACGCTACGGAGTGCAACGCCGCGCCGCCTCCGATCTCAACTCCCTCCTGCACGACAACCTCGATGGCATCCGCCAGATCAAAGGTTACGCCCGCGATACCGCCGAACACGAACGCTTCAACACCACGAGCGAAAAGCTCCGCCAAGCCACCCTCGTCGTGATGCGCGCCTGGGCTTTCTACAACCCGGGGATGAATTTCTTTTCCTCCCTGGGCAGCCTTGTTGTCCTCGGCTACGGCGGCTGGGCCGCCCTCCAGGGCAAACTCGACCTCGGTGTTCTCGTCGCCTTTCTCGTCCTTGTCCGCTTCCTTTACGAGCCGGTCGGACGCCTCCACCAACTCAACCAAATCATCCAAGCCGGTCGCGCCGCCGGCAAAAGGGTCTTTGACATCCTCGACGCCACGCCCGAACCGGACGCCGGCCAGACCCCTCTCCCGTCCCCGCTCCACGGCGAAATCAAATTCGAAAACATCCGCTTCGCCTACGGCGACGGACCCGACGTCCTCCACGAGATCAACCTCACGGCCAAGCCCGGGGAAACTGTCGCCTTGGTCGGCCCCACCGGTGCGGGAAAATCGTCCCTCGTCGGACTCCTCATGCGCTTCTACGAGTCGACCGGGGGCCAGATCACGCTCGACGGTCAGGACATCCGCGACTTCGCCAAAAAAGATCTCCGCCGCGTGGTCGGGCTCGTCTCCCAGGAAAGTTTCCTCTTCAACGGCACCGTGGCCGACAACCTTCGCTTCGGCAAAACGGACGCCACGGACGAAGAACTCTGGACCGCCCTCCGCGCCGCCAACGCCGCATCTTTCGTCGAAAAACTCCCCCAACAACTCGACACCGAAGTCGGCGAACGCGGCGTGCGCCTGAGCGTGGGCGAAAAACAGCGCATCTCCATCGCCCGAGCCCTGCTCAAGGATCCACCCGTTCTCCTCCTCGACGAAGCCACCGCCAGCGTCGACAACACCACCGAGAAACTCATCCAGCAGGCCCTCGACCGCCTTCTGCAAAAACGGACCAGCTTTGTCATCGCCCACCGCCTCTCGACCGTCCGCCACGCCGACCAGATTCTCGTCCTCGACCAAGGCCGCATCGTCGAACAGGGCAAACACGAGGAACTCCTGCAAAAAGGCGGCCTCTACGCCCGGCTCTGCGCCGGAACCGGACTCCTCAACGAATCCTGAGGGCCCGCGACCGCTCCCGACAAAAAGCCGCCTCGCCCCTTCCGCATTGACTCCACGCGCTGCGCAGTCCATCCAGACCCCATGGAAAATACGCCGCCGCCCATTTCCTTGCCCCCGGGCCAGCCCCCGGCTATCCCGCCAACTCCGACCACCGACAACTCCCTCGCCGTGCTCCTGCAACTGCTCGGCTTCGCCGGCTTCGTCTTCCCCTTCGGCAATATCGTCGCTCCGCTCGTGCTCTGGCTGGTCAAGCGCGCCGACAGCCCCCTCCTCGACCGCACCGGCCAGGAAGTGATCAACTTCCAGATCAGCTACACCATTTACGCCGCCATCGCCGGTGCCCTCTGCTTCGTCCTCATCGGACTCCTCATCCTGCCGGTCATTTTTATTCTCTGGATCGTCTTTATGGTCATCGCCGCAGTCAAAACGAGCAACGGGGAAGAATATCGTTACCCCGCCACCATCCGCCTCCTGCAGTAACTCGGGGCAGCAAGGCGCGAACCAACGTGACGTCCGCCGCTGCTCTGGCTGCGCGACGAACCAAAAATGGAGGCGAGGGGAGTCGAACCCCTGTCCTCATAGCGCTGAACGCCGCCCACTACATGCTTAGCTGCCGGTGAGTATTCGGACTCGGGCTGCTCGGCAGCGCGCCACCTTTGTCCTATCGTCCACGAGAAGATCCCCGGCGGCAGCGGTCGATCCCGCCGCCGAGTTGCCTGCTGTCGTCGGCTTCCCGCCTAGCAGGCGTCAACTGGAAGCCGTCGCGGGCGTTTAAGCCGCGAGAGCGAGATCTTCGTTCTCTGCTGTTATTTTTTTGATCCGATTTTTAACGAGGCCAACGAATCATCCTCGGCATGCGGACGTCGCTTCGCACCATAAGTCGAAACCATATACGCCCCCGTCACAATTCAAACTAACTGCCCTCGCTGCACCTGTCAAACGCCCGTTGGTTGCCGCCGGCCATGGCGCGGCGGCCCTCGACCAATTTTGAAGTGCGGCGGCTTGGTGCCGTTTTGCTATCCTTTCCCCATGTTCGGCCTGACCCCCCGCGAAACCGCCACCCTGCGCCGCCTCTCCACCCCGCGCAAAATCCAGGACTTCCTCGACCGGATCCCGGTCAATTTCGAGAAACACGGCGAGACCCACATGTCCCCCCGCCGCGTCCTGCGCGAACGCAAAGCCCATTGCATTGAGGGCGCCCTCGTCGCCGCAGTCGCTTTTTGGCTACAGGGCAAGCCGCCATGGCTCCTCGATCTGAAAACCATCGAATTCGACGATGAGCACGTCGTGGCCTTGTTCAAAGAACACGGCTGCTGGGGCGCCATTTCCAAAACCAACCACGCCGTCGTGCGCTACCGAGACCCGATCTACAAAACCGTCCGCGAACTGGCCCTGTCCTACTACCACGAATACTTCCGCGACGACGGACTGAAAACCCTCGCCTCTTACTCCCGCCCCTTCGACCTCCGCACCATGGGCGACTATTGGGTCACCACGCACGAAGATCTGTGGGAAATCGACGACAAACTCAACGCCGTCTCCCACTACCAATTCGTCCCGAAAAAAAACAAAAAACTCATCCGCCGCGCCACCCCCTTCGAACGCCGCGTGATCAATACCCGCGAGTGGTCAAAGGACGATGCACGGACTTGAAAATCCAAAAAACTTGTAACGGCAGTCACAGCCGAGCCATGGCGAGACGGCCCGCAGGCAAACCGCCGCGACACCTCACTCAGGCTTCAAACTCAAGTCTCAGCCTTATTAAGCGCCGCGCAGTTCCAGCGGCGCGGCACTCATCCCAAACGCCTCGGCCACCATCGGGCAAGTCAGCTTCCCCTCGTACACATTGATCCCGCCCCGCAGGGCCGGCACCTTTTCACACGCACCCACCAACCCGAGATCGGCAATCATTTCGACATAAGGCGCCGTCACATTGGTCAGCGCTTGCGTCGCCGTGCGGGCGTAAGCACCCGGCATGTTGGCCACGCAATAATGGATGACCCCCTCCTCGACAAAGGTCGGATTTTCATGCGCCGTCGGGCGCGAGGTTTCCGCACAACCACCCTGGTCGATGGCGATATCGACAAACACGCTCCCCGGCTTCATACACCGCAACATCTCCCGCGTGATCAACCGCGGCGCGCGCGCGCCCGGTACCAGCACCGCGCCGATCAGAAGGTCCACCTGCGGCAACACTTCCTGCAAGTGCGCCTCGTTCGAGTAAAGCGTATGCGCGGTGTGCAGCGTGATATCCAAGAAACGCATCCGCTCGAGATCAACTTCCAGAATGGTCACATCCGCCCCCAACCCCTGCGCCATGCGCGCGGCATTGATCCCCGACGTCCCGCCGCCGATCACCACCACTTTCCCGGGCAACACCCCGGGCACCCCGCCGAGCAGCACGCCGTTCCCGCCATTGTGCTTGGCCAAATAATAAGCACCGACCACGACCGACATCCTCCCCGCAATTTCACTCATCGGCTCGAGGAGTGGCAACCGCCGGTTGATCTCGATCGTCTCGTAAGCCAAACCCGTCACTCCGCTCTTGATCAGCGATTCAGTCAGGGTTTTATCCGCGGCAAGGTGCAGGTAGGTGAAAAGAATCTGGCCCTTACGGAGCAACGGGATCTCCTCCGGTTGCGGCTCCTTCACCTTGACAACTAGATCCGCGTCAAACGCCGCGGCAGGCGTATCGACCATCGTGGCGCCAGCCGCCTCATAGTCGGCATCCGGATAGCCACAACCCCCGCCCGCCCCGCGTTCGACCAGCACCTCATGGCCGCGTTTCTTCAACTGATAGGCCGTGGCCGGCAAGAGCGCGACCCGATGCTCCTGCTTTTTTATCTCCCGGGGGACTCCGATTTTCATGAGGGGAATAACTGCTTATACCCCCACTTGCAGCGCCAGTCCACGCCCGTCGCAGCCAAGCTCATCGGCAGGAGCCGATACCAAAACTCCCCTCATCGATTTTTTCAACACCCGCCAACGCAACTCGCGCCACTTAAAACTTACAACCCTAAAACTTAAAACTCCCTCCCCCTCATCCCTCTTTTTCCAACCGCTCGGCCAGCCACTGCTTGATCATGCTCTGGTAATTCAAATACCGCGAGCGGGCCACCCGCTTGATCCGGGCCAGCATCCGCGGGTCGAACCGCAAGGTCACCGTGGCCGACTCGCGCGCGTCGCTCTTCGGGATCGAGGCATTCATCAGCTTCGGATCGAGACTGTGCCGCAACCAGAATGCCGCTTCAGCCGCCGCGTCATCGAAGGCGGGCACCTCCGACCACGCACGCAGCGCGCGCAACTCGTTCGCTTCGCTATTCGGCATTCTTCCTTTCGAAAAAGTTTTCCTCGTCCTTGGTCATCGGCCGCGCCGCCACCACCCGCACCGTTTTGCCATCCGTCCAGAACACGCTGAAAATTCCCCGCCCCTCGACCGAGCGCCCGAGGTTGAAATAGCGCGCCTCTCCATGGTCATAGTCGGGCAGCAGACGAAGACTGAACGGATCCTCGAACGATTCTTCGATCGCCCGCGGGGTCAGGGCCTTGAGGTCGAATGGTGCCTCGAGCCAGTCGAATTCCATAAGGCCGCGCTTAGTCCGGCGCCTGGATCAACTCGATCTCGTAGCCCTCCGGTGCGTCGATGAAGGCAAAAACCGTTCCGGTCGATGAAGTGGTCGGACCATCGGAAAGCGGGTATCCCTTGGCCGCGGCTTCCTCGGCGAATTTTTCCAAATCCGTCACCTCAAAAGCCAGATGGGTCAGGTCAGGCCCGACCACAACTGGTCCGGCCGCCGGAAAGGAACAAATCTCGATCAATTCCTCGCTCTCCGGTGCTTTAAGAAAAACCAACTCGGATCCGCGCGGAGACTTGTGGCGGCGGATTTCTTCCAAACCGAGCACGTCCCGGTAAAAACCGACCGTCTTTTCGAGGTCGTTCACCCGGTAGCGGGTGTGGAGTAATTTCGTGATCATGGCTAATGCCTATCACACCGCAGCACCCGCTGTCTCCCCGTTTCGCAGGATGCCCTTGGCACACAACTCCCAGGAATGCACCTGGTCAAGAATCACGTCGGCCATCCCCGGATCCGTACCAACCGCGCGCGAATAAAAAAGCCGCCGGCCGTCGAGCAGATGCGGATTCTTCCGCTCCCGCTCCCCGGCATCCTCCCCGTCCGTGATGCCGAGCAAACCCGGGATGTCCTCGTCGCTGTGCAATCCGTCCGCGATGAAAAACGGCACAGCGATCACCTCCCGGCACGGCGTGATCGTGCGCCAGTCTTCGATCTTGGGTGGCGTTTCCATGAACGCCCCGTGCACCTCGGCAAAAATACCGCGCGCCCGGATGGCCTCCACCTGCGCCTCGACCGCTTCCGAACTCCGCGTGTCGAGCGGCGTGCCGTGGCCGAGCACGAGCAAAGCTGCGTGGGCAAACTCGACCCCCGGGGCCACTTCCCGGGCCCGATGGAGCAACACTTCGGTCATGCGAGGATGCCCCCCGACCGGCAAACACAAGCGCAGAACCTGTCCCTTGTCATTTTTGGTCACCGGTCCGGTCAGCCCGAGTTCTTTCGGGATGACATTGCGCACGAAATACCCCTCGACCGTGAAATTGGGCACAATAAAAATCTCCGGCTTGCTCAGACGGTCCAAAGCTTCCCGCAGTCCCGGCTTTTCTTTCCAAAATCCGCAAGCCACCTCACCGAACAACCCCGAGTCCCGCAGCCGCTCGGTCAATTCCCGGGTCGGCCGGCTCGACGTGGCATTGACACTCGAGCCGTGGGCCAGCACCAAAAGCGCGGCATCCGTCTTTGGAGCAAAAGGAGCCTTCATCCCCGCATTTGTAGCGCCAGCTCACAACAGCCGGAACCCAAATATGGACACCCCTCTTGTGGTAGGGCGGGGCCTCCGGACCCGCCGCGCGCCCTGAATGAGGGTGATCCCCCCAGCTACTCTCAGCACACACCCGCCAGTGTGCCGCTCCGCCCACTTAAAACTTACAAACCTAAAACTTAAAACTCTCCCTTCCCCCCTCAGGCCGCCAAGGCAAGTCTCAGCCTTGGTCCTTCCGCTTCTCCTTTATCTCCGGCCCGGCAACCGCTAAATCTCCCCGCCTGCCATGACTGCCGCCATCCTTTATCTGGCCCTCGGGCTCGCCCTCCTTTACTACGGCGCGGAAGCGCTGGTGCGCGGCAGTTCGTCGCTCGCCCTGCGGCTCGGACTCTCCCCGCTGGTCGTCGGTCTCACCGTGGTTGCCTTCGGGACCAGCTCACCGGAACTGGTGGTCAGCCTCAAGGCCGGCCTGGCCGGCCAAGGCAACATCAGCGTGGGCAACGTGGTCGGTTCCAATATTTGCAACCTCGGACTGATCCTCGGCATCTGCGCCCTCGTCACCCCCATCGCCACCACCACGCAAATCGTGCGGATCGATATCCCGATCATGATCGCCGCCACCGCATTGACCATTTTCCTCCTATCGGACGGCACCCTTGGACGGACCGAGGGAATCATCCTCTACGCCTTGCTTCTCGCTTATGTTATCTCCAGCGTCCTTCTGGCCCGACGCCAATCGGCCGACACCCTCGGCGCGGAGTTCGGCCAAGAGGTGAAGGTTTCCAAGCGGGGACTGGCTGTCGATTTCCTCATGGTCGCGGGTGGACTTGTCCTCCTCATCTTCGGAGCGCGCTTCCTGGTCGACGGCGCCGTGGTCATCGCGCGGGCCTTCGGTTGGAGTGAAGCGCTTATCGGGCTGACCGTCATCGCGGTCGGCACGAGCCTGCCGGAATTGGCCACTTCACTGGTTGCCGCGGTGAAAAAAGAGGTGGACATCGCGGTGGGCAACATCGTCGGGTCGAATATTTTCAATCTCCTCGGCATCCTCGGCATCACCGCCATGGTCGCTCCACTCGACGCCTCGGGCATCAGCTTGGTCGACTATGCCGTCATGGCGGCCTTTGCCCTCGTCCTCTGGCCCATGGCCTACCACCAAAAGCGCATCACCCGCCTCGAAGGCGCCATCTTGCTCAGCGGCTACACCGCCTACCTGTCGTGGCTGGTTCTCTCGACCTTATCCGGCCGGGAGGTCGGGGCTTGACCCAATTTCAACTCAACGACCGCCAAATAGACTTGAGTCAGAGGAGTCCAGGGGCTGATCTTGGAATGTCCTATGCTTGCCGCATCGATTTCAGCCGCGCCCATCGAGCCGAGTCCGTGGATGATGATTCCCTTCGGTGCGATGCTTTTGTCCATCGCATTGATGCCTTTCATCAACCTGCACTGGTGGGAAAAGAACTACCCCAAGGTAGCCCTCGTTCTCGGTTTGTTCACCGCGGGCTACTACTTCTTCGTGCTGGGCGAACGCCACCGCCTGTTCGATGTCGCCCATGAATACGTCAGCTTCATCGCACTCATTGGATCACTCTTCATCGTGGCCGGCGGAGTGCACATCCGCGTGCGCGGCGAGGCCACCCCGCTACGGAACACCGTATTTCTCGGGATCGGGGCGGTCATTTCAAATTTCATCGGCACGACCGGCGCGTCCATGCTCATGATCCGCCCTTGGATCCGCATGAACAAATACCGCGTCACCGCGTTCCACGTGGTCTTCTTCATTTTCGTGGTGAGCAATGCCGGCGGTGCGCTGACCCCGATCGGCGATCCGCCGTTGTTCCTCGGATACCTCAAGGGGGTTCCGTTTTTCTGGACGACTGTGCACCTTTGGCTGCCTTGGTTGGTTGTCGTCAGCGCCCTGCTCGCCACCTTTTACGTCATTGATTCGATCAATTTCCGCCGCGCGCCCGAGGTGGTGCGCGAACTCGAAACCGGATACGAGGAGTTCCGGATCGACGGCAAAAGCAACTTCGTTTTCATCGGCCTCATCCTCGGGGCCGTTTTCCTGCCCACCCCGTGGCGCGAACTTACCATGGGCGCGGCCGCGCTCGGTTCCTGGTATGCCACGCCGAAGCAGGTCCACGAGATGAACCACTTCAATCTCCATCCGATCAAAGAAGTGGCTTGGCTCTTTTTCGGTATCTTCGGGACGATGATTCCTGCCTTGGACTACGTGCAAATTCACTCCGACACGCTCGGCGTGGAGACACCTTTGCAGTTCTACGCCTTCACCGGCGTGCTCTCGGCGGCGCTGGACAATGCACCGACTTACCTGACCTTCCTCGCTGCGGCACTCGGACAGGAAGGGCTGGATCTGGGCAAGGCCAGCGACGTCGCATCCTTTGCCGCTTCGCATGTTCCGATCCTTGTCGCCATCTCGCTCGGTGCCGTCTTCTTCGGCGCTGCCACTTACATCGGCAACGGACCCAATTTCATGGTCAAAGCCATCGCCGAACATGCCAAAGTAAAAACTCCGTCCTTTTTTGGCTACATCCTCCGCTACAGCCTGCCTGTTCTTCTGCCGATCATTGCCGTGGTCGGCTGGCTCTTTCTCCGATAAGGGGACGGTTGACACCAGCCCACAGTGGTTTACTCTCGCGGTGTGAAGTTGGTCGCATTTCCATTGCTGTTGCTTGGTTTGGCCCTTGTGCTGCTAGCGCCTGCGGCGGCCACTCCCAACCTGGTCGCCTCCTGCGCCTCGGCCTGTTGCGAGACTAACCCGGGCTGCTGTGCCACCGCTTGTCCTTGCCCGCCCCTCTCCTCTCAGACCAGCGGAGCGAGCATCTTCATTCTTTCCACCGTTGTCCCAGCTATGGTCTTTGCGCCCTCCTGCTCACCAGCGGCGCAACTCGAGAACAAATCCTTCTCCACGCGGACCTCACGTCCGCCCGTTCCCCCGCCCCGAGCCTGAGGGCTCACTCCGCGTCGGCTTCCGTCCTGGTTGGCGGAAGGAACCTTGGAACGAAACCTCAAAAAGAAATCATCAAAATGAAAAATATCCTCTTGGCAATTCTGGCGGTCCTCGCCCTGTCCTTCACGGCCACGGCGCAAGAAGCCTGCAAGTGCACCGACTGCGGCGGCCAATGCTGCCCCTGCGACTGCGCTGCCGGCTGCTGCTAAACCGACCGCCTGGTCAAAAATCACAC